>NZ_JAMJFM010000036.1:0-96923 GCF_023544705.1 Streptomyces sp. MCA2
CCGGCCCGGGTCCGCGTTCAGGTTCCGGCCCGGGCCCGGATGCGGGTCCCGGCGCGGGCCCGGGGCTCGGATCGCGGCGTCGGGAATGGGTCGCCCAGGGGGCCGGGAATGGCTGGGGCTCGATGTTCGTTGTGGTGCTTGGCCGCGCCGAGTACGGCGTCGGGTGGTATTGATCAAGACTTAACGAAGGAGCGCGGGACGCATGGCGGGCACTGTGACGATGTACAGCACGACCTGGTGCGGCTACTGCCGTCGGCTGAAGGGTCAGATGGACCGCGAGGGCATCGCGTACACCGAGATCAACATCGAGCACGACCCGGAGTCGGCGGCGTTCGTGGAGAAGGCGAACGGCGGCAACCAGACGGTGCCGACCGTGCTGTTCCCCGACGGTTCGACGCTGACCAACCCGTCCCTGGCGCAGGTCAAGCAGAAGGTCGGGGCCTGACGGCTTCTCCGAGGGCGCTTCTTCTCCGAGGGCGCTTCGCCTTTGTGGTTCTGCGGAGGCCCTTCGCCTCGGCGGCGACGCGGATGCGGAGGCCCTTCGCCTCGGCGGCGACGCGGCTTCCCGGAGGCCTGGGTGGCTCCCCCGGCAGCAGTGCGCTCCGGGATGAGCAGCGCCGTTCCGGGGTGGCTGTGCCGTTGCGCTGAGGGGTTCCTTCTGAGGGGCAGCCCCGCGCCGGCTGAGTGCCTACAGCGTGTACAGAGGGCCGTCGGCCGGATCCATCAAGTGGTGGTTCCGGCCGGCGGCCCTCTTTTTTGCGCGCGTGCGGGCGGGCGAGCGTCAGGCGTCCCGGCCGCCGTACCGCCGCCCGCCCGTCCGCCCGGTGCTCACGGCCTGGGCAGCGGCTTGCCGTACCAGAGCTCGATGAGGCGGGCGGCGATGGAGATGCCGTACGGCGGGAGGACCTCGCCGGATTCGAAGGCGGCGCGCAGGTCCTCGCGGGAGAACCAGCGGGCCTCTTCGATCTCCTCGCCGTCGACCTGGATCTCGGAGGAGGTGGCGCGCGCCATGAAGCCCAGCATCAGGCTGGAGGGGAACGGCCAGGGCTGGCTGGCGACGTACTCCACCTCACCGACGACGACGCCGGCCTCCTCGAAGACCTCGCGGACCACCGAATGCTCGATGGATTCGCCCGGCTCGACGAACCCGGCGAGGGTGGAGAAGCGGCCTTCGGGCCAGTGGACCTGGCGGCCCAGAAGCGCGCGGTCCTCCTCGTCGGTGACGAGCATGATCACGGCCGGGTCGGTGCGCGGGTAGTGCTCGGCGCCGCAGGCCGGGCAGCGGCGGATGTGGCCCGCCGCGGCGATGACGGTGCGCTCGCCGCAGCGTGAGCAGAAGCGGTGCAGTCGCTGCCAGTTCTCCAGGGCGACGGCGTGTACGAGCAGACCGGCGTCGCGCGGGGACAGCAGCAGACCGGCCTCGCGCAGGCCCGCCGGGCGCGCGGACTGGTCCATGCGGCCGGGCAGCGAGTCCTTCTGGAGGGCGAAGTAGCTGACGCCCTCGTCGTCGGTGCCGAGGTAGTAGCGGTGCGCCTCGGTCATGGGCGCCTCGAAGGACGGCGTCATGATCAGCTCGGTGCGGCCGTCAGGGGTGTCGTCGATCAGTGCCTGTCCGCCGGACACCACGAAGACGCGCGTCGTCGGGTGGCTCCAGGCCGCCGCCAGCCAGGCTTCGTCGAGGCGATGATGGGCGGAGCGGTCAATTCCGCTCGGCGCGCTGAAGGTGAGCGGCCGGCCGGCGGTGTGGTCGGTCCAGGTGGTCACTGCTGTTTCCAACTCCCCCTATGGCGTGGGTGATTGCTGCGTACGGGGCGCGGAGCGGTACGGCGGTGCGCGGTCACGTCGTGCGCCAGGTCTCCGCCAGGTCGCCCCACAGGTGGGCGGCGGTCTCGACGCCCTTCATCAGCAGGTCGAGCTCGACCTTCTCGTTCGGTGCGTGCCAGCCGTCCGACGGGACGGAGATGCCGAGGAAGAGGACCGGGACGCCGAGGACGTCCTGGAGGTCGGCCGCGGGCCCGGATCCGCCCTCGCGGGTGAAGCGGATCTTCTGTTCGAAGGCCCGGCCCATGGCGCGGACGACGGACTGGAGCGCGGGGTGGTCGAGCGGAGTGAGGCAGGGGCGGGTGGCGCCCCAGAACGTGATCTCGTGGCGGATGCCCGCCGGGAGGCTCGCCGCCACCCAGTCGCGTACGGACTGCTGCACGGCGGCCGCGCTCTGGCCCGCGACCAGCCGGAAGGACAGCTTGAGCTGTGCGGTGGACGGCACGATGGTCTTGCCGCCGGGGCCCTGATAGCCGCCGCCGATGCCGTTGACCTCGGCGGTGGGGCGGGCCCAGATGCGCTCCAGGGTCGTGGTGCCGGCCTCGCCGAGAGGGGCGTGGGAGTGCGCGGTGCGCAGCCACTCCTCCTCGTCGAAGGGCAGCTCGGCGAAGAGTTCCCGCTCGCGGTCGGTGAGCTCGATCATGCCGTCGTAGAACCCGGGGACGGCTACCCGGCGGTCGGCGTCGTGCAGCGCGGCGGCCAGCCGGGCGGCCTCGGTGGCGGGGTTGGGGACCGCGCCACCGAACGAGCCGGAGTGAATGTCCTGGTCAGGGCCGTAGAGGTCGATCTGGCAGTCCGTCAGGCCGCGCATGCCGGTGCACACCGTGGGGGTGTCCCTGGACCACATGCCGGTGTCGGAGACGATCACCGCGTCACAGGCGAGGCGGTCGGCGTGCTTCTCGATCAGGGCCGGGAAGTTCGGTGAGCCGGACTCCTCCTCGCCCTCGATGAGCAGCTTGAGGTTGACGGCGGGGGCGGTGCGGCCGGTCGCGGCGAGGTGCGCGCGCACACCCAGGGTGTGGAAGAACACCTGGCCCTTGTCGTCGGCGGCGCCGCGGGCGTAGAGCTTGCCGTCGACGGTCTGCGGCGTGAAGGGGTCGGTGTGCCAGCCGTCCTCGCGGGCGGCGGGCTGTACGTCGTGGTGGCCGTAGACGAGCACGGTCGGCGCGGACGGGTCACCGGAGGGCCACTCGGCGAAGACCGCGGGCAGGCCCCCGGTCTCCCAGATCTCGGTGGTCGCAAAACCGGTGTCGGTGAGCTTCGCGGCGAGCCATTCGGCGCTGCGGCGCACATCGCCGGCGCGCTCCGGGTCGGCGGACACGGAGGGGATGCGCAGCCAGTCGGCGAGGTCTTCGAGGAAGGCTTCGCGATGGAGGGTGATGTACGCGCGGACGGCGCTGTCCGGGGTGTTGCTCATACGACCGAGCCTATCGGCCTTCCGGCGGAGGCCGGTCGGCGGTCTCGCCGAGGAGGATGCGTTCCAGTCCGGCCCGGCCGGGCAGCCGTGCGGGTCTGACCACCTCGCCACTGCGGACGTAGAGGAAGGCGGCGCCGACGGCGGATGGCGGCAGGCCGTACCGCTCGGCCCAGGCGAGGCGGTAGACGGCCAGCTGGAGGGGGTCGGCGCTGTGGGCACGGCCGGTTTTCCAGTCGACGATCTCGAAGCGGTCGCCGTCCGGGCCGGGCTCTTTGTAGACGGCGTCGATCCGGCCGCGGATCACCCGTCCCGCGAGGGTCAGCTGGAAGGGGGCTTCGACCCGGAAGGGTGTGCGGTGGGCGTAGGGGGTACGGGCGAAGGCCTCCTTGAGGGTTTCGAGGTCGTGCTCGTCGACGATTCCGGCTGCGTCGTCCTGTTCGGCGCCGGGCAGCTCGTCGGGGCCGAGCAGCGGCAGGGTGAGCTCTTCGAAGCGGGATTCGACCCAGGCGTGGAAGCGGGTGCCGCGGCGGGCGCCGGGCTGGGGCGGGCGCGGCATGGGGCGGGCGAGTTCGCGGGCGAAGCCGTGGGGGTCGGCGGCGAGGCGGAGCAGTTGGGTGGCGCTGAGCGCGGAGGGCAGCGGGACGTCCCGGACGGTGGCGCGGGAGCGGCGCAGCTCGGCGGCGAGCGCGTCCAGATCGCGGTCCCAGGACCCGACGGTGCGGCGCTCCTCGGGGAGGAGGGTGTGGGGGGCGGCATCGCCGGGGTGGGGGGCGGCATCTCCGGGATGGGCCGTGTCGCCGGGGTGGACGGTGCCGGGGTCGGTGAGGGCGGTGAGATGGGGTTCGGTGGAGCGCTGGGCGCCGATATGGGCGCGGAGGGGGGCGGGCCCGTCTTCGGGGGTGCCGTGCGGCGGGGCGTCGTGCGGCAGGGCTTGGTGCGGCGGGGCGTCGTGGGACGGGGTGTGGTGGGACGGAGTGCCGTCGTCGGAGGGGCCGGGGGCCGGCGCCCCGTGCGGCGCGGCGTCGTCGTCGAACCGGGCGGTAACGGGCGCGCCGTACGGGGCCACGTCGTCGAACGGGGCGGCGTCCTCGAACGGCGGGGCGTCGTCGAACGGGTCGGCTTCGGCCACGTCATACGGGTCATACGGGGCGTACGGGTCGGTGGCCCACGGCTCGTCCGCCGGTGGTGGCGGCCAGTCGGGGTCGTGGACGGACAGGGACGGTGGGGCGGCGGCGGGGGCGGCCGGCTCCTGCCCCGTCCTGCGCTCCAGATGGGCGCGGACCGTGGCCGCGGCGGTGCGGCGGCGGGCCGTGGCCGTGGGGTCGAGGGGCAGCGGCCAGGCCTGTTCCGTGGCGGACTCGGAGAGGGCCGGGTTCTCCTCGCCGTCCTCGGGGGCCTCGGCCCAGTGCTCGATCTCGCCGTGTCCTGCTTCGCAGTGCGCGCGCAGTGCCTCCAGGAAGGCGGACGGGCCGCGCGGTCGTTTCTGCTGGGGGCCCCACCAGTGGCCGGAGCCGAGCAGCAGGGAGCGGGGGCGGGTGAAGGTGACGTAGCCGAGGCGGAGTTCCTCGGTCTCCTGGTGCTGCTTCATCGCCTCCTTGAAGGACTTCAGGCCGCGGGCGGCCCATTCCCCGACGTCGGGGAGGGTGGCGGCGTCGCCGCGCAGGGCGTGCGGGAGGACCTTGGGCCGGCTGGTCCAGGACTCGCGGGCCTGTTCGCTGGGGAACTGCTTGGTGACCAGGCCGGGTACGGCGACGACGTCCCATTCCAGGCCTTTGGACTTGTGGGCGGTCAGCACCTTGACGGTGTTGTCGCCGCCGGGCAGGGAGCTGTCCAGGCCCTTTTCGTACTGGACGGCGGTGCGCAGGAAGCCGAGGAAGGCCAGCAGGGTGGCGTCGCCGTCGAGGGATTCGCCGCCCTGTTTGGCGGCGAATCCGGCGGCGATGTCGAGGAAGGTGCCGAGTGTCTCGCGGCGGCGTGCGGCGAGGGCGTGCGGTGAGGCGGACAGTTCGACTTCCAGGCCGGTGGCGGCCAGCACCCGGTGGAGCACGTCCATGAGGGGGTCGCCGAGGGAGCGGCGCAGGTCGCGGAGTTCGGTGGCGAGGTAGGCGAAGCGCACCCGTGCCTCGGCGGAGAACGGGAGCCCGTCGTCGGGTCCGTCGGCCTCCAGGAAGGTGTCGAGTGCGTCGGCGAGGGAGATGGTCTCGGCCGGGTCGACGCCTTCGACGGCCTCGGCGAGGCGCTGTCCGGGGTCGTCGGACGGCGCGGCGCGGTGGACGAGGGTGCGGGCGCGGCGGCCGAGGAGCGCGAGGTCGCGGGGGCCGATCCGCCAGCGCGGGCCGATCAGCAGGCGGACCAGGGCGGCGTTGGCCGTGGGGTCCTGGAGGACTTCGCAGACGGCGACGAGGTCGGCGATCTCGGGCAGATGCAGCAGCCCGGAGAGGCCGACGACCTCCACGGGGATGTCCCGGTCGACCAGTTCGCCCTGGATGCGGGCGAAATCGGCGGCGGTGCGGCACAGTACGGCGATCTCGCCGGGCGGGGTACCGGTGCGGACGAGGTGGGCGAGGGAGTCGGCGAGCCAGGCGAGCTCTTCGGCGTGGGTGGGCAGCAGGGCGCAGCGGACGATGCCGTCGCGTTCGGCTCCGGGGGCGGGGCGCAGCGCTTCGACGCCCTCGTGCATCCGGCGCAGCGGTGCGGCGAGGCCGTTGGCGAGGTCGAGGAGGCGGCCGCCGCTGCGGCGGTTCTCGCTGAGGGCGTACCGGCGGGCGGGGGTGCCGTCCTGGAAGGGGAAGTGGGCGGGGAAGTCGTCGAGGTTGGCCACGGAGGCGCCGCGCCAGCCGTAGATGGCCTGGCAGGGGTCGCCGACGGCGGTGACGGCATGTCCGGTGGCGGGCCCGGTGCCGGAGCCGAAGAGGCCGGACAGCAGCAGTCGTTGGGCGACGGAGGTGTCCTGGTATTCGTCGAGGAGGACGACACGGAATTCGTCGCGCAGGATCCGGCCGACTTCGGGGCGGGTGGTGGCGAGGGTCGCGCAGTGGGCGATCTGGTCGCCGAAGTCGAGGAGGTCGCGGCGGCGTTTCTCGGCGCGGTAGGCGGTGACGAGGTCGAGCAGTTCCAGGCGGCCGCGGGCGGTTTCGGGGACCTTGCGCAGGTCGGCGTTGGTGAGTTTCACCCCGTCGAGGGCGGCGAGCAGCTCGGTGTCGTGGGTGCGGAGCGCGGCGGGGTCCACGAGATGCTCGGCGAGCTCGGCGTCGAGGGCGAGGAGGTCCTCCACGAGGGAGGGCAGGGAGGTGGTGAGCGCCGGGTAGGGGCCGGGGGCGGCCCGGAGGGTGCGGGCGGCGAGCTGGAAGCGGGTGGCGTCGGCGAGGAGCCGGGCGCTGGGCTCCAGGCCGATGCGCAGGCCGTGGTCCTTGAGGAGCTGGCCGGCGAAGGCGTGGTAGGTGGAGATCCGCGGCTCGCCGGGGGGCTGGTCGGTGGCGGAGCCGGCGGCGTCGAGCGGGAGCGCGTCGGGGTCGGTGACTCCGGCGGCGAGGAGCGCGGACCTGACGCGTTCGGCGAGCTCGCCGGCGGCCTTGTTCGTGAACGTCAGCCCGAGGACCTGTTCGGGGGCGACCTGGCCGGTGCCGACCAGCCACACCACGCGCGCGGCCATCACCGTGGTCTTGCCCGAACCGGCTCCGGCCACGATGACCTGCGGGGCGGGCGGAGCGGTGATGCACTCCGTCTGCTCCGGCGTGAACGGGATGCCGAGGAGCTCCTTGAGCTGCTCGGGGTCGGTGAGGCGAGCTGACACAGCGAAAACCGTAACGGTCGGCACTGACAATCCGCTGCGCTGGGCTGTCGGCCCACGTTTTCGGCCGGCCCGCCGTGGTGGTTGCTCGCCGTTTGTCGCCCGCTGCGCGGTGCGCTCGCCGTTGCGCCTGCGGCGGGCCGGGTCCGCTGCGCGGGGCTGTGGGTGCGGTGACGGGCCTGCGGGGCCTGGTGTGTGGACTGCTGCGCTTTACGTCCACACACCAGACCCCTCGGCCCGTCCCCTCCCGTGGGTGAAGTAAGTGACGGTGGGTAGGGGCGTGCGTCGTACGAAGCCAGTTCACTTCCCTGTGAGCGACAAGGCACACCGGACCACCCACCTGCACCCCCACCAACGGTTTCCCCACCCACCCGCGCAGGCCCGTCACCGCACCCCCGACAGCCCCGCGCAGCGGCCCCGCCCGCCGCAGGCGCAACGGCGAGCGCACCGCGGCAGCGGGCGGGGAACGGCGAGCAACCACCACGGCGGGAAAGCCGAAAACGTGGGAGGGCCGCCCAAGCGCAGCGGAATGTCACTCCACCACGTGCCGCCCCTCCGGCTGTGCGCTGCACGACGCCCGGAAGGTGCAGTGGGTGCAGTGCGTCCCGGTGGTGGGTGTGAACCGCTCCTCCAGTACGCGGCCCGCGGCGGTGGCGAGCAGTTCGCCGACCCACTCTCCCCCTGGCTCCGCCGGAGGGTCCCCCGCCTCCAGCGGCTGCTGCGCCTGTACGGCGGGCAGCGCGTCGCCGCCTTCCTTCTGGGCCGCGCCCAGCCGCAGATGCACCAGTTCCGCGCCGCCCGGCTGCGGTGTGCGGCCGTCGAAGGCCTCGTCCACCGCGCCTTCGCGCACCGCGAGCTGGTAGACGGCGAGCTGGGGGTGGCGGGCGACCTCGGGGCCGGTCGGTTTCTGTTTGCCGGTCTTGAAGTCGACGACGTACGCCCGTCCCTGCGCGTCCCGGGAGACGTGGTCCATGCTGCCCCGGATGCGTACCTCGTAGGCGCCGGCCCGGAGGGTGAGGTCGAAGCCGTGCTCGGTGGCGACGGTCTCCCGGCCGCGGGTCTCGCGTTCCATGACGTGCCAGCGCAGGAAGCGCTCCAGGGCGGCGCGCGCGGTCTCCTTCTCCTGGCGTGACTTCCAGGGGGCGTCGAAGGCGAGGGCGTCCCATACGGAGTCCAGCCGCTCCATCAGGACGGACAGATCGGCGGGGGTGCGGCCGGAGGCGACCTCGTCGGCGAGCACATGCACCACGTTGCCGAAGCCCTGGGCGGCGGTGGCGGGGGCGTCCGCCTTGACCTCGCGGCCCAGGAACCACTGGAGCGAGCAGGTGTTGGCGAGCTGGTCGAGGGCGCTGCCGGAGAGGACGACGGGGCGGTCGCGGTCGCGGAGCGGGACGGTGCTGTGGGTGGGTTCGTGCAGGCCCCACCAGTTGTCCGGGTGGGCGGCCGGTACCAGGGGGTGGTGGTCGTCGTCGTGCAGGGCCGCCAGCTTCGCGAGCCGCTGGGCGGCGGCCTCGCGCAGCGCCGGGGTGGCGGCCGGGTCGACGGTGGTGGCGCGCAGTTCGGCGACGAGCGCGGCCACCGCAAGGGGGCGGCGCGGGCGGCCGGTGACGTCCTGGGGGGCGACGCCCAGCTCGGTCAGGAAACGGGACGGCTGGTCCCCGTCGTCGGCCGCGGCCTTCACGGCGGTGACGACCAGGCGTTCGCGGGCGCGGGTGGCGGCCACGTAGAACAGCCGGCGTTCCTCGGCGAGCAGCGCGCCCGGGGTGAGCGGCTCGGCCAGGCCGTCGCGGCCGATCCGGTCGGCTTCCAGGAGCGAGCCGCGCCGGCGCAGGTCGGGCCAGAGGCCCTCCTGCACCCCGGCGACGACGACGAGCCGCCATTCCAGGCCCTTGGCGCGGTGCGCGGTCATCAGCCGTACGGCGTCGGGGCGCACGGTGCGGCGGGTGAGGGTGTCGGCGGCGATGTCCTGGGCGTCGAGTTCCTCCAGGAAGTTGAGGGCGCCGCGGCCGCCGGTACGTTCCTCGGCGCGGGCCGCGGTCTCGAACAGCGCGACGACGGCGTCCAGGTCCCGGTCGGCGTTGCGCCCGGCGGCGCCGCCGCGGTGGGCGGCCCGCTCCAGGCGCTGCGGCCAGGGGGTGCCGTCCCACAGCTCCCACAGCGCCTGTTCCGCGGTGCCGCCGCCGGCCAGCAGTTCGCGGGCCTTGCGCAGCAGCAGGCCGAGCCGCTGGGCGCCGCGTGCGTAGGCGGGGTCGTGGGCCACCAGGCGCTGTGGTTCGGCGAGCGCCTGGGCGATCAGTTCGTCGGAGGGCCGCGGCAGGGGCTGCCCGGCGGCGCGTTCCTCCTCGCGCAGGGCGCGCCCCAGCCGGCGCAGGTCGGCGGAGTCCATGCCGCCCAGGGGGGAGGTCAGCAGGTCCAGGGCGGTCTCGGCATCGAGCCAGCGGCGGGCGGTGTCGCCGGGGCCAGCGTCATCGGGTGCGGCGGAGGTGCCCTCCCCGGATTCGGCGCCGACGGTTTCGGCCTCCCCGGAGCCGCGGCCACCGGACGCGGCCACACCGGCACCGGCCTCACCCACACCGGCGTCACCCGTAGCGGCATCCCCCGCATCGACGTCACCAAGGTCCGCATCCCCAGACGCCTCCCCAACTACCTCCCCAGACGCCTCCCCGGCCCCCTCCCCACCGGATTCGCCTTCTTCAACCACGCGCTCACCGGAGTCAACAGCCGCAGCCCCCCGCCCCAGCGCGGCCCGTGCCACCGCCCGCAGCGCCGTCAGCAGGGGCGCGACCGCGGGTTCATGGCGCAGCGGGAGATCGTCGCCGTCGATGTCGAGCGGGACCCCGGCAGAGGTGAGCGCACGGCGTACGCCGGGGAGCGAGCGCCCCCCGGCGCGGACGAGGACGGCCATCTCGCGCCAGGGCACGCCGTCTTCCAGGTGGGCGCGGCGCAGGATGTCGGCGATGTTGTCGAGCTCGGCGCCGGGTGTCGGGTACGTGTACACCTCGACGCGGCCGCCGTCCCGTACGGGCACGGGCTCGCGGTGGGCGCGTACCTTCTGGGCCGGGAGGCGGGTGAGCGGCATCCGGCGGGCCAGCAGCCGGGTGGCGGCGAGCAGGCCGGCGCCGGAGCGCCGGGAGGTGCCGAGTACGGCCACCGGAGCGGGGGCGCCGTCGCCGCGCCGGAAGGTCTCGGGGAAGTCGAGGATGCCGTTGACGTCGGCGCCCCGGAAGGCGTAGATCGACTGGTCGGGGTCGCCGAAGGCGACGAGCGTGCGTCCCGGGGAGCCCGGCGCCGCCGTCGCTCCGTGGTTGCCGGCGAGCGCGCGCAGCAGCCGTACCTGGGCGACGTCGGTGTCCTGGTACTCGTCGACGTAGACCGCGTCGTAGGCGGCGGCCAGCTGCGTCGCGACGTCGGTGCGCTCGGCGAGCAGCACCGCGCGGTGCACCAGCTCGGCGTAGTCCAGGACGCCCTGGCCGTCCAGGACATCGAGGTATTCGGCGAGGAAATCGGCCGCGGCGCTCCAGTCGGGGCGTCCGGTGCGCCGGGCGAAGTCGCCGAGGGCGTCCGGGCCCAGGCCCAGTTCGCGGCTGCGGGCGAGCACCGCGCGGACCTCGTCGGCGAAGCCGCGGGTGGTCAGGCAGGCCCGCAGTTCGTCCGGCCAGCCGACCCGGGCGCGCCCGGCGCCAGCCAGCTCCGCCTGTCCTTCGAGGAGCTCACGGACGACGAGGTCCTGCTCGGGTCCGGACAGCAGCCGCATCGGGTCGGCGAAGAGGTCGGCGTCCTGGTGGGCGCGGACCAGGGCGTAGCAGAAGGAGTGGAAGGTCGTCGCCTGCGGGATGCCCGCCCGTGGTCCGCCGCTCCCCGTGCCGGCAGGCCCGTCGGGCCGGCCCTCCGGTTCCGTCAGCCGGGCCGCGAGCCGGTCGCGGAGTTCGACGGCGGCCTTGCGGCTGAAGGTGAGGACGAGGATCCGCTCGGGGTCGGTGCCGGCCCGCACCCGGCGGGCCACCGACTCCACCAGCGTGGTGGTTTTTCCGGTGCCCGGCCCGGCCAGCACCAGCAGCGGCCCGTGCCGGTGGTCAACCACGGCGCGCTGGGCTGCGTCCAAGGCAGGAGGAGCCACCCGCCCCGGCGGGGTACGCACCAGCCGGTACGTGCCGGCGGCACCCCGCGGCGCCGCCCGCCGGGGCTGCGTCTGCGGGCTGGCCGAGAAGGAGGAACTCACGTGGATCGCCGGTCCTGAGGAGGGTGCTCGTCGTGGTGCGTAGGTGGTGTGCGGCGCTGCGGACCGGCCGGACCGGTCGTCCGGCTGCGCGGCGCGCGGCGTGGCCGTCGTCGTGACGGCAGTGCCCGACGCTACGCCAGGTGGCACCCGAGCCGCAGCGCGTCCCACGGCTCGTCGCGCAAGGCCGTCGGCGCAGCGTCGCGCGATGCCGTCGGCGCCAGGAGGACACCCCCTACGGAGCCGCGCCGTCGTCCGGGCGCCCGTCCCAGCGGGCCCGCCGCATGTCGAGCCGCGGTATGTGGTCCTCGGCCGTCCGCGCGGCGGTGCGCAGGGGTGTGCCCTCGTCCCGGTAGTGGGCCAGCGCGCGCAGTTCCTGGCCGGGCAGCAGCTGGCCGTCCGCGCGCACCACCCGCCACCAGGGCACCGCGCCGCCGTAGAGCGCCATCACCCGCCCGACCTGGCGCGGTCCGCCCACCCCTCGCCCGCCGCCGTCCTGCGCCGGAAGCCCTTCGTCCTGCGCCTCGCCCGCGAGCCACTCCGCGACATCGCCGTACGTCATCACCCGGCCCGCCGGGATCAGCTCCGCAACGGCCAGGACCCGTTCGGCGTATGCGGGGAGTTCGCCCTCGGCCATATCTCCGGTCCCACTCATTCGGTCCATCCTGCCGCACGGCACCGACAATGGGATCGGACACACGGTCCAGCGCCCCCAGGAGGTCGGCGGCAAGGCGCCGACAGGCCCGGCGCGGGGAGGATGATCCACTTCCCGCGCCCCCCGGAATGCACCCTGATGCCCCCCTCCACCGGTCGGCCGTGCCACCATCTTCCGGACGGTGACTGGTGATACGAGATCAAGAAGAGACGGCCGAGCAGCAGGGTGCGGCGCCTCCACGGGAGGCGGGCGCCCCTGAGGCGCTGGCCGTCGGCGCCGCCGGCACCGCGCCCGAACCGGCCGCGCCGACCGAGCGTCCGATGCGTCAGCAGGCGGCGCGACAGGGGAAGCACCAACGGAGGCCGGATACGGCTTCCGCTACCGAAAAGGCGAGCACGATCGAGAAGGCCGAACGACCCGGGGCGTCCGAGAGGCCGGAAGAGCCCAAGGAGCCCGAGCCACCCGAGCGGCACGAGGAGGAGAGGGACAGCAAGCAGCCCGAGCAGGCGCAGGACGGACCGGCCGCGCGCGACCAGGGCGAGGAGCCGGCGTCCGGCGCGGCCCCGGGCAGGCCCCACACGGGCTCGCACCGTTCCGACCTGGGCTCCGACGAGTACGGCGAGTTCCACGTCGACCGGGTCTCCGGCGACGAGCCGCTGCTGCCCGCCCGGGTGCACCGGCCCGCCGACCTGCTGCGGCTGCTGCTGGGCATCGCCGGGATCGCCCTCGTCCTCGGGCTCGCCACCTTCGCCCACGGCACCACCCAGGGCCTGGCGCGGGACATCGGCACCGGCGCGAAGGCCGCGCCCCCGCTGCTGATCAATCTGGCGGGGCTCACCTCCAGCGTCGCGGTGCTGATCGTGCCGGTGGCGTTCGCCGTCGAGCGGCTGGTCAAGCGGGACGGGCTGCGGATCGCGGACGGTGTGCTGGCCGCGGTCCTCGCCCACGGGGTGTCGCTGGCCGCCGACCTGTGGGTGGCCGACGCCGCGCCCGCGTCCATCCGGGCCGCGCTGACCCAGCCCCTCGACAACGGTGCCCTCTCCGCTCCGGTGCACAGCTATCTGGCGCCCGTGATCGCCTATATGACGGCGGTGGGGATGTCCCGGCGGCCACGCTGGCGGGTCGCGATGTGGTGCGTGCTGCTGCTGGACGCATTCGCGGTGCTGGTCGGGCGGTATACGACGCCGTTCGCGATCGTCACGACCGTGCTGATCGGCTGGACCGTCGCCTACGGCACCCTCTACGCGGTCGGCTCCCCCAACGTCCGCCCCACCGGCCAGAACCTCCTCGCGGGGCTGCGCCGGGTCGGCTTCCACCCGGTCTCCGCGCTGCGTGCGGAGGACGCGACCGCCACGGACCCGTCCGAGCACCCCGACCGCGGCCGCCGCTACCTCGTCACCCTGGAGGACGGCCCGCCGATCGATGTCACCGTCGTCGACCGCGAGCAGCAGGCCCACGGCTTCTTCTACCGCGTGTGGCGCCGGCTCTCGCTGCGCGGCATCAACCAGCGCCGCAGCCTCCAGTCGCTGCGCCAGGCGCTGGAGCAGGAGGCGCTGCTGGCGTATGCGGCGATCGCGGCCGGCGCCCATGCCCCGAAGCTGATCGCCACCTCCGAGCTCGGCCCGGACGCGGTGATGCTGGTCTACGAGCACATCGGCGGCCGCACCTTCGACTCGCTGGCCGACGAGGAGATCACCGACGCGCTGATGCACAGCGCCTGGCGGCAGGTCGAGGCGCTCCAGTCCCGGCGGATCGCGCACCGGCGGCTGGTCGGGGACGCGCTGCTGATGGATCGTTCCGGCAATATCGTCCTGACCGAGCTGCGCGGCGGCGAGATCGCGGCCGGTGACCTCGTGCTGCGGATGGACATCGCCCAGCTGCTGACCACCTGCGGTCTGCGGGTCGGCGCCGAGCGCGCGGTGGCCGCGGCCGTCGAGGTGCTCGGCCCGGACGCGGTCGCCGACAGCCTGCCGCTGCTCCAGCCGATCGCGCTGAGCCGCACCACCCGCGCGACGCTGCGCCAGCTGGCCCGTGAGCGCTCCAAGCGGGAGCGCGAGGCGGTGCTGGAGGCGTCCCAGGCCGCCAAGGAGGCCCGGGAGGCACGCGAGGCGGGGAGCCCCAAGGACCGCAAGACGCTGCGGGCCGAGCGGCAGGCGGCGAAGAACGCCGAGAAACGCGCCCTGGACGAGGCCTCGGACGAGGCCCGTGAGGAGGACCTGCTCGCGCAGATCCGCAGACAGGTGCTGCTGATCCGTCCGACGGCGGTGATCCAGCCCGCCAAGCTGGAGCGGCTCAGCCCGCGCATCCTGATCAGCTGGATCGCCGGCGCCTTCGCGGTGTATTACCTGCTGTCCACGCTCACCCACTTCAACCTGGGCGATGTGGTCAGCAAGGCCGGCTGGCAATGGGTGCTGGTCGCGATGTTCTTCTCGGCGCTGACGTACATCGCGGCGACGATGAGCCTGCTGGGGTTCGTCACGGAGCGGGTGTCGTTCGTCCGGACGGTCATTGCGCAGATCGCCGGCAACTTCGTGAAGCTGGTGGCGCCCGCGGCGATCGGCGGGGTGGCGCTCAACACCCGTTTCCTCCAGCGCGCCGGGGTCCGGCCCGGCCTGGCGGTGGCCAGTGTCGGCGCGTCCCAGCTGTTCGGTCTGGGCAGTCACATCCTGCTGCTGCTGGTCTTCGGATATCTGACCGGCACCCAGGAGCAGACCCCGACGCTCTCGCCGTCCCGTACGGTCATCGCCGGGCTGCTGACCGTGGCCGTCCTGGTGCTGATCGTCACGGCGGTGCCGGCACTGCGCAAGTTCGTCTCCCGGCGGGTGCGCTCGCTGTTCGCGGGGGTGGTCCCGCGGATGCTGGACATCCTCCAGCGGCCCGGGAAGCTGGTCACCGGCATCGGCGGGATGCTGCTGCTGACGGCGGCGAACGTGATGTGCCTGGACGCCTCGATCCGGGCGTTCGGCGGCGGCGACACGATCAGCTACGCGAGTATCGCGGTCGCCTTCCTCGCCGGTAACGCGCTGGGCTCGGCCGCGCCGACGCCGGGTGGTGTGGGTGCCGTGGAGAGCGCGCTGATCGGTGCCCTCACCTTCGCCGGACTCGCCGGTGACGTGGCCTTCCCGGCAGTGCTGCTGTTCCGGCTGCTGGTCTTCTGGCTGCCGGTGCTGCCGGGCTGGCTGGCGTTCAACTACCTGACGCGCAAGGGCGAGATCTGAGCGGGACCGGCCGCCGCGCCGGCCGGGTCACCGCACACCGCGCACGAAGGCGCCGGTCCGCAGTGCACGGACCGGCGCCTTGGCGTGTGGTGGGGAGGGTCAGTAGACCGGCTTCTCCGGCTCGACGGTGTTGACCCAGCCGATGACGCCGCCGCCGACATGCACCGCGTCGGCGAAGCCCGCGGACTTGAGGACGGCCAGGACCTCGGCGGAGCGGACGCCCGTCTTGCAGTGCAGGACGATCTTCCGGTCCTGCGGGAGATCCTGGAGGGCGGTGCCCATCAGGAACTCGTTCTTCGGGATCAGCTTGGCGCCGGGGATCGAGACGATCTCGAACTCGTTCGGCTCGCGGACGTCGATGATCTCGATCTTCTCGTCGCCGTCGATCCACTCCTTGAGCTGCTTGGGAGTGATCGTCGAGCCGGCCGCCGCCTCCTGGGCCTCCTCGGACACGACGCCGCAGAAGGCCTCGTAGTCGATGAGCTCGGTGACGGTCGGGTTCTCACCGCAGATGGCGCAGTCCGGGTCCTTGCGGACCTTGACCTGGCGGTACGTCATCTCCAGGGCGTCGTAGATCATCAGCCGGCCGACCAGCGGGTCGCCGATGCCGGCGAGCAGCTTGATGGCCTCGTTGACCTGGATGGAACCGATGGAGGCGCACAGCACACCGAGGACGCCGCCCTCGGCGCAGGAGGGCACCATGCCCGGCGGCGGGGGCTCGGGGTACAGGCAGCGGTAGCAGGGACCGTGCTCGCTCCAGAACACCGACGCCTGGCCGTCGAAGCGGTAGATCGAACCCCAGACGTACGGCTTGTTCAGCAGCACACAGGCGTCGTTGACCAGGTAACGGGTGGCGAAGTTGTCCGTGCCGTCGACGATCAGGTCGTACTGCGCGAAGAGCTCCATGACGTTCGTGGAGTCCAGGCGCTCTTCGTGGAGGTTCACGGTGACGTACGGGTTGATGCCCAGCACCGTGTCCTTGGCGGACGCGGCCTTGGAGCGGCCGATGTCCGCCTGGCTGTGGATGATCTGGCGCTGCAAGTTCGACTCGTCGACCTCGTCGAACTCCACGATGCCGAGCGTGCCGACGCCGGCCGCGGCCAGATACATCAGCGCGGGCGAGCCCAGGCCACCGGCGCCGACACACAGCACCTTGGCGTTCTTCAGCCGCTTCTGCCCGTCCATCCCGACATCGGGGATGATCAGGTGGCGGGAGTACCTGCGGACCTCATCGACGGTGAGCTCGGAAGCGGGCTCGACCAGGGGTGGCAGCGACACGGGGACTCCGTTGGTCGGTCTTGATGGGGTTCCCCCCGCCCGAGCGGAGCCGAGACCGGGGGAGCTTGCTCTGCCCGTAACACTGCCACGCCCTTCTTCATTCCGAGACACCTGTTCCGATGCGCGAGACGATTTCGTCCCAGCAGCCGGGCAGCGGCTCCCGGGCGCCGCCGACAGCGCCCGGCACCGGGGCGGGACGGCGGCCGGTGACGCACCCGGCGCCCGCTCCGATCCTCCCGCCGGCCCTCAAGAAGCAGGGAGATACCCCCGCGGCCGCCTGCGACCGGCCGAAGGAGCACCCACCCCGCGTCCCAGCATGCGGACACCCGTCTCACGCCGCCGGGCGCGGGCGGTGCCGGTGGGGCCGGTCAGATACGGCATGCGGCCTCCATCCAGATGTCGGCCAGGGACTCCTCCAGTCCGATCCGGGGGCGCCAGCCGAGCCGGTCACGGGCCGTACGGACATCCGCCTGCTGCCAGGTGCCGCAGCCGTCCGGATACGGGGAGGTGGCGGGCGGCGAGCCGACCGGGTGCTCGGGGGACGGGCCGGGGATGACCAGCCGGGCCGGCGGGGAGTCGAGTTCGTGGAGCGCGCCGCCGAAGCCGGCGACCCGGGCCAGCACGGACGCGGCCTCCCGCAGCCGTACGGCGCGGCCGGTCCCGATGTTGACGACGCCCTGGGCGGCGGACAGCGAAGCGGCGTGCACCGCGCGTGCGACATCGCGGACATCGACGAAGTCCCGTTGCACGCCGAGCCCGCCGAGCTTGAGCTCGTTGTCGCCGGACTGCATGGCGCGGCGCATCGCCTCGGCGAGCCGGCCGAGCGGTGATCCCGCCGGGGTGCCGGGGCCGACCGGCGAGAAGATCCGCAGCACGACGGCGTCGAGCCCGGAGCCCAGCACCAGTTCGGTGGCGGCGAGTTTGCTGACGCCGTACGGGCCGCCGGGGCGCGGGATCGCGTCCTCGGCGGTGGACGAGCCGGGCTGGGAGGGCCCGTACTCGGAGGCGCAGCCCAGGTGGACGAGCCGGGCACCGCAGCTGCTGCGCCGCAGCGATTCGCAGATGGTGGCGACCGCGACGGTGTTGTGCCGGGTCAGCTCGCGGGCACCGCCGCGGGTGGCGCCCGCGCAGTTGACGACGACCCCGGGGTGGACCGCGTCGAGGAAGCGGGTGAGCGCCCCGGGACTGCCGGTGGCCAGGTCGAAGCGGACGTCGGCGTCGTCCCCCCGCCCGAGGGCGGTGAGCTGGACGGCGGGGTCGGCGAGCAGGCGGTCGGCGACATAACGGCCCAGGTAGCCGTTGGCGCCGATGAGCAGCACCCTCATCGTGCGACCCCCCGGTCCGCGTGGCGTGTGGTCGGCTGGACGTTCATGTGTCGTGCTCCTAAGGCGGATCGAGGGAAGCAGATCGGCTTCGGCCGCGGCGTCGGCGTCCGCCCAGGGGGCGGGGGCCACGTGGGGGGTGAGGTCCGCGGGGAAGAGGCCGAAGCGGCTGTTTCGGGGTGCCGCTCCGGGGGTGGTGCGTGGTGGGGGTGCCCGTGTGGGGGGACCGGGAGTCGGGGGCCGGGGGTCGTCCGGAGGGTCACGGCCGGTGCGCCTCCGCCGGGCCGGAGGGAGCCGGCCCGTGGGCGCAGGCGCCGGTGAGCGCCCGCAGGCCGTGGACGAGGAGGCCGAGTGCGGCGGCGGTGCAGGCCACGGCGGGTACGGCGGCCGGCCCGCCGGCGGTGGCCAGCGCCTCGACCGGGAGGCCGAGCGGCGGCAGACCGGGGAGCCGGGCGATCAGCACCAGGGACAGGGCGAGGGCCTCCAGAGCGGCGGCCGAGGCCAGGCCCGTCGCGGCCGCCTCGGGGAAACCGTGCACGGCCAGCAGCCGGGCGAGGAAGAGCAGCACGCCCAGTGCGGCGGCCGCGACCACCGCCATCGTGCCGTCGTCACCGAAGACGGCGTCCGCGCCGAGGAGCAGTGCCACCAGTGCGCCCAGGAAGAGCAGGGTGGTGGCGAGCAGTAACGGCCGGACCCGGGCGGCGAGTTCTCCCAGGCCCCGGCTGGCGGCCAGGCCGCGCCGCCCGCGCACCGCGAACCAGTGGGCGCAGCCGGCCGCGGGGGCGAGGGCGAAGGCCAGTGCCACGGCGGTCGCGACGGCGGCCCGGGGTGCGGCGTACCGGAGGTCGGGGCCGCCGGCCAGCAGTTGCCGCAGCAGCCAGTCGCCGTACACCGCGTACCCGGCCGTCCAGCAGATCCACAGGCCGGCGGTCCGCGGTCCGGCGCCCTGGTGGCGTCGTCGCAGCGGTCCGGACCGGACGCCCAGCCGGACGGCGAGGACGACCAGCACCCCGCCCGCGACGCCGACGGCGGTACGTACGTCGACAGGGGCCGCGCCGACCGAGGCGAGGGCGGCCACCGCCGCGACGCAGACGGCGCCGGGCAGCAGGTGCAGCGCCCCGCGCACGCTCCGGGAGCCCCGGGCGGCGGCGGGCGCGGCCGCCGGCTCGGGCGCGGCCGCCGGGGTGGTGGCCGGGTCGGCGCGCGGCACCCGGGCGTAGAGCTCCTCGGCGAGCGAGAAGACGTCACGGTGCCGGAAGCGGGCGGCCGTACGGTCGGTGACGCCGTGCGCCTCCAGGCCGGCGGCGATCTCCAGCGCGTCGACGGCGCGGGCGCACAGCTCCTGGTGGTGGTGCATCAGGGACCGTACGGGGTCGGCGGGGCCGCGGCGGGCGGGGCGGGCGGCCTCCTTGCGCGGCGGCGCGGTCCGGGCTGCGCCCTCTTCCTCCATGGCCGGCGCGGCGCGGGTGGCTCCGCCGTCGGGTGTGGTCACAGCACGTCCCCTCTCCCCCGGGCCGCCGCACAGCCGCCCCGGCCGGGGCGGGGGTGCGGCAGGCGCCACCGGGCCGGGCGCCCTCGGCCACCGGGGAGGGCGTACGCCGGGCTGCCCCCACGGCCGCCGCGCCGACGACCGTCCCGGCGGCCGTGGTGCGCCACATCCGCCATGCCCGTCACCAGTGCCACGCCCACCACACCCATCGCACACATCACGTCCAGCACAGCCGTCACCACTGCTCTCTCTCCCTTGCTCCGGTCACGCCGGTCTGATCGCCGGACCCTCCCTGTCGCCTCAGCTGTCCCGCCCCTCGGATTCCGGGCGCCCCTCCGGGCTCCGCGCACCCGCCGGCCTGCACCGGCAGGGCGGTGGCCGGATCCCCCTCGGGCACCGCCCAGCTCGGCGTGCGAGCGGCGGGTACGGCGGTCCGGGTGGCGGCGCCGGTCACGGCCCAGCGGCCGGGGACATGGGACTCGGCGGGGCGGGCGAAGGGCTGCGGTACGCCCTGTGCGTCCCGCCCGCGGGAGGCGACCGGGCGGGACGGGGTGTGGGAGATCAGCTCCAGGTAGATGCCACGAAATGCCGCGACGTTCTGCTCGACGGTGAACAGCTCCAGCGCCCGCGCCCGGGCCGCCGCGCCCAGCCGGGCCCTGCGGTCCGGGTCGCCGAGCAGCGCGGTGCAGGCCTCGGCGAGGGCCCGGGGGTTGCGCGGCGGGACGACCAGGCCGGTGCCCCCGATGACTTCACAGACCGCGCCGGCATCGGTCGAGACCGTGGCGCGGCCGCAGAACATCGCCTCCACCAGGGAGCGCGGAAAGCCCTCGATGACGCTGGAGAGCACCACCACCGCACCGGAGGCATAGGCGTCCTCCAGGGCCGGCACCTCGGGGCTGCCGATCTCCTCGAAGCTGACCGGGCTCTCGCCGACGGTGCGGGCGTCGGCCGCCTCGTCGGGGAAGAGCTGAGCGGCCAGTGCCCGGCAGTGCGCGAGATATCCGGGCGCCTGGGGGTCGCGGCCGGCGCCGCCGATGATCCGCAAGGTGGCCTCCGGCTCGGCCTTGCGGATCTCGGCAAAGGCGTGCAGCAGCGCGAAGAGGTCCTTCGAGGGCTCGACGCTGCCGACCCACACCAGCGTCTTGGAGTCGTCCGCCGCGGCGTCCGCGACGGCGGCGAAGGAGGCGGCGTCCATACCCGGGTAGACCGTGCGCAGCCGGGCGCGGTCGGCGCCGCAGCGCTCCTGCCAGCGGCGGGCGCGGGTGTTGCCGGGAGTGATCAGCGCGGCCTGCGCATAGGTCTCGGCGGCCAGCGCGCCCTGAAAGGCCGCGAGCAGCGCGCGCACCGGCGCACTCAACGGCGAGGCGGCGCGCGCGAGATAGTGCTCGCGCAGCCGTACGCCGTACTCGGTGACCAGGAGCGGGGTGCCGAAGAAGCGTTTGGCCAGCAGTCCCGGGAGAGCGGCCGCGCCGCCCGAGGTGGCATGGCACAGATCCACGCCGCCGAGCCCGGGGCCGTGCCGGTCGCCGTACCAGTCCAGGGACAGCGGCCGCAGCGCGAGGGCGAGCCCGGAGGTGACCGCCAGCAGATCGTTGACCTGTGCGCCCTGGGCGGCGGGCAGTGCGTGGGGGCCGTGACAGGCGGCTTCCAGGAGGCGTACGGCGTCCTCGGAGCGCAGCAGGGCGGGCAGCCGGCCACGTTCCCTGGCGAGTTCGGCGAGCCCGTACAGACCGCTGGCGAAACGGTCCGCCTTGCCGGTCGCGGCGGAGCCGCCGGCACCGTCGGGTACGGCCGGTAGGTCCCCGGCCGGCTCGCCCCCGTGGGGCGCGCCCCTGGCCGGCTCGTCTCCTGGAGGCACGGTGGCGAAGGCGGTCACGAGATCGCCGAAGCACTCGGCGAAACGGCGCCGTTCGCGCCGTCCGGGGCCGCGTCCCTTGCGCTCCTCGGCCCGCCGGCCGCGCCCGGCGGAGAACTCCTCCCACAGGGGCGCGCTGCGCACCAGCCGTACGTGCTGCGGCAGTTCGGTCCGGCCGCACGCTTCCTGGCCGGTGCTCAGGGCGTAGACCTCGAAGTCATGGCCGGTGAGCCCGCGCACGAGCCGGTCGCACCACGCATGCGACTCACCGGACACATACGGATAGCCACCTTCGGTGAGCAGTCCAATACGCATGAGTGCACCCCCGTCCTCCCTGTCGGCGTCCCCGGCGGGCCGGCGGCACGGCCGCCACCTGCGGGAAGAAGGTATGCAAAGGGCCGGTGGCGCGATGGACGGTTGTCCATCGCGCCACCGGAAGGGGTGAAAGCACGTAACTTTCCACCCCTGAGGGCGTTTCGACGCGCTATGTGATTGCCGGGACACGGCGCGTAGCGCCCGGCGCCGCACCGCGACCTGCGCATCGAGCGTCGGGACAGCGGCCGGCGGCACCTGGACGCAGGACTGCCGTGGGGCCTACGGGCCACCGCGGGCCGGCCGCCGGGGCGAGGAGCAAGGGCGGGCCGGGCACCCGGTCCGTGCCGGGCGCGCGCTCCGGTCAGCGCGAGCGGCGTCCGCTCAGCGCTGGGTGGGGAACGGCCAGGAGTTGGGCCGGCAGGTCACCCCGTCGGTCGTCAGGAACTTCGTCTGCTGCATCATCACCGGGGCGAGCGCACCCTTCCGGGAGCAGCTCTCGTGGTTGTGGCCGAGGCGGTGGCCGACCTCATGATTGATCAGCATCTGCCGGTAGGCGTGCATCTTGTCGTGGCCGTAGGTCCGAGCGCCCTGCGCCCAGCGGTATGCGTTGATCATGACCCGGTCGGTCGCCGCCGAGTCACAGGAGACGTTGTCCTCGCTGGTGTCGAGGCCGGACTTGGCGCACCACGTGTCGGTGGTCCCCGGGCTGGCCAGCGTGATCACGAAATCGGCGTCGCCGGACGCCACCCGCTGGAAGGCCATCCGCCCGTCGTGTGCCCAACTCCGCTCGTCGTTGAGGGTCTTGTGCACCGCCTCCGCGAACAGGTTGCCGTCCAGCGGCAGCCCCTCCTCGATGTCGACGCGGTACCTCAGTACCTTGCCGCGTCCGGGCGCCTTGGCCTCGCTGCTGACCGGCTTGAACCGGCCGCTGGCCGTCAGATGGGCGTCGAGCGGGAAGACCTGCGTCATCTGCTCGTCGTAACCGGCGGGCTTGGCGTCCTGGGTGGGCCTGGCGTGTGATCTGGAGGTGTCGTCGCCGACCCCGTCGGTACGGTCGTTGCCGCTGCGCGTCTGCGGTTCGCCGCCGTCCGTGCGCTGTTCGGCGACCTGGCCCGCGATGACCACGGCGAGGACGGTGGTCACGGCCGCGGCCGCGGCGCCGGTGAACGTCCGGCCCTTGCCGCCCTTCCTGCTGCCGTGCCGCGACTCGTCCGCCGCGTCTTCCCCGTCGCCCTCGTCGCCGTCCTGGTCCGCCGGATCGCCCGGACCGGCCCCGTCCGCACCGAATGCGGCCCGTGGGTCCGCCCCGTCGTCCTCGTTCCGGTCGAAGACCACCGACCGCCCGGTGAACCGGCCGCCGGGGGGCAGCCCGTCCTTGCCGGGCCCGTACGGACCGGCCGCGGGGCCCGCCGTCCGGGGCGCTCCGGCCCGGAACACATCGTCGTCCGGGTCGTCCGCGCCGCCCGGCCGGCCCGTGCCGCCGGGGAAGGCCCCGGCGTCGAAGGCGTCCACGTAGTCGCGTCGCGGCCCGGGACCGCTGCCCGGTGCGGCGAGCGGTGCGCCGAACATCTCCGCGCGCGGCCGAGGGATCTTCGGCGCGCCCTGGCCGGGCTGCGCCGAGGAGGACGGCGCCCCGGGGAACGCGCCCCAGCCGCCGCCCGGCTCATGCTGTTCGGGATGCCCGCCGCGCACCGCGTCGCCGTCGAACGGCTCGCGCCTGCGGCGTCCGCGGCCCGGCGGCTGCCCGGGTGCACCGCCCCCCGAGGGGCTGTTGCCGGGCGGACCGGCCGTCTCCGGAGTTTCCGCAGCGGTCTCGGGCCGGCCTCGGCGGCTATGGCGTCCCACGGGGCGTGTCAGCTCCTGCCCGCATCAGCGGTCACATCGGTCACTTCACTGTCGAGCAGCTCGCGGATGGCCCGCGCCACTGTCTCCGGGTATTCCATCATCGCCACATGCCCCGCCTCCGGCAGCGTCAGCAGTCGCGAACCGCGGAATGCCGCGGCCGCCCGCCGCGCCATCCGGAAGGAGACCAGGCGGTCGCGCCCACCGTAGACGAGAAGGGTGGGGGCGAGCACTCTCTCTGCCTGACGCCACAAATTGTGCTGTCCGCCGAGCGTGTAGGCGTTCACCAGGCCGCGCGCCGAGCGCTCCATCACTTCCCAGAAATAAGGGAGTTCGAGCCGTCGCGCATATTCGTCGGCCGCGGCGTTGAACCCTTCGGGGCTGACCCGGCCGGGGTCGCCGTAACAGAGCGCCAGCACCTCACGGGTGCGGCGCTCGGGCGTCCAGTCGTGGGTGAGCCGGCCGAAGAGCCCGGCGATACCGGGGACGGCGAGCAGCGCCGTGGGCACCGCCGTCCGCTGCGGCCGCAGTTCGGGCAGTGCCGGGGAGATCAGTGTCAGGGTGCGGACGAGATCGGGGCGCACGGCCGCCACCCGGGTCGACGCGGCACCGCCCATGGAGTTGCCGATGAGGTGGACGGGGCCGCGGCCGGCCGCGTCGAGGTACCGGATGACCGCGCGGGCCTGCGCGGAGACGGAGTAGTTGCCGTCGGCGGGCGGCGGGGACTGGCCGAAGCCGGGCAGGTCGATCGCCTCGCCGTCCACCCGGTCGGCGAGCAGCGGCATCAGGTCCGACCAGTTCTGCGAGGAGCCGCCGAGACCGTGGACATAGAGCGCGGGCTCGCGGTCGCGCCCGGCGCCGTCGCCCGCGGCGCCGTCCGGCGCGTCGTCCCCTCGCGCGGGCTGCCCGGCCGGCGCCCGTGCGGTCAGCGTCAGGCCCGGCAGGCTCACGGTGCGTACCGTCTCCGCCCCGCCGGCCCGGCCGGGACCGGCCGGCGGTACCGGGAGAGCGGCGGTCGCGGTGTCCGGCGACTCGGTCGAAGACATGGGCACGATGTTACGAGACGATCACACCCCCGTTCGTGTGTCCGCCGTCACACACCGCATCGCGCTGCCGCGGCCACTCTCCTACGCTCGTAGGCGAGGGCAGCCGCCCCGGCCCCTGCTTTCATGCCAGGCACCAGCCGACGAACGAGCACGCGGGAAAGGGAGCCATCATGCGCGTCGACCCGACAGACCCGGAGACCTTCGAGGAGCAGAGCGACGCCGCCGAGTTCGACATCGAAGCGCCCGAGGCGGACGCCGCCGAGCAGTCCGCCGACCTCGCACCCCGGAGCGACGAGCCGCTGACCGGTACCGACCCGGACGAGGCGAACGAGGCGGATCGCGCCGAACAGGCCCGCGTCGTGGAGCTCAACGAAGACGAATACCGATGACCTGGGACGTTATGTCAGCTTCTGGTGAAGGGGCCGGGCAGAAATTCTCGGCCCGGACCGCGCACAGCCGGGTTACCCAAAAGTACGATGGCGACCGCGGTGCACCACCTTGTACGGGCCGCGTACGGAACCACTTCTGGGAGGCAGCGTGAGCGCCATCGAGCAGACCGAGGCGGCGCGCCCGCGGGGCACACGCCTGCCACGCCGAGCCCGGCGCAACCAGCTTCTGGGCGCTGCCCAGGAAGTTTTTGTCGCACAGGGCTACCACGCGGCCGCGATGGACGACATCGCCGAGCGGGCGGGCGTCAGCAAGCCCGTGCTCTACCAGCACTTCCCGGGCAAGCTGGACCTCTACCTCGCCCTGCTCGACCAGCACTGCGAGGCCCTGTTGCACTCGGTGCGTGCGGCGCTCGCGTCGACGACCGACAACAAGCAGCGGGTCGCCGCGACGATGGACGCCTACTTCGCGTACGTGGAGGACCCGGGCGGCGCCTTCCGACTGGTGTTCGAGTCGGACCTCACCAACGAGCCGGCGGTCCGCGAGCGGGTGGACAAGGTGTCGCTGGAGTGCGCCGAGGCCATAAGCGCGGTGATCGCCGAGGACACCGGGCTGTCGCGGGACGAGTCGATGCTGCTCGCCGTGGGCCTGGGCGGTGTCTCCCAGGTGGTGGCGCGCTACTGGCTGTCCTCGGAGAGCAAGGTCCCGCGGGACACCGCGGTACAGCTGCTGACCTCCCTCACCTGGAAGGGCATCGCGGGCTTCCCGCTGCACGGCAGCGACACGCACTGACCGTGTTCGCTGCGGGCGTTGCCCATGGCGTCCTGC
Organism: Streptomyces sp. MCA2; assembly: GCF_023544705.1. NCBI lineage: Bacteria > Bacillati > Actinomycetota > Actinomycetes > Kitasatosporales > Streptomycetaceae > Streptomyces > Streptomyces sp. MCA2. The sequence goes on from NZ_JAMJFM010000036.1 coordinate 25,480, forward strand.
GCGTCCCCGTACCGGGCTAATGTGTGCTGCGTACAGCGCGGATGGCCGCGCACCCTCCCCCAGCTGACGCCGGGGGACCCCAGACCGTCGGAGGGACAAAAGCCGTGGAGGTCAAGATCGGCGTGCAGCACGCGCCCCGCGAGATCGTTCTGGAGAGCGGGCAGTCTGCCGAAGAGGTGGAGAGCGCGGTGTCCGACGCGCTGGCCGGCAAGTCACAGCTGCTGAGCCTGGTGGACGACCACGGTCGCAAGGTCCTGGTCCCGGCGGACCGGCTGGCCTATGTGGAGCTCGGTGAGCCGACCGCCCGCAAGGTCGGGTTCGGCGCGCTCTGAGCGGGGGGCGCCGGATGCGGCGCCCGCAGGTGACAAAGGGCGGCGGCCCGGAGGATTTCACTCCGGGCCGCCGCCCTTTTCCGCCCGTTCCGCGCGCCGGCCGCGCATTTTTCCGCCCTCGGAACCGGGCCCCGGGCCGCCGCATTTCCGCAGATCAGGCCGTTCGAGTCGGTCCGGCTGGGCTGATCAGGCAGGCCACCCGCGCGGGGAGGGTTGCTGCCGGTGCCCCTTGGGTACGACCGCCTACGACCGATTTGTTCAGCTGATCGGCATCGCACGCGGGAGGGAACAGCATGATCTTGGAAGCGCTCGGCGCCGTGCTCATCGGCTTCGCCATCGCCCTGTCCGCGACCCGATGGCTGCCCGACCGTTTCCCGGCCCGCACTCTCACGCTGGCGACCGGCCCGGTCGCGGCGCTGCTCGGCGCACTGCTCACCCGCTCGATCCTCGGCCCCGGCCATCCCGTCCAGGTGACGGTGGCCGCGATCGCCGTAGGGGCGGCTCTGCTGTCGGTCCTGGCGCGCCCGCCGCGCCGGCGTCTTCGCCGGCCGGCCGCGCCATTGAAGGGGCACCGGACGGCCTGAACCGCCCGGTACGCCCACAGGGACGTCAGGCCGCGAGCCCCAGCGCCGCCATCCGCTTGGTGTGCGCCTCGGTGATCCGCGAGAACATCCGGCCCACCTCGGCCAGGTCGAAGCCGTCGGCCACGCCGCCCACCAGCATCGTGGAGAGCGCGTCACGGTCCGCGACGACCCGCTGCGCCTGCGAGAGCGCCTCGCCCATCAGACGGCGGGCCCACAGCGCCAGCCGCCCGCCGACGCGGGGCTCGGCCTCGATGGCCGCGCGCACCTTCTCCACGGCGAACGAGGCATGCCCGGTGTCGTCGAGCACGGCCAGCACCAGACCACGGCTGTCGGAGTCCAGCCGGGCCGCGACCTCGCGGTAGAAGTCACTGGCGATCGAGTCGCCGACATAGGCCTTGACCAGGCCCTCCAGCCAGTCCGACGGTGCCGTCTGGCGGTGGAACTCGTCCAGGGCGGCGGCGAACGGCTCCATCGCCTCGTTCGGCTCCGCCTCGATCTGCGCGAGCCGCTCCCGCAGCCGCTCGAAGTGGTGGAACTCGGCCGAGGCCATCTTGGCCAGCTCGGCCTTGTCGTCCATCGTCGGCGCCAGCTTGGCGTCCTCCGCCAGGCGCTCGAAGGCGGACAGCTCGCCGTATGCGAGCGCGCCGAGCAGATCGATCACGGCGGCCCGGTACTGCGGGTCGGCGGATGCCTGCGCCCAGTTCTGGGCGGCGATCCCGGTGTGTTTTTGCGCGTCAGCCGCGGCGTTGTCAGGCGTTCCCATGACGGGCACAATAGCCCGCTCGGCCGCTCGGGGAAGGCCCTGGTCAGCCACTCCCGTTCACCCGTACGAACGGCGGCCGGACCCGGCCCCCGGCGTGGCGGCGGGCCGTGATGTATTCCTCACTCATACAAGCCTTCGGATGGACGCGCCATATCCGGGGTACAGTGGTATTTGGACCTGCCGAGTATCGGTGGGTCGTTCCACGAAGCGGATGCCCGGTCGGTGGCCCGATCGGCTCCAAACCGACCGCCCTCTTTTGCGGCGCGTAGCAAACATACGCACAAGCAAGAGGGACACCGCTCGCGGCAGGAGTGCCTGAGCGTTGGCAGTGGTCCCGCCCCACCGGCCGCACACAGGCCGGCCCGTACGAACCCGTACGACGGTGCGGTACGACCCCCTTCGCCGCCTCATGCCGCGTCTCACAGAAGAGGCAAGATTCTGTCTACATTTCGAGACCTCGGGATTTTTCCCGAGACGGCCGAGGCGCTGGAAGCCGTCGGCATCATCTCCCCCTTTCCCATCCAGGAGCTGACGCTCCCCGTCGCCCTCTCCGGCAGCGACGTCATCGGCCAGGCCAAGACCGGCACGGGTAAGACCCTGGGCTTCGGCCTGCCGCTCCTCGAGCGCACCACGGTCCCCGCCGATGTCGAGGCCGGCCGCGCGCGGCCCGAGCAGCTGACCGACGCCCCGCAGGCCCTGGTGGTCGTCCCGACCCGCGAGCTGTGCCAGCAGGTCACCAACGATCTGCTCACCGCCGGCAAGGTGCGCAATGTCCGGGTGCTGGCGATCTACGGCGGCCGTGCCTACGAGCCGCAGGTCGAGGCGCTGAAGAAGGGCATCGACGTCGTCGTCGGTACGCCCGGCCGGCTGCTCGACCTCGCGGGCCAGAAGAAGCTCAACCTCTCCCAGGTCAAGAGCCTGGTGCTGGACGAGGCCGACGAGATGCTCGACCTGGGCTTCCTGCCCGACGTCGAGAAGATCATCCAGCTGCTGCCGGCCAAGCGCCAGACGATGCTGTTCTCCGCGACCATGCCCGGCCAGGTCATCTCGCTGGCCCGCCGCTACATGTCGCAGCCCACGCACATCCGCGCCACCGCGCCGGACGACGAGGGCCAGACCGTCCGCAACACCGAACAGCACGTCTTCCGCGCCCACTCCATGGACAAGCCGGAGATGGTCTCCCGCATCCTCCAGGCCGAGGGCCGGGGCCTGGCGATGGTGTTCTGCCGTACGAAGCGGACCGCCGCCGACATCGCCGACCAGCTCGCGCGCCGCGGCTTCGCCTCCGGCGCCGTGCACGGCGACCTCGGCCAGGGTGCCCGTGAGCAGGCGCTGCGCGCCTTCCGCAACGGCAAGGTCGACGTCCTGGTCTGCACCGACGTCGCCGCCCGCGGCATCGACGTCGAGGGCGTGACGCACGTCATCAACTACCAGTCCCCCGAGGAGGAGAAGACCTACCTGCACCGCATCGGCCGTACGGGCCGCGCGGGCGCCAAGGGCACCGCGGTCACCCTCGTCGACTGGGACGACATCCCGCGCTGGAAGCTGATCAACAAGGCGCTGGACCTGGCGTTCGACGAGCCGGAGGAGACCTACTCCACCTCGCCGCATCTCTACGAGCAGCTGAACATCCCCGCGGGCACCAAGGGTGTGCTGCCGCGCACCGAGCGCACCCGGGCCGGGCTGGCCGCCGAAGAGGTCGAGGACCTCGGCGAGACCGGTGGCCGCGGCCGTGGCCCCCGTAAGGCCGCCGCCGCCGTCGTCGAGGAGGAGCGCCCCCCGCGCACCCGTACGCCGCGCCAGCGCCGCCGGACCCGTGGTGGCACGCCGACGGACGGCCCCGCCGCCGAGGCCCCGAAGACCGGATCGCCGGCCGCCGCCGAGGGCACCGAGGATGCGGAGGCCACCGGACCGCGTCAGCCGCGCCGGCGCCGCCGTACCCGCGGCAGCCAGACCACGGGCGCAGCGGTCGTGGCGGCCCCGGCCGCCGAGGCGCCCGCTGCTGCCGTCGTGGCGACCGAGGCTCCGGCCGAGCCCGCGAAGCCGCGCCGCCGCCGTCCCCGGATCACCCGTCCCGAGGACACCGGGACCTTCCAGACCGTCGAGGTCGCCGCGAGCGCGCTCGCGGCGCAGGGCGCGGCGGTCGCCGCCGAGGCTGCGGCCGTGACCGAGCCCGCCGAGGCGCCGGCCACCCCGCGCCGCCGGACCCGCAGCGCCGCCAAGGCCGCCGCGGCAACGGCACCGGCCTCCGTGACGGAGACCGTGACGGACGCCGCGGTGGAGGCTCCCGCCAAGCCGAAGCGGACCCGCAAGAGCGCAGCCGCCAAGGCCGCCGAGGCCGTGGTGGACACGGCCGAGGCCGCCGTGGAGGCACCGGCCAAGCCGAAGCGGACCCGCAAGGCCGCCGCCAAGCCCGCCGCCGAGAGCGCCGTCGACACCTCCGAGGGCACTGTGGAGGCACCGGCCAAGCCCAAGCGGACGCGGAAGACCGCGGCCGCCGCGAAGTCCACGGCGGACGCACCCGCCGCCGAGGACGCCCCGGCCAAGCCCAAGCGGACCCGCAAGAGCGCCGCCGCCAAGGCCGCGGAGGCGACGGACACCGCCGAGGCCAAGCCGGTGCGCCGCCGCACCCGCGCCAAGGCTCCCGCCGCCGAGGCGACGCCCGAGAGCTGAGCCTCTCCCCCGGCTGACACCGGGATCCACGGCCCGACGACCCGGCCCCGCACCCCGCGGGCGCCGGGTCGTCGGCGTCCCGCCCCGGTTTTACCGACCGGCCCGGATAGCCTCACCTCATGAGCAGGCCGCCCTCCCTCACACTGCCCCCGTGCGCGCGTGCGTACCGACTCGACACCGAGCGCGGCACCTTCGCCGTACAGGACGCCCGGCCCGATGCCGCGCCGATCGGGACCGCCCTGCTGGTGCCCGGATTCACCGGCAGCAAGGAGGACTTCGTCGCTCTGCTCGCACCGCTCGCCGCGGCCGGGTTCCGGGCGGTCGCGGTGGACGGGCGCGGGCAGCACGAGTCCCCCGGCCCCCGCGATGAACGGGCCTATGCGCAAAGGGAGTTGGCGCTCGACGTGCTGGCTCAGGCGCAGGCCCTGCGGGAGCCGGACGGCGGGCCGGTGCATCTGCTGGGGCACTCCCTGGGCGGGCTGGTCACCCGGGCCGCGGTGCTGCTCGACGCGTCCCCGTTCCGTTCCCTCACCGTGCTCAGCTCCGGGCCCGCCGCGATCGATCCGTCCCAGCAGGCCCGGGTGCGGATGCTGATCGAGGCGCTCGGCAGGCTCGACATGGAGAGTGTCTGGCAGGCGATGCGCGAACTGGATCCGCCGGAGGCGGCGGAGGCGACGACGCCGCCGGAGATCGGCGCGTTCTTGCACCGTCGTTGGCTGAACACCGTCCCCGAGCAGCTGATCGCGACCGGCCGTCAGATGCTGGAGGAGCCCGACCGGGTGGCCGAGCTGGCCCGTACCGGGCTTGCCACGCATGTCGTCTCCGGAGCCGTCGACTATGCCTGGCCGGTGCCGTCGATGGATGCGATGGCCGAGCGGCTGTCCGCCCGGCGCACCGTCATCGAGGGCGCCGAGCACTCCCCCAACGCCGAACGGCCTCAGAAGACGGCCGAGGCGCTCGCCGGGTTCTGGAGCGGTGTGGGCTGAGCGCCCTCCGGTCATAGGGACCGGCCGTCTGCCGTGTGGGCCGAGCGGGCCCTGTCGCCAGGACAGCGCCGGGCGGTTCGGCGAGCATCGAAGAAGGCGGGCCCCCACCGGCGCCCGGCCGACACCGGCTACGCACGAAGGGCTCGACCATGACCGAGAATCCGGCGACTCCCCCGGCCGGCGCCGAGGACGGCCCGCACGGCATCGCGCTCACCCGGACCTTCGACGCCCGCCGCGAGCTGGTCTTCGAGGCCTGGACGACGCCCGAGCACTTCGCGTACTGGTTCGGCGGGGAGCTGGAGGTGCCGGTCGGCCGGATGGCGATGGACGCCCGGCCGGGCGGGGTGTGGAGTCTGGTCATGCGCACCCCGGACGGCGGCGAGCTGCCGTTCTCCGGTGTCTACCGCGAGGTCGCCGTGCCGGAGCGGCTGGAGTTCACCCTCAAGGACGCGTCCGCGCCGAGCGGCACCGAGGGCGAGATCGTGCGGGTCACCCTGACCGATCTCGGGGACCGTACGGAGATGGCCTTCCGCCAGCTCGGCGGCAACCTCACCTCCGAGCAGTACCGCCAGGCGGAGGCGGGCTGGGCGGGCTTCTTCGACCGCCTCGGCGAGCTGCTGGCGAGGGCCTGAGCCGGGCTCTGCGCGATGCCCCCTGAGGGACCCTAGTACTGCCCCTGGACGTGGTCCCAGAAGCCGTCGCGCAGGACGCGCCGCAGATCGGCATGGCTGCGCAGGGAGTGCCGCAGCAGCGCCTCCGCGGCGGTCAGCAGTTCCTGGTCGACGGCGCCGGGCAGATACGGGTGGCCCGGCAGCAGCCCGGCCACCCATTCGCGGCCGCGTTCCGACAGCCACTGCGCGGCGACCTGTGCGCCGACGAAGCGGACCTCTTCACGGCTGGGCGCGGGCCCCTCGCCCGCCGTCTGCTCGCTGTATTCGACGCCGACCCGCCGGGTGACGTACGGCTTGCAGAACTCCAGGTCGAAGGTGCGCGCACTGTCGACCTCCCACAGCAGCGGCTCGGCCTGATTGCGGCCGCCCGAGGCCTCGATGCCCCACAGGTGCACCCGGGCGCCGTAGCCCTGCGCCGCCTCCACCGCGGAGACCAGGTCCTCGTCCCCGCCGATGAGCACGGCATCGCTGATCGCGCGGTGCCGGGCCAGCGACTCCAGATCCGAGCGGATCAGGGAGTCGACGCCCTTTTGCTGGTTGTTGGCGTTGAGGTTGCCGAGCCTGACCTTCACATCGGGCAGCTCGGCGATCCGCTGCTGCTCCTGGGTGTGGATCCGGCGGCGGGCGCCGTCGTACCAGTAGACGCGCAGCAGCCGGCTGTCCGGGAAGATCATCCGGGCCTTGTCGATGAAGGCCTCGATGATCCCTTCGGCGTCGAGGTCGAAGGCCTTGCGGTCCTCCGTGCCGGCGACCAGCCGTCCCGCCGCGGCGTAGACATAGCCCGCGTCCACGAAGGCCGCATGGGTGGACGGGGTGGTGGCGACCTCGGCGAGCACCCGGGTGAGCAGCTCGTTGGTGCGCTCGATCCCGGCGGCGAGCGCGGTGAGGTCGGTGGGGCCCGTGGGCCGGACGTCGTTCATACGGGTCCCATTGTCCGGGCGGTCACTCCGCGGGCACAACTGCGCACGCTCGTCGTATTTAGACCGTCGAAATTTTTCTTTAGCGTAGGGAATGATTGCACTGGGCAGGTCGTTGTACCTGTACAGAGCGCCCGGCAGCGACGCCTGGCCGCTCGTCTACCCAGAGTTCTCCGCAGGAGGATCAGACGAAGGGAGAAGCCGTATGCGCTTCGAGATCATGCGCCTGGACGATGTCGACGGCACCGCCGTGGACAGCACCGTCGTGGACGCCGCCTCCGTCAACCGGATCGTGCAGCAGGCCGCCGCCATAGGCCAGCGCATCTACATCCGCCCGGCCGAAACCGCCGCCCGCTGACACCTACCCCGCAGTCCGACGACGCGCGCGACAGCACCGCCGCCGCGCACGGCACGGCCGCACCGCACGAGCGCCCCCGTACGAACACGTCGTACGGGGGCGCTGCGGTGTCCGCGGCCGCTTCTCGGGGCCTGTGCGGGGGTCAGGCTCCCTGGATCACCTGGAGCACGCCGTTGATGATCTGCTGCACGGCGAGGGCGGAGAGCATCATGCCCGCCAGCCGCGTCACCAGGACCACCCCGCCGTCCTTGATCACGCGGATGATCACCAGCGAGAACCGCATCACCAGATAGAGCACCACGTGGATCGCCGCGATCGCCGTCCAGACGGAGACGTGCGCGGCCACCCCGTGCGCATGCTGCACCGCGAGGATCACCGACACGATCGCGCCGGGCCCGGCCAGCAGCGGCATGCCCAGCGGCACCAGCGCCACATTGACGTCCTTGGTCTGGGTCGGCTCCTCCGACTTCCCGGTCAGCAGGTCCAGCGCGACCAGCAGGAGCAGCAGTCCGCCCGCGATCATCAGCGCGGGCGTCGAGATGTGCAGCCGCCCCAGGATCTGCCGGCCGAAGAGGCCGAAGACGGCGATGACGCAGAAGGCGACGGTGGCCGCCTGCCAGGCCATCCGGCGCTGCACCTTGGCCGGCCGGCCGGAGGTCAGGGCCAGGAAGATCGGGGTGATACCCGGTGGGTCCATGATCACGAAGAGGGTGACGAAGAGCGTACTGAAGACAGCGATGTCGAACACGGTGAAGGCCTTGCGAGAGGTGGTACGGGACGAGCGCTCACGGGCGGCGCACGGGCGTCGTCCCGTAAAGGAGCGGAAAGCGGGGGAAGTTGGCGGGCGGCGGGCGCGGGACGCTCCGCGCACGGTGCGGACGGCACCGGGCAGGTGTCGAGGACCCCGGGGAGGGGCGCGCGGTGCGGCCGGCGGCCGTGGTGGGGTCAGCCGCCCGTGCCGGGAACGGGGAAGGCGCCGGTCGCGCGGCGCACGATCTCGCCGTAGATCTCCGGGTCGGTGGTGTATTCGCCGAGGCGGCAGGTCTTGCGGCTGCCGTGGTAGTCGCTGGAACCGGTGGCCAGCAGGCCGAGGTCGGCGGCCAGGCCGCGCAGCCGCGCCCGGGTCGGCGCGTCGTGGTCCATGTGGTCGACCTCGATGCCGTCGAGGCCGGCCGCGGCCAGTTCGGCGATCGCGCTCTCCGGTACACAGGAGCCGCGCTTGACGGCCAGCGGATGCGCGAAGACGGTGACCCCGCCCGCGGCCTTGACCAGCCGGATCGCCTCGAACGGGTCGAGCTCGTGCTTCTGTACGTACGCCCGGCCGTCGTTGGCGAGCCACTCGGAGGTGAAGGCGTCCGAGACGGTGCCGATCAGGCCCAGGTCGACGAGGGCGGTGGCGATGTGCGGCCGTCCCACGGCGCCGTCCCCGGCGATCCGGGCGACCTGCTCCCAGGTGATCGGCACACCGAGCTCGCGCAGCTTGGCCACCATGCCCTGGGCCCGCGGCACCCGGTCGTCCCGCACCAGCTCCCGCTCCCGGGCGAGTTCCGGCTCCTCGGGGTCGAAGAGGTAGGCGAGCATGTGCAGGCTCACCCCGTCGATCCGGCAGGAGAGTTCGGCGCCGGTGACCAGCGTCAGCCCCGCGGGCAGCGCGGCACGCGCCTCGGCATGCCCGCCGACGGTGTCGTGGTCGGTGAGCGCGACGACGTCCAGCCCCGCGGCCGCGGCACCTCGCACCAGCTCGGCGGGGGTGTCCGTACCGTCCGACGCCGTGGAGTGGGTGTGCAGATCGATGCGCACGACGCGGACTCCAGACTGTGGGAGACGGATACGGGACGGGACCCGGGCGGGATGCCGGGCGGAAGTGCACCGTAGGGGGACCTCAGAAGGATACCGGGCGGCCGGTAGCGTCCGGCGCCCCTCGGAGGGTGAGCGGCGCCACCCCGCCGCCCGGCGGCCGCGGTCCGTGGCGCCGGCCCTCAGCCCAGAATCCGCGGCGAGATCGCCCCGCACGGCAGCAGATCCACCTCGGCGCCCGCCTCCCGCAGATCCGTCAGCACCAGTTCGTCGTACATCAGCAGCCCCGACTGCTCGGGCCAGGCGATCGCCCAGAGCCACAGCCCGCGCGCCTCGCCCGCGAAGACCGCACGGTCCGGGGGCACATCGTCGACATGCCACAACGGGGTCGGGCGGCCGGCCGCGAGCACCTTGGCGTGCGGCGGTTTGTCCACGCACATATGGGGACCGGGGTCGGGGCCGTCGATACCGGCATAGCGCGCGCCGAGTCCGACGCCCAGCTCCTCGGCGATCAGCAGCAGTTCGCCGGGGCCGCCGAGCGGTCCGGGGCCCGTACAGGCCACTGCGGTCGCCCGGCCGCCGCTGCGGTCGTCGCCGGCGCAGGCCACGCCCGTGAACAGCCAGCCGACCGGCAGCGGCCAGGGCATCCATACGGGCACCTGGGCGCGGTGCACCACCACACCGAGCGCCTCGACGCTCGGCGGGACAACGGGCTGGAGTGGGTGCACGGTGCCGTGCAGCGTGCACTGCCAGGTGTCGGAGAAGAGACCGGGCGCCCGTACCCGGCCTCCGCACTTCGGGCAACTGGGTTCGCCCCTCATAGGCATCCACGGTCCTCCAGCCCCGGCGCCCCGTCAAGGACGATCACCCGACCGGTGTGCCCCGAATCACGTACGGCGCCGCGCATTTGACCGGTTTCCCGGCCCGCGCCTCCCCACCAGGGCAGATAGTTGTCACTTGCACTCTTTAGCGTACCTAACTTATTGTGTGTAAACGTCAACGATCTCGGCGGGCCCCGCAAGGCAGCGGGGTCAGGGCTACGCAACCGGCAACGGGAAGGGGAACCGCAGCATGAGCGGCACGAAGAGCGGCGGCCACGGCCGCGCGGACGATCCGTTCGAGGAGGGCGGCGCATCCCTCCTGCGCCAGCCGAAGGCCGTATGGGCCACGGCGGGCGCCTCGGTCGTGGCCTTCATGGGCATCGGCCTCGTCGACCCGATCCTCCCCTCGATCGCCCAGGGCCTGCACGCCACCAACAGCCAGGTCTCCCTCCTCTTCACCTCCTACTTCCTGATCACCGCCGTCGCGATGCTGGTCACCGGCTTCGTCTCCAGCCGTATCGGCGGCCGGAAGACGCTGCTGGCCGGACTGGCACTGGTGGTGGTCTTCGCCGCGCTCTCCGGCATGTCGGGATCGGTCGGCGAACTCGTCGGCTTCCGGGCCGGCTGGGGCCTGGGCAACGCCCTGTTCGTCTCCACCTCGCTGGCGGTCATCGTGGGCGCCGCGGCCGGCGGGAGCGCGGCGGCGATCCTGCTCTACGAGTCCGCACTGGGGCTCGGGATGGCCTGCGGCCCGCTGCTCGGCGCGATCCTCGGCGACATGAAGTGGCGCTACCCCTTCTTCGGCACCGCCGCCCTGATGGCCATCGGCTTCCTCGCCATCACGGCCTTCCTCAAGGAGCAGCCCAAGCCGGCCCGCAAGACCTCACTGCTCGACCCCATCAAGGCCCTCGGCCACGGCGGCCTGGCCTCCGCCGCCGTCTCCGCGTTCTTCTACAACTACGCGTTCTTCACGGTGCTGGCCTTCACCCCGTTCGTGCTGAACATGTCGCCGTACAAGTCCGGTGGGGTCTTCTTCGCCTGGGGCGTGCTGCTCGCCGTGTTCTCGGTGATCGTGGCGCCCCGGCTCCAGCACCGCTTCGGCTCGCTGAAGGTGCTGGGCGCCTCGCTGCTGCTGCTCGCCGCCGACCTGCTGGTGCTGGGCTACGGCGACCACACCACCGCCGTCGTCTGCACGGTCGCGTCCGGCGCCTTCATCGGTCTGAACAACACCGTCTTCACGGAACTGGCCCTGGGCGTCTCGGACGCGCCGCGTCCGGTGGCGAGCGCCGGCTACAACTTCGTGCGGTGGTTCGCGGCGGCGGCCGCACCGTTCCTCGCGCCCAAGATCGAGGAGTGGACCGACATCCACATCCCGTTCGTGATCGCGGCCGCGGCGGCAGTGGCCGGCGCCGCCGTCGTCGCCCTCCGGCGCCGGGCGCTGACCCTCCACGCCGAGGAACGGGAGCCGCAGCACGTCATGGAGGACGGGGTGGCCGTCTTCGCCGACTGAGGCGGAACCCGCGCACCCGTCCGCCTGCCGTCCCGCACAAGGAAACTGACGCCCCGTCCGCCCCCTCTTCCGGAGGGCGGGCGGGGCGCGCCGCCGTAGCGGCTCAGTCGAGCGGTACGCCCGCACGCAGCGGGTCGCGCAGGTCCGTGCCGCGCTCCAGCCAGCGCTTCTCCAGGGCCTCGGCGCCGTGCACCCGCTTCCAGGCGGCCTCGTTGGGCGTCATCGGCAGCAGCGGCAGGAACCGGACCGGCTCCCTCGGCTCGTCGAGTTCGAGGTCCTCGACGAGTCCCCCGGGCGATGCGACCAGGACCGAGGTGAAAGCCGCCTCCGGCCACAGCGGCTCCCCCACGTCCAGCGAGGCACCGGGAGCCACGACCACCCCCTCGACCTGCGGCGACGCGGCGAGCACCGCGAGCGGCCTGAGCACCTTGTCGCTCTCCACGCGGCCGGCCCTTACGGACAGCAGGAGTTCGGCGCGCGGGCCCCGCAGGGGGTCGGCCAGCACGGCGGTGGGATCGGCCATGGGCTGCGCGGACATCCCGAGCGTGGCGTAACGGACCACCCCGTTGTCCACAAAGCGGAGGACCTCGATACGGTCGGTGCCGAGGAAGGTGACGGCGGCGCGCGCGTCCGGCTCACCCAGGGTTGTCCGCAACCGGGCCTCGACCAGCTCAAGAACGTCAGACATGCCGCGAGCATACGGCCGGTCCCGCACCCGGCCGGCACCTCAGTGGCCTCCTCCGGGCTCCGTCCGGGGGGCTCCGTCGCGGCGCCTGTCCTTCGTATGGAACAGGCAAAGCGGCACCGTAACGCTTCAGGCGGCTGATAGCCTTGCCGTCTGGTCAGGGAATGACGTCGTCCCCCAACGGGGACCGGCCGGAGGAGGTGGGGCTGCGGTGGATCCGAGTCGACCGTGCAGTACCGATAGTTCTCCTGTCATCCCCTTCGCGCAGCGAATCTCCTGATCCGAGAGCTTCCGTACCCCGCCGCTCAGCGGCGAAACCAGGGAAGCACCTTTGCGCCGGATGTAGATGACGGAAGAGCGCCTTCGACTCTTTGTTCCGTGTTTTCTGCGAACTGCCGTCAGTGTCCCCGCACGGAGCGCCGCCCGCTTTGCGGACGTACAGCCGATGACGCCTTGTACGTCCACGTTCCGGGCAGCGTTGCGCCCCGCGCTCGCAGCTGACGGCCGGCCCGTGAAGGAGCCTGCCATGTCGATGATCCGTGACCTGCGTGCCGCCGTCCGTCCGTCCCGGCGTCGCGACGACGCCCCGTACCGCTACGAGTCCGTCCCCTGCGCGAACAGCGCCATCGTCGACTGCGGTGTGTACCGCGAGGGGCGCCGGGTGAGCGAGCACGTCAGCCCGGCCGAGGCGATGGCCGGCGTCCGGACCGAGGGCGGCTTCGCCTGGATCGGGCTGCACGAGCCCACGGAGGCCGAATTCGCCGGTATCGCCCAGGAGTTCGGGCTGCACCCGCTCGCCGTCGAGGACGCCGTGCACGCGCACCAGCGCCCCAAGCTGGAGCGCTACGACGAGACCCTGTTCACCGTCTTCAAGACGGTCCACTACGTGGAGCACACCGAGCTGACCGCGACCAGCGAGGTGGTGGAGACCGGCGAGGTGATGTGCTTCACCGGCCGGGACTTCATCGTGACCGTGCGGCACGGCGGCCAGGGCTCGCTGCGCGCGCTGCGGCACCGGCTCCAGGACGACCCGGAGCTGCTGGCCAAGGGGCCGTCCGCGGTACTGCACGCCATCGCCGACCAGGTCGTCGACGGCTATATGGCGGTGGCCGGTGCGGTCCAGGACGACATCGACGAGGTGGAGATCGACGTCTTCAGCTCGGGCACCAACGGCAAGGGCAACGGCGGCAAGGGCTCCCCCAAGGGCGGCGACGCCGGGCGGATCTACCAACTCAAGCGTGAGGTACTGGAGTTCAAGCGTGCGGTGTCGCCGCTGCTGCGGCCGATGCAGCTGCTGAGCGAGCGCCCGATGCGGCTGGTCGACTCCGACATCCAGAAGTACTTCCGGGACGTCGCCGACCACCTCGCGCGGGTCAACGAGCAGGTGCTGTCCTTCGACGATCTGCTCAACTCCATCCTTCAGGCCAACCTCGCGCAGGCGGCCGTCGCGCAGAACGAGGACATGCGCAAGATCACGGCATGGGCGGCGATCTTCGCCGTCCCCACGATGATCGCCGGGATCTACGGCATGAACTTCGACTACATGCCCGAGCTGCACTGGAAGTTCGGCTACCCCGCCATGATGCTGGCGACGGTCGCCCTCTGCTTCGGCATCCACCGCGGGTTCAAGCGCAACGGGTGGCTGTGACCTCGCGCGCGTGACGTCCGGGTCCGCCGCATCTCAGGGCCTGGGCGGGCCCGGGGGGCCGTGGCGGGGGATATTAGGCTGGACCGTATGACGGAGACCGTGTCGCAGGCCTTGCAGGATCGGGCGCTCATCGAAGAGGCCACGAAGAAGTCCGGCCTCATCTGGGTGCGGGGAAGCGCCGGCCCGGCCCGGGCGCTGTGGCATCTGTGGCACGACGGCGCCGCCTGCCTCATCGGGGACGGGTCCGGCGAACAGCCGCTGGCCGACCTCGGGCTCACCGACGGCGGTACGGCGATGGTCACCGTACGCAGCAAGGACAAGGGCGGCCGGCTGATCGCCTGGCAGGCCAGGGTGGTCGAGCCGGCGCCCGGAAGCGAGGCCTGGCAGTCCGCGGTCGGCGAACTGAAGGGCAAGCGCCTCAACGCGCCGGACGCCGACACCCTCACGGAGCGCTGGGCGCGCGAGAGCCGGGTGCTGCGGCTGGAGCCGACCGGAGAGGCCGGGCAGCGCCCCGGGCAGATGCCGGAGGACTCGCACGCCGCGCCGCCGCTGGCGACCTCCGCGATCACCCGGCGCCCCGCTCCGGCCGCGCTGCCGAGGCTGCTGCGTCGGGGGCGTAAGGGCTGAAGCCCGGGAGGCGCGGGCCGAGCCCGGCGCGTCAGGCCGGTGCATGAGGCCGATGCGTCAGGCCGGTACATGAGGCCGATGCGGCCTCCGGGGGGCGGCCGTACCCGGCGAGCTGCCGGGCCGCGGTCCGTTCCCGGTGCTCAGCCCTTGCCGGCGATCTTGCTGCCGTAGTCGACGACCTGGTCCTTGGCCGGGGCCTTGAGGTCCACGCTCTTGCCCCAGTCGGCCAGCCGGACCACCCCCGCACCGCCGGCGCGACGCAGCCGCAGCGGGTAGGGCGTGCCCTCCAGCGAGACGTCCAGGGTGCCGCCGGAGCCCGCGCCGGCCGCCACCCGGATGGTGCGTACGCCGTTGATGTCGCTGCGGTCACCGGTCGTCAGCTTGCCGTGCAGCCCGAGCAGGCCGGCGAGCAGGGTGTCCTTGTCGGTGAAGCCGCTGAAGCGTTTGTAGACGGGATCGGTGGCGGGCACCTTGACGTACTTGCCGCCGAGCTTGTCCGCCGCCTGGCTGGGTGCGCCCTGCGCACCGCTCTTCTCGCCGGCCCAGAAAGCCGCGTTCGCCTTCAGATAGAGCGCATCGCCGACCCGCAGCAGCTGGAAGGCGGCCGCCTTCGTGGTCAGCTCGCCCTTCGCGCCGTCCTTCGCCAGACTCATGTCGAGCTTGTAGGTGCGGCCCTGGCTGACGACGTTGCCGGAGAGGTGCACCGTATCGGCGCGCTGGGCCGCGGCCCGTGCCTTGGACTCGATCTTCGAGGCGGGCAGCTTTCCCACGCCGTTGGTGCCGGCGTCCGGGTCTTCTTCCCCACCGCAGCCCGTCAGCGCCGCGGCCAGTACCGCACAGGACGCCCCCACGAGCGCGGCCCGTCCCGTACGACGGGTTCCGGCCAGGGATCGGGGGCCGGCCCCCTGGGGGATTGCACTCACGTGGGCTCTGCCTCCTGATGCGGGTGACCTCGACAGCAGTACGGCAGCGTACCTGGGCCGTGCACGGTCTTCGGCGGGGTGCGTGGCGGTCACCCTACGGCCTCTCCCACCAGGGCGGCGGGGGCCGGGGCGCGTTAGCCTGAACCCGAATTCATGCCTTAATTCGGTGCCGAACGGGAGAAAGGGCGGCACTCTGCATGGCAGTGGTGACTCCCCGGGTCTTTGTCTCCCATCTCGCCGGCATCGCCGTCTTCGACCCCAACGGCGATCAGGTCGGCCGGCTGCGGGACCTCGTCGCGCTGCTCCGGGTCGGCGACCGCCCGCCACGGCTGCTCGGCGTGGTCGTCGAGGTGATCAGCAGGCGCCGGATCTTCGTGCCCATGACGCGGGTGACCGGAGTGGAGTCCGGCCAGATCATCATCACCGGCGTGGTCAATATGCGGCGCTTCGAACAGCGGACGTCCGAGACGCTGGTGCTCGGCGAGCTGCTCGACCGGCGGGTGCGGCTGGTGGAGACCGGCGAGGAGGTCACCGTCCTCGACATCGGCATCACCCAGCTGCCGGCCCGCCGTGACTGGGAGATCGACAAGGTCTTCGTACGGAAGGGCAAGGGCGGGGCGCTGCGCCGCAAGGGCGAGGTGCTGACCGTCGAGTGGTCCGCGGTGACCGGCTTCTCGCTGGAGGAGCACGGGCAGGGGGCGGAGAGCCTGCTCGCCACCTTCGAACAGCTGCGGCCCGCCGACCTCGCCGGCGTACTGCACCACCTCTCCGCCAAGCGGCGCGCCGAGGTGGCCGCGGCGCTCGACGACGACCGGCTGGCCGATGTCCTGGAGGAGCTGCCGGAGGACGACCAGGTCGAGATCATCGGCAAGCTGAAGGACGAGCGGGCCGCCGACGTCCTGGAGGCGATGGACCCGGACGACGCCGCCGATCTGCTCTCCGAACTGCCGGAGGAGGAGAAGGAGCGGCTGCTGGCGCTGATGCGGCCGGAGGAGGCCGCGGATGTGCGGCGGCTGATGGCGTACGAGGAGCGGACCGCGGGCGGTCTGATGACCACCGAGCCGATCGTGCTGCGCCCGGACGCGACGGTCGCGGACGCCCTGGCACGGGTGCGCGACCCGGACCTCTCGCCCGCGCTGGCCGCCCAGATCTACGTCTGCCGGCCGCCGGACGAGACCCCCACCGGCAAGTATCTGGGCCTGGTGCACTTCCAACGGCTGCTGCGCGACCCGCCGTTCACCCTCGTCAGCTCGATCGCCGACACCGATCTGCCGGCCCTGCCACCGGACACCCCGCTGCCGGAGGTGACCAGCTATCTGGCCGCGTACAACATGGTCGCCGCGCCGGTGGTGGACGAGGGCGGGGCGCTGCTGGGCGCGGTCACCGTCGACGATGTGCTGGACCATCTGCTGCCGGACGACTGGCGCGAGGACGGTCTGCACGGCTCGGCGGCGGCCGGTCTGACCGGCGACAGGCATGCCGGGGAGCGGGCCGATGGGCGCTGAGGAGCGGGAGAGCGGCCGGGAACGGTCGCGGGCGAACGGGGCCTCGGCGGTGCGCCGGGGCGCCGCCGACCGGCCGCGGGTCCGGCTCGACCAGCCGCGCGCACCGCGCCGTACGTTCCTGCCGGAGTACGACCCGGAGGCGTTCGGACGGCTGTCGGAGAAGATCGCCCGCTTCCTGGGGACCGGCCGCTTCATCGTCTGGATGACCGTCACCATCATTGTGTGGGTCATCTGGAACACGACGGCGCCCAGCAGTGTGAGGTTCGATCAGTACCCGTTCATCTTCCTGACGCTGGCGCTGTCGCTCCAGGCGTCGTACGCCGCACCGCTGATCCTGCTGGCGCAGAACCGCCAGGACGACCGCGACCGGGTCACCCACGAGCAGGACCGCAAGCAGAACGAGCGCTCCATCGCCGATACCGAGTATCTGACCCGGGAGATCGCGGCCCTGCGGCTCGGTCTGGGCGAGGTCGCCACCCGCGACTGGATCCGCTCCGAGCTCCAGGACATGCTGCGGGATCTGGAGCTGCGGCAGCCGGCCGGTGCGGAGAGTGACGAACGCGACCGCTGACGGGCTTTCCGGAGGCACCCTCACGCGCCGTACCATCGGGACATGGCTACCGACACTCCCCCAGGCGCCGCGCCGAGCGAGGACGCGATCCGCGAAGCGCTCGCGACGGTGAACGACCCCGAGATCCACCGTCCCATCACCGACCTGGGGATGGTCAAATCGGTCGACATCGCTGCGGACGGCGCGGTGGCGGTCGTGGTCTACCTCACCGTCTCCGGCTGCCCGATGCGCGAGACGATCACCAACAACGTGCGCGACGCCGTCACGAAGGTCCCCGGCGTCACCGGCGTCTCGGTCGAGCTCGACGTGATGAGCGACGAGCAGCGCAAGGAGCTGGCGACCTCGCTGCGCGGCGGCACCGCCGAGCGCGAGGTGCCGTTCGCCCAGCCCGGTTCGCTGACCCGGGTCTACGCCGTGGCCTCCGGCAAGGGCGGTGTCGGCAAGTCGTCGGTGACCGTCAACCTCGCCGCGGCGATGGCCGCCGACGGCCTGAAGGTCGGTGTCGTGGACGCCGACATCTACGGCCACTCCGTGCCCCGCATGCTGGGCGCCTACGGCAAGCCCACCCAGGTCGAGAACATGATCATGCCGCCGTCGGCGAACGGCGTGAAGGTCATCTCGATCGGCATGTTCACCCCCGGCAATGCCCCCGTCGTCTGGCGCGGCCCGATGCTGCACCGCGCGCTCCAGCAGTTCCTCGCCGACGTCTACTGGGGCGACCTCGACGTCCTGCTGCTGGACCTGCCCCCGGGCACCGGCGACATCGCGATCTCGGTGGCCCAGCTGGTGCCGAACGCCGAGATCCTGGTGGTCACCACCCCGCAGCAGGCCGCCGCCGAGGTCGCCGAGCGGGCCGGTTCGATCGCCGTGCAGACCCACCAGAAGATCGTCGGCGTGGTCGAGAACATGTCCGGGCTGCCCTGCCCGCACTGCGACGAGATGGTCGATGTCTTCGGCACCGGCGGCGGCGAGCGGGTCGCCGAGGGCCTGACGAAGACGACCGGCACCCAGGTGCCGGTGCTCGGCAACATCCCGATCGACGTCCGGCTGCGCGAGGGCGGCGACGAGGGCAAGCCGGTCGTGCTGACCGACCCCGACTCCCCCGCCGGCTCGGCGATCCGCGCGATCGCGGGCAAGCTGGGCGGCCGGCAGCGGGGCCTCCAGGGCATGTCGCTCGGCATCACCCCGCGCAACAAGTTCTGAGACCGCGGCCGCGGCCGGTTCCCTGGGGGTGGGGGCCGCCGTGGCCCCGGCTCCCGGATGACGCGGAAAGGGGCGGACCCGTACGGGTCCGCCCCTTTGTTGCCGGGCCGTTCAGCCGTCGTACGCCGCCAGGTCCTGGATCACCGAGAAGCCCAGCCCGTACGCGCTCATCCCGCGCCCGTAGGCACCGATGTGCACGCCCTCGGGGCCCTCGCTCGCCGAGCCGGCCAGCACCCAGCCGTACTCGGACTCGCGGTAGGCGAACGACGTCGGGGCGCCGTCCACCGGCAGCATCAGCTCGCTCCAGCTCCCGCCGCCGAGATCGTCGGCCAGCTCCCAGGCGAGCATCGTCTGCTGGTCCAGCCAGTCCTGACGCAGCGTCCGGTCCATCTGGGTCGGCCAGGTCTGCGCGAGCAGGCCCGACCCGGCGAGCCAGGCGGCCGTCGAGACCGAGGTCGCCTCCAGTACGCCGGTGCCGTCGGCGCTGCGCCGTACGGGGCGGCTGGCGACCGTGACCACTACTGCGAACCGCTCGTCCTGCGGAGGTTCCACCTTGATCGTGGGCTCCTCGCCGTGCCCGGTGGCGCCGTGCTCGACGGTGCCGTCCGCGGCCGCGCCTACCTGCATCAGCCAGCGCGGACCGGTGAACGCCTCGTCGAGGCCGTACCACGGGAACGCGGCCAGCAGATAGCCGTCGACCTTCCGGCCGGCCTCGGCGGACACCCCTTGTGCCGCTGTCCGACTCGTCGTCTCCATCTGCGCGGAGCCTCCTTGTTGCCCTGCGTCGTGGGCGGCCCGCCCCCCTCAGGCGACCGAACCCCGGACACCGGGAGCATAGCCATAGGCGTCAACACAGCCGGTCATACCGGTGTGTGTCAGGTGGCGTCGGAGTCGAACGGCGGACGCTCGTCCGGCTGAGGGCTTCCGGCCTTCTTCACCAGGTCAGGGCGCCCGGCGGAGGCGGCCGGGGGCTCCTTGGACAGGCTGGGACCTGCCCCGTTCGAGGGCGTGGCGGAAGGGGCACCGTCGTGGCCGTTGACGGCGTCGGTGACCTCGGCCATCTCCTTCTTCAGGTCGAAGCCGTTGCGGATCTCCTGAAGGTCCTTGAGGCCGTACTCGTCCTTCTCCAGGACATGCTTGCGGACGAAGTTCTTGGGCTTGAGGTCCTCGAACTCGAAGTCCTTGAAGTCCGGCCCCAGCTCGCTGCGGATGTCCTCCTTGGCGCTGTCGGAGAACGCCCGCACCTTGCGGATGAAGCCCATGACGTCCTGGATGACCTTGGGGAGCTTGTCCGGGCCGAAGACGAGCACCGCAAGGATCACGAGCGCCACCAGCTCGAGGGGTCCTATGTCGAAGAACACCTTGCAGCTCCTTGGGTAATCCGCGGCCTTCGTCGGCCTACGGGCCAGGCCGCCTATCACGGTACCTGGCCCGGTACGTCGGGCGGGAGTCGCCCGCCCCAACACCATGCAAACGATCAGCCCGTGCTGGAGGAACCCAGGCTGAGCCGTACGGACCGTTCCTTGCCGCCCCTTTGGAGGGTGAGCGCCAGCGTGTCGCCGGGCCGGTGGCTGCGGATCTTGACGATCAGCTCCTCGCCGCTGTGCACCGGGGAACCGTCCACGGTGGTGATCACGTCACCGGCCTTGAGCCCCGCCTTGGCACCGGGTCCGTCCGGGATGACCGGCGGCTTGCCGCTCTTGCTGTGCTCGCTGACCCGCGCCCCGTCACCGGCGTACTCCATCTCCAGGGTCACGCCGATCACCGGATGCGTCGCCCGGCCGGTGTTGATCAGCTCCTCGGCCACCCGCTTGGCCTGGTTGATCGGTATGGCGAAGCCCAGCCCTATGCTGCCGCCCTGGCCGCCGCCGCCCAGTCCGCTGCCGCTGTCGGCCGCCCGGATGGCGCTGTTGATGCCGATCACCCGCGCCTTGGCGTCCACCAGCGGGCCGCCGGAGTTGCCCGGGTTGATGGGCGCATCGGTCTGGAGCGCGTCCACGTACGAGACATCGCTGCCGTCGCCCTTCTCGCCGCCCGCGGTGATCGGGCGCTGCTTGGCGCTGATGATCCCGGAGGTGACGGTGTTGGCGAGGTCGAACGGGGCACCGATCGCCACCACCGGGTCGCCGACCTGCACGGAGTCGGAGTTGCCGAGCGTGAGCGGCCGCAGTCCCGTGACGCCCTCCACCTGGATGACGGCGAGGTCGTAGCCGCCGTCCTCGCCGACGACCTTGGCCTTGGCCGTCTCGCCGCCGCTGAACGTCACCGAGATCTCGCCGCCGCTGCCGGCCGGCTGGACGACATGGTTGTTGGTGAGGATGTGGCCCTGGCGGTCGAGGACGAAGCCGGTGCCGGTGCCCTGCTCGGCGCTGCCGCGTACGTGGATGGTGACCACCCCGGGCAGCGCGCTCCGGGCGATCCCGGCGACGCTGTCGGGCCTGCGGCCGGCCTCGTCACCGGCGGACTGCGGAAGCCTGATGTCGTTGATCCCGCCGTAGCGCTCGACGTAGGCGCCGATGCCGCCGCCGATGCCGCCCGCGAGCAGCGCGAGCGCCACCGCGCCGGCCACCAGCAGCCCCCGACGGCGGCGCCGTTCGTGCGGTGGCCCGGCGACGGGTCCGCCCTGGAGCGGCGCGCTCCAGGGGTCGTACTGCTGCCAGGCGCCGTGCGAGGCGGACGGCTGTCCCTGGGCGGGGGCCGGGCCGTGGTCGCCGGGCAGGCCGGAGAAGGGCTGCGGCGGAGCGGCGTAGGGCCCGGCCGCGGCTGCCGGGCGGGGACCGCCGTCGCCGGGGTGCGGGAGGAAGGCCCCGTCCGCGGCGTTCCACGCCCCGTCGGGTCCGGCGGCCGGTCCGGCCGCTGTGTCCAGGGGGGCGGTCTGCGGGCCGGTGGGGTGCGGTGCGGTGGGCTGCGGGCCGGGGTGCTGCGAGCCGGTGGGCTGCGGTGCGTCGGGCCGGGGAGCGGCGGTCGGGGCGGGGCCGGTCTGTGGGGGGCCGGACTTCTGGAGTCCGGGCCGGTGGGATGCGGCGGGCTCGGCGGCCGGGCGGGGGTGCGCGGCGTCGGCCGTCCCGGCCGGCTGCGGCTGCTCGCCGGGGGGCATGAGCGGCGGGCGGTCCTCGACGGTCGTCCCCGGCCCGCCCGTCGGCGGAGCGGGCGGTGCGGCGGGCTGCGCCGGGCTCGGGTGGCCCGCGCCCTGGCCCGCGCCCTGCGGGGCCGCAGGGGCACCGTACGGGGGCTGCGGCGCGGCGGCCGGCGGGAGCACCGTGCCGTGTGCGGGGGTCGCCACCGGCCGCTGTACGGGCGGCGCGGGCGCCCACGGCCCGGGGCCGCCGTACGGAGGGGTGCCGTACGGGTCCTCGGGATGCAACGGCCGCTGCCGCTGCGGCGGCGCGCTCGGGGTCTCGGCCGCTACCGGCGCCGTGGGCGGTACCGGAGCGGCTTCGGGAGCGGGGGCCGCCATCGCGGCCGGGGCCGTTTCGTCCGCCGCCGCGGGCCGTGTTCCGTCCCGCACGTCCCCGGCCACCCGGCGGAGCGTCACGGTCGAGGGAGCCGGGCGCGCACCGCTCGGCCCGGCGCCCACGGCCCCGGAATCCTCCTGCGGCGTCCCGTCCACGGCCCTCGCACCCCCAGCCCACGCCAACTCATCGTCCGCAGGGGCCGCTTCGGGCGCCTCCGCGCTCCCGGGCGACGGGTTTGCCACACCTGCTTCCGAGGCGTTCCGCGGCTCGGGCGGGCGCACGATCCAGTCCTCCGCCTCCTGCACATCGGACGCACCGGACGCGCCGGCCCCCGTCCCGCCCGCCGGGCCGTCGGCGGACGGCACCGCCTGCGGACCGGCCTCGGCGGACGGTTCCGTGCGCGGGGTGCCTCCCGGGCGGCTCCACCACTTCAGCTTCGGCCCGGCGGCCTTACCGTCGTCCATGCTCTCCCCAGAATTCGCCCGCGGCCGTGCGCGGGCCACCACCACCTCGCGGCACGCGCCCGGTCAGGGGTGCGCCGCCCCACCGCGATTCAACCAGTTCCGAGGGGGGCTGCGCAGGGGGGACGGTCAGTGGTGGGCGGAGGTTGAGCCAGGGACGGAGGGGCCTGCCGCGGCCGCGGAACCGATCAGCGGACGCTTGGGCTCCAGGGGCGGGAGCCCGGGCGGGTTCTTCCGCACGGGGGCGTTGCCGGTCGCGGCAGCCAGCGGCGCGAGGTGGTACGCCGAGGCCGGACCGGTCGCGGCTATCAGCGGCGACAGGCCGAAGCGTCCCGCCGGGGCGGTCGCTGCCGCGGACGACTGCGGGGAGGGGGGCGCCGTGGTGGGGCCGTACAGGGTCATGGCGCTGGGGGCCGGGGCCATGGTGGGACCGCCGGACGGCTGCTGCCAGGCGCCGGACCGGGAATTCTTGGCGGGAAACTCCTCACGGCGCAGGAGGGAATTGCTGTCGGCCGCCGGGCTGACGCTGAGCGGGGTGACGGCCGTGCCGCCGCCGTCGACGCGTCCGCCGGGCAGATCCACGGCCGCCTCCAGCGGGAGGGCGCCGCCCAGCGCGAAGGCCGCGAGCGAGACCGCACCGGCCGCCGCGAAAGCGAACCGGCGCCGCTGCGCGGGCCGGTCGGTCTCCTGCACACGGAAGCCGCGCGCGCGGGACTGTGGGGGCACCGCTGCCATGGCGTGGCCGGAGTGGCTGTCGGAGGGGAGGTAGCGGAACGCGCCGCCGCCGCGGGCGAAGTCGCCGCGTCCGAAGCTGCCGTTCCCGAGCCGGCTGCCGTTGCCGAGACCGCCGGGGTCGCCGCCGGGCAGCTGTTGCAGCCGTGCCAGCAGCCCCTCGGACGGGCCGGGGGGTGCCGTCTCGGCGAATACGCTTTTGAGCCGACGCTGGGCGTCGGCCTCTGCTTTGCACCGTCCGCATGTCGCAAGATGCGCGAGCACCCGCTCGCGTGCGTCATGCCCCAACTCGCCGTCGACCAGAGCCGCGAGGCGGTCGCCGAGATGCTGCTCGGCGGGGGACGGACCGCCCATGGCACTCACGCGATTCCGACCTCCCCCGTGGGCACCACGGCCAGCGAGCGCCGCTGCTCACGCTCTTCGGCACGCGTGGCCGGAGCGCGGTGCTTGAGCGCCTTGCGCAGATGGGAGCGGCCGCGGTGGATCCGGCTGCGGACCGTACCGAGCTTGACACCGAGCGTCGCGGCGATCTCCTCGTACGACAGACCCTCGATGTCGCACAGGACGACGGCGGCGCGGAACTCGGGCGCGAGGGTGTCCAGCGCCTGCTGCACATCGGCGTCGAAGTGGGTGTCGTTGAAATGCTGCTGCGGGGAGGGCTCGCGGCTGGGGAGCCGCTCGGCGGCATCGTCACCCAGCGCATCGAAACGGATGCGCTGACGGCGGCGGACCATGTCCAGGAAGAGGTTGGTGGTGATCCGGTGCAGCCAGCCCTCGAAGGTGCCGGGGGTGTACGTCGACAGCGAGCGGAAGACGCGGACGAACACCTCCTGGGTGAGGTCCTCGGCGTCGTGCTGATTGCCGGTGAGGCGATAGGCGAGGCGGTAGACCCGCGCACTGTGGGTGCTGACGATCTCCTCCCAGCTGGGCGGCGTCCACGCCTGCGCATCCGCGTCTGCGGCAAAGGTCGCGGTCGTTGCGGAGTCGGCGACGGGGGCCCCTCCCACGGCCTTGGGGCCATGGGGGCGGGAACGGTCAGCAGTGTTTGTCACGGATTTCGGCTCGGCGAACGACCTCTTCAAGCGCCTCAGCACCCCTCGGTCACCCGCCGCAGCCGCACCTCCCCTGGTGGCTCTGGTGGTGTCCAGTAGAGCCCCTACCATATCCACCTCGCCCGTTAGCTCCGGATAAGCAGTTTTGACCTGCATTTGGTCCTGCTTCTGTTCTTGCTGCGTGTCTCGCGCGGTCTTCACCGGTCCATCCCCCCGTCTTCCCCCTGCCTCTCCTCAACGTCCAGTCCCATCTGCGGGTTCCCGCACGCAGCGGATACAGTCACGGTTGCGTCAACTACGGGGACAGGAGAGGGCCATTACCGGCAACCGGCAGACGAACTTGGCATTCGCCGAGGCGTACGGCGCCGGGACCATCGACGACAGCGCCGAGGCCGCCCTGCGCTGGGCCCGTGACTGCGCGCGCGAAGCCGGCATCCGGACGGTGACCACCGGCACCGGCGCGGCCCTGCGTCTGCTCGCTGCCACCACGGACGCCAAAGCGATCGCCGAGATCGGCACCGGCACCGGCGTGTCGGGCATCTATCTCCTGCACGGCATGCGTCCCGACGGGGTGCTGACCACCGTGGATCTCGAACCCGAGCGGCAGACGTTCGCCAAGCAGGCATTCCGTTCCGCCGGCTTCGCCGGGAACCGCGCCCGCTTCATTCCGGGCCGCGCCCTGGACGTGCTGCCCCGCCTCGCGGACGGCGGCTACGACCTCGTGTTCTGCGACGGCGACCTGATGGAATGCCTGGAATATCTCGCTGAATCGTTGCGTCTGCTGCGCCCCGGCGGCCTGGTCTGCTTCGAGGGCGTCTTCGCCGACGGCCGTACGGTCGACTCCGCGATGCAGCCCGCCGAGGTACTGCGGCTGCGGGAACTGCTGCGGGCCGTCCGGGAGAGCACCACGCTGGTGCCGGCCCTGCTGCCGGTCGGCGACGGCCTGCTCTGCGCGGTCAAGCGCGGCTGACCTGCACCGGTACCGGCACCGGTACCGGGGAGGACATGAAACGGCCCCGGCACGTGGCGCGCCTTCACTGCGCGCCACGTGCGGGGGCCGGGGTATCTCGGCTGGGGATACCGGGGTCAGCCCCGGGAAACCGCCGGTTGCGCCGCCCTTGTCAGACGGTGACCTTGTCCAGGGCCTCACCCAGGGCCTTGGCTTCGTCCGGGGTCAGCTCGACGACGAGCCGCCCGCCGCCTTCGAGCGGAACGCGCATGACGATGCCCCGCCCCTCCTTGGTCACCTCGAGCGGGCCGTCACCCGTCCGCGGCTTCATGGCCGCCATGCTCGTTCCCCTTCCTGAAACCAGCTCAATCAAGCTCATCTCAGCCGACGGCCCGAATAGGCACGTGTCACCGGCATCGAACAGATTGCTTCCAGGCCATTATCCCGCATCGAACGACCCGATGACCAACATCGGGCAGCATCCCTTCGGCAACCCGCTCTCTCAAACCCCCTCAATTCGGGGAGGTGGCTGCAATACTTCTCCGCCCGGCGACCTCCGACGCGCCCGCAATCTTTGATGTACGTCACATGCCGAGGCCCGATGATCTCCGGCATCCTGAGCGCTGACTGCCGCTGCCGAGCAGTCCGAGCCGCGACGGAGGGGACTCCACACTATGGCCGACACCGTGCTCTATGACGTGACCGACGGACTCGCGACGATCACTCTCAACCGCCCCGACGCGATGAACGCGCTGAATATCGAGGCGAAGGTCCTGCTGCGGGACACCCTCAAGGAGGCGGCCGCCGATCCGGCCGTACGCGCCGTTCTGCTGACCGCCACCGGGCGCGCCTTCTGCGTCGGGCAGGACCTCAAGGAGCACATCGGCCTGCTGGCCGAGGACCGGGCCCATGGCACCGGCGGCACCATGAACACCGTGCGTGAGCACTACAACCCGATCGTGACGGCGCTGACCGAGATGCCCAAGCCCGTGGTCGCGGGCGTCAACGGGGTCGCCGCGGGGGCCGGCGCGGGTTTTGCGTTCGCCGCCGACTACCGCGTCGTCGCCGACTCCGCGGCCTTCAACACCTCCTTCGCGGGCGTCGCGCTGACCGCGGACTCCGGGGTGTCCTGGACGCTGCCCCGGCTGATCGGCCATGGCAGGGCCGCCGATCTGCTGCTCTTCCCGCGCAACATCAGCGCCCAGGAGGCGTACGACCTGGGAATCGCCAACAAGGTGGTCCCGGCCGACGAGCTGGCCGCCACGGCCGCGGCCGTCGCCCGCCGGCTGGCCGCGGGCCCGACCGCCGCGTATGCCGCCCTCAAGGAGTCGCTGGCCTACGGGGCGGGGCACACGCTCGCCGAGACCCTCGGCAAGGAGGACGAGCTCCAGGGGCGGGCCGGGGCCTCGGAGGACCACCACATCGCGGTCGAGGCGTTCGTGAAGAAGGAGAAGCCGGTCTTCCTGGGCCGCTGACCCGCACCCGCTGACCCGGCCACGCTTCCGCGGCCCCGCTGACCCGCACCCGCTGCCCGGTCCGGGTCAGCCGGCCGCCGCTTCCACGGCCTGACGGACATGGCAGTCCGCCAGATGGTCGTTGACCAGGCCGCAGGCCTGCATCATCGCGTACGCGGTGGTCGGGCCGACGAAGCGGAAGCCGCGCTTCTTGAGGTCCTTGGCGAGCGCCGTCGACTCCGGGGTCACCGGCTGGAGATCGCTGATCGTGCGCGGCACCGGCCGGCCGGCCCGGTCGGGGGCGTAGGACCAGATGAGGCCGTCGAGTTCGCCCGCGGCCAGCTCGGCGGCGATCCTGGCGTTGTTGATCGTCGCGGCGATCTTGGCGCGGTTGCGGATGATGCCCGGGTCGGCGAGCAGCCGCTCGGCGTCCGCGTCCGTGAACCGCGCCACCTCGGCGATCCGGAAACCGGCGAACGCGGCGCGGAAGCCGGGGCGGCGGCGCAGGATCGTGATCCAGGAGAGCCCGGACTGGAACGCCTCCAGGCTCATCCGCTCGAAGAGGGCGTCGTCGCCGTGGACCGGCAGGCCCCATTCGGTGTCGTGGTACGCGCGGTAGTCGGCCATCTGCGCCGACGCCATGCCCCAGGGGCAGCGCGGGATGCCGTCCGGTTCCGTCACCACGCCGCTCATGCCCGCTCCACGCCTTCCTGGTCCGTCCCGGGCGCTTCGGATGTCCCGGGGTGCTCCGGGGCGCCGGGCCCGGGGGCCGGACGCGTCTCCTTGACCGGCCCGAGCACGGGCGGGCCGTCCTGTATCAGCCCCGGGCCGCCCATGGCGGAGGCGTGCGCTCCGGCCAGCGCGGCCTCCAGTTCGGCGATCCGGGCGTCGCGCTCGGCGAGTTCGGCGCCCAGGCGGTCCAGGACGTCGTCGACCTCGTCCATGCGGTAGCCACGGACGGTCACCGGAAAGCGGACGGCTTCCACATCGGCGCGGGCCACCGGGCGGTCCTCCGGCAGCGGGTCGTACAGCCGGTCCGGCTCGGCGTCCCGCAGCCCACCGCCGTCACCGCCGCCGACGACGACGAGGGTGACGGCGGCCACCACCACGACCATCGCGATCAGCAAGAACCAGAACACGACCAACTCCCCGGACTATGTGCCTGCACTGATCGTGCCATGCGGGTGTGACAGTTAGGGTCGCTCCCGGACCATGAAGAGGGAGTCAGGGAATGCTGCGGCTGGGGAATCGCGAGTTCGGGGCGCACGAGCCGGTGATCATGGCGATCGTCAACAGGACGCCGGACTCGTTCTACGACCAGGGCGCCACGTTCCGTGACGAACCCGCGCTGGCCAGGGTGGAACAGGCGGTGGCCGACGGTGCCGCGATCATCGACATCGGCGGCGTCAAGGCCGGTCCCGGCGAGGAGGTCGACGCCGCGGAGGAGGCCCGCCGCACGGTCGGGTTCGTGGCCGAGGTGCGCAAGCGCTTCCCCGATGTGGTGATCAGCGTCGACACCTGGCGGCACGAGGTCGGCGAGGCGGTGTGCGAGGCCGGCGCGGATCTGCTCAACGACGCCTGGGGCGGGGTCGATCCGCGGCTCGCGGAGGTCGCGGCGCGCTACGACGTGGGCCTGGTGTGCACACACGCGGGCGGCGCCGAACCGCGTACCCGCCCGCACCGGGTGACGTACGACGACGTGATGGCGGACATCCTGCGGGTGACGCTCGGGCTGGCCGAGCGGGCCGTGGAGCTCGGCGTCCGGCGGGACGCGATCATGATCGACCCGGGGCACGACTTCGGGAAGAACACCCGGCACAGCCTGGAGGCGACCCGCCGGCTGGGCGAGATGACGGACACCGCCTGGCCGGTGCTGGTCTCGCTGTCCAACAAGGACTTCGTCGGCGAGACGCTCGACAAGCCGGTCAAGGAGCGGGTGCTCGGCACCCTCGCGACCACCGCCGTCTCGGCCTGGCTGGGCGCGCAGGTCTACCGGGTCCACGAGGTCGCCGAGACCCGTCAGGTGCTGGACATGGTGGCCTCGATCGCCGGCCACCGGCCCCCGGCGGTCGCCCGCCGGGGACTGGCCTGAGGAGTCCGGGCCTCAGATCCCGGCCCCTGCCTCAGATCCCGACTTCTTTGGTCACCAGCGCGATCGCCTCGTCCACGTCGTCGCTGAGGTGGAAGAGCTCCAGGTCGTGCATCGACGCCTTGCCCTCGGCGATGAGGGTGTCGCGCAGCCAGTCGACCAGTCCGCTCCAGTAGGCCGTGCCGAACAGCACGATCGGGAAGCGGGTGACCTTACGGGTCTGGACGAGGGTGAGCGCCTCGAAGAGCTCGTCGAGGGTGCCGAGCCCGCCGGGGAGCACCACGAACCCCCGGGCGTACTTCACAAAACACGTCTTGCGGACGAAGAAGTAGCGGAAGTCGACGCCGAGGTTCACGTACTCGTTCATGCCCTGTTCGAAGGGCAGCTCGATGCCCAGCCCGACGGAGGTGCCCCCGGCCTCGTTGGCGCCCTTGTTGGCCGCCTCCATGGCGCCGGGGCCGCCGCCCGTGATCACCGCGAATCCGGCCTCCACCAGGGCCCGCCCGATCCGTACGGCGGCGTCGTACTCCTTGGAGTCGCGCGGCGTACGGGCCGAGCCGAAGACGCTGACGGCCGGGCCGAGCTCGGCCAGCGCGCCGAAGCCCTCGACGAACTCCGACTGGATGCGCATCACGCGCCAGGGATCGGTGTGCACCCACTCGGAAGGGCCTTCGGAGTCCAGCAGGCGCTGGTCCGTGGTGCCGGTACGCACCTGGTCCTGGCGGCGCAGTACGGGACCCAGCCGCTGCTCCTCGGGGACCGGTGCTCCCTCGGGACTGGCCATGTCGTGCTCCCTCCGCTGGCAGATCGTTTGCCGTTTCAGCGTAGATCCGCCGACGTGAAGAGCAGGGGAATTCGCCGGGTATGCGGTCCGGCGGCGGCCGGTCCCGGGAGCAGCGGCCGGGCCGTCAGGCGGTCAGCCAGGCGCGCAGCCGCTCCTCGCAGTGCAGGATGCGGTCGGTCTCGACCCGTTCGTCCTTCTTGTGTGCAAGCAGCGAGTAGCCGGGGCCGTAGTTGACGGCCGGGACGCCCAGCGCACTGAAGCGGGAGACATCGGTCCAGCCGAACTTGGGCATCGCGCTGCCGCCGACGGACTCCATGAAGGCCTTGGCCGCCGGGTGGGAGAGTCCGGGCAGCGCGCCCGGGGAGTGGTCGTCGACGACGAACTCGTCCACCGGGCAGTCCGCGAAGACCTCGCGTACATGGGCCAGCGCCTCGTCCGGGGTGCGGTCCGGTGCGTAGCGGAAGTTCACGGTGACCGTGCAGGCGTCCGGGATGACGTTGTTGGCGACGCCGCCCCCGACGCGTACGGCGTTGAGGCCCTCGCGGTATTCGAGGCCGTCGATGACCGGGCGGCGCGGTTCGTACGCCGCGAGCTTCGCCAGGATCGGGGCGGCGGCGTGGATCGCGTTGGCACCCATCCAGCTGCGGGCGGAGTGGGCGCGCTCACCGGTGGTGCGCAGCAGGACCCGCAGGGTGCCCTGGCAGCCGCCCTCCACCTGGCCGTCGGAGGGCTCCAGGAGGACGGCGAAGTCGCCGGCGAGCCAGTCGGGGTGGGCGTCGGCGACATGGCCGAGCCCGTTGAGGTGCGCGGCGACCTCTTCCTGGTCGTAGAAGACGAAGGTCAGGTCGCGGTTGGGTGCCGGGACCGTGGCGGCCATCCGCAGCTGGACGGCGACGCCGGACTTCATGTCGCAGGTGCCGCAGCCCCACAGGACGCCGTTCTCGTCCAGCCGGGAGGGGACGTTGCCGGCGATCGGCACGGTGTCGAGATGGCCGGCGAGCACCACCCGCTCCTCGCGGCCCAGGTGCGTACGGGCCACGACGTTGTTGCCGTGGCGGTCGACGGTCAGATGCGGGAGCGCGCGCAGGGCGTGCTCGACGGCGTCGGCGAGGTCCTTCTCGTTGCCGCTCTCGGAGGGGAAGTCGACGAGCTGCGCGGTGAGCGCGGCGGCGTCGAGCGACAGGTCGAGGGCGGGGTGGTCTGTGCGGCGCTCCATGAATCCGACCCTATCGGCAGCACTCCAGTACGGTGGGCCCGTGTCCGCGCAGCCCTCAGCCCCCCTCCGCCGCAGCCGCCGGTGGCGTATCACCGCGGCCGTCTCCGTACTGATCGGACTGGCCGTCTACCTCGTGGTGCAGTACGTGACCGGTGGCCCCGGGGCGCCGAGCTGCACGGTGCGCGCCGAGGGCGGCGCCGAGGGCGGCGCCGAGGCCTACGAGCTGTCCCCTGAGCAGGCCGCGAACGCCGCGACGATCTCGGCCGTGGCGTCCTCGCGCGGGCTGCCGGAGCGGGCGGTGACCATCGCGCTGGCGACCGCGATGCAGGAGTCGGGGCTGCGCAACATCGACTTCGGCGACCGGGATTCGGTCGGGCTCTTCCAGCAGCGGCCGTCGCAGGACTGGGGCACCGTGAAGAAGATCATGGATCCCGTCTACTCGGCCGGGGAGTTCTACCGGCATCTGGCGAACGTGCCCGGCTACTCCCGGCTGCCGCTGACCGTCGCCGCGCAGAAGGTCCAGCACAGCGGCTATCCGCAGGCCTACGCCAAACACGAGGCGAACGCCGCGCAGTTGACCGGGGCGCTCACGGGGCGCGACCAGGGCGCGATGACCTGCACCGAGAGCCGCCCGGTGGGCAGCGGGGGCGCCGACGCCGCGAAGGTGCGGGAGAAGCTGGTGCGGGAGTTCGGCCCCCAGGTGCTGCCACGGGCGGGCGGCTCCGGCGGCCGCAGCGCGGGCGACGGGCGCGGCGTGACGATACCGGTGAAGGCGGCCGGTCCGGTGGTGGCCGCGGGCGATGCCTCGCGGCGCGGCTGGGAGCTGGCGACGTGGGCCGTCGCGCACTCCGCCGAGCTGCACATCGAACAGATCTCTTACGCCGGCCGGACGTGGACCGCGGCCGATTCGGGGAAGGGCTGGCAGCAGAAGCCGGCCGCTTCCGCGGCGGCCGCGCGCAACGTTCGTATCATCACCGAGCAATAGTTTGCCTGGTCCCCCTAAAGGGGCATGGGCGGCAATTCCTTTGATGCGTAAGGGAGTTGGCCGGACCGCATGGGTGCGCTCGGTCAATTCCCTTGCACGCAAAGGGCTGTGACGTTTCCGCAGCCCACCGGGCCGTGCGCATATTGCCCTTCTTTCTCCAGGGCGGATTATGTGACGCGTTACCAACTCTTTACCGGAGTTCACCGCAACCTTCGGGGTTCTGACGCGGTAGTCAGTGCGTCCGCCAGGCGGACATGGCACATCTGTCAGAAGTACGAGTCCTTCTCCGTCAAAGGAGCACCATGTCCCTCCCCGTTACGCGTCGGATCGCCCGAGCCGCCCTGCTCGTTGCAGTGGGTGCCGCTCCCGTGGTCGCTGCGGCAGGTTCCGCGACCGCTGCGGAACCGGCCGCCAAGGCACTCGGCGGGCTGACGGCGCCCCTGGACTCCCACAACACCAGCGAGACCCTCGACCACACCGCGCGCCACGGCGTCGGCCTGGTGAACGCGGCCGGCAGCAAGGCGGCCACGAAGCTCGCCCCGGCGCTCGTCGAGACCGCCGGTCCGGTCGTGAAGAAGGCCATGCCGCTCACCCAGGGTGCCGCCGACAAGGCGGAGAGCGTGGTCCGTCCGGTCGCCAAGCACGGCGTCACCACCAACGCGCTGCCGCTCGCCAAGGACCTGGTCGGGTCGCCCCAGGGCCTGCTCGCCCCGGCCCAGGGCCTGCTCGGCGGCCTCCCGCTCGGCGGCCGCTGACCGGCCGGCAGTCCGCCCGTACGACGCGCAGGGGCCCGGGGAGTTCGCTCTCCCCGGGCCCCTGCGCGTCGTTGCGCGTGGTTATGCGTCGTGGTGCGTCGTTCCGTGGCGGCGGCTCACTCCGCCAGCCGGCGCACCGCGGCGGCCACCCGCTCGTCGGTGGCGGTGAAGGCGATCCGTACGAACCGGTCCCCCGCGGCACCGTAGAAGTCGCCGGGGGCGACGAGGATGCCGCGCCCGGCGAGCTCGCCGACGGTGTCCCAGCAGGGCTCGTCCCGGGTCGCCCAGAGGTAGAGCGAGGCCTCGCTGTGCTCGATGCGGAAGCCCGCGGCCTCGAAGGCGGACCGCAGCGCGGCGCGGCGGCGGGCGTAGCGCTCGCGCTGCTCGGCGACATGGGCGGTGTCGCCCAGCGCCGCGACGGTGGCGGCCTGGACGGGCGCCGCGATCATCATGCCGCCGTGCTTGCGGATCTGGAGCAGGTCGCCGAGGACCGCGGCGTCGCCGACGAGGAACGCGGAGCGGTAGCCGGCGAGGTTGGAGCGCTTGGAGAGGGAGTGGACGGCGACGAGGCCGTCGTGGGAGCCGCCGCAGATGTCCGGGTGCAGCACGGAGACCGGGTCGGCCTCCCAGCCCAGTTCGAGGTAGCACTCGTCGCTGAAGACCAGCACACCGTGCTCGCGCGCCCAGGCGACGGTGCGGCGCAGCTCGTCGGCGCTCAGCACGCGGCCGGTCGGGTTGGACGGCGAATTCAGCCAGAGCAGCTTCAGGCCGCTGGGGTCCAGCTCCCAGGGCTCGTCGTAGACGACCGGCTCGGCCCCGGCCAGACGGGCTCCGACCTCGTACGTCGGGTAGGCCAGGCGCGGGTAGCCGACCTTGTCCCCCGGGCCCAGGCCCAGCTGGGTCGGCAGCCAGGCCACCAGCTCCTTGGAGCCGACGACCGGCAGCACATTGGTGTGCTCCAGGCCTTGGGCACCGAGGCGGTCGGCCGCCCAGCCGGTGAGCGCGTCCCGCAGCGCGGCCGTGCCCCACACCGTCGGATAGCCCGGACTGTCGGCCGCGGCGGTCAGCGCCTGCTGGACCACCGCGGGAACCGGGTCGACCGGGGTGCCGACGGACAGGTCGACGATGCCGTCGGCGTGCGCGGCGGCGGTGGTCTTGTACGGCTCCAGGCGGTCCCACGGGAAGGCGGGCAGGCGGTCGCGGAGCGACGCGCGGGGGGAGACGGGCTGGGGAGACGATGCTGCGCCCACGGTGCTCTCTTTCTCAGTGGTGCGGGACACCGGCGCACAACGCAGCGGTCCCGTACGGCGAGGTGGCCGTACGGGACCGGGCGGCGCCGTGCGACCTCCCCCGGCTCACACCGGGGGGCGCCCCCGACGACGTCGGAGGCGAAGGGGAGCGGGCGGGCTCCCCCTCGGTCCTCGGGTCGTTACTGGTTCTGCGGCGGCAGCGCCGCGATGAACGAGTGATCGCGGTCGATCAGGCCGAGCTTGCTGGCACCACCGGGCGAGCCGAGCTCGTCGAAGAACTCCACATTCGCCTTGTAGTAGTCCTTCCACTCCTCCGGGGTGTCGTCCTCGTAGAAGATGGCCTCGACCGGGCAGACCGGCTCACAGGCACCACAGTCGACG
Organism: Streptomyces sp. MCA2; assembly: GCF_023544705.1. Taxonomy (NCBI): domain Bacteria; kingdom Bacillati; phylum Actinomycetota; class Actinomycetes; order Kitasatosporales; family Streptomycetaceae; genus Streptomyces; species Streptomyces sp. MCA2. The sequence goes on from NZ_JAMJFM010000036.1 coordinate 59,617, forward strand.
CATTCGTCCGGGTGGATGTACAAGGACCGCTTGCCCTCGTAGATGCAGTCGACCGGGCACTCCTCGATGCACGCCTTGTCCTTGACGTCGACACAAGGCTGCGCGATGACGTAGGTCACGCTGTCGTTCCTCCTCGGTAGGGCCGGCGGACCGATTGGCAGTACCGCCGCTGGGCGCGCGGGAGCGCGGCGTCGTCGATGCCCGCCATCTAGTATCTCCGTTCCCGGGCGCGAGACGAACAAGAGGGGCGGTTTGAGCGATGGAATTCCTGGCCGGCGGCCACGCGGAGGTCCGCATCACCCGTGCTGACGTGGGCAAAAGGGTATCCGTCCGGCGTCTGACCGGGGGTGGGGCGGGGGAGGCGACGTTCACGGACGCGGTCGGGGTTCTCACATCCTGGGACGAAGGTGTGCTGAGCATCACACGGCGCAACGGTGAGTGCGTCCGGATCGCGGAGTCCTCGCTGGTGGCGGCCAAGGTGGTGCCCGCCCGCCGCCCGGCCACCACCCCCCGGGGAGCCGCGCACCCCTCCTCGGCGGAGCCGGTCCGCCGGCGAGGGCCGGCGGCCACCGCCCGGGAGCTCCAGCAGGTCGCGGCCCGTGGCTGGCCCGCTGTCGAGACAGCACGTCTCGGGGAATGGACACTGCGGGCTTCGGGGGGATTCACCCGCCGCGCCAACTCCGTCCTGCCGCTCGGCGAGGCCGGTGTCCCCCTGGACACCGCGCTGGAGCGGATCGGCCAGTGGTATGACGAGCGCGGGCTGCCGGCGGTGATCGTGGTCGCCACGGGGCGGGCGGACACCGATGAGGAGCTGGCCGCGGCGCTGGCGGAGCGCGGCTGGGCCGACGAGCGGCACACCACGGTCCGGACCGCGGCACTGGCGCCGCTCGCCGACACCGACGCGGACCTTTCCCGCGTCGCGCTGTCCCGGGAGCCGGACGCGGACTGGCTGGCGCTGTACAACCGCACCGGCGAGGCCGACCGGGCCGGCGAGGCCGCGCGGAACGCCCTGAAGGTGCTGACCGGCGGCCCCTCGGTGTGGTTCGCGACGGTGCACGACGCGGACGGCGGGACGGCGGCGATCGGGCGGCTGGTCGTCGACGGGCGCTGGGCGGGCTTCGCGGCGCTCGAAGTGGCGCCGGCCGCACGCCGTCAGGGGCTGGCCACGCTGGTGATGGCGGCGCTCGCCGAGCGGGCCCTTGAGGAGGGCGCCTCGGCGGCGTACCTCCAGGTCGAGGCGGACAACGCGGGCGCCCTCGCGTTCTACGACCGGCTCGGCTTCACCGACCACCACGGCTACCACTACCGGCGCGCCCTGCCGGGCGGCGGCCGGCACTGAAGGGGTGCCCCTCCCATGCCCCACGCACCCGATCCGGAGCCGGAGCCGGACGACGCCCGCGCCGCACGGCGGCAGCAGTTCGCCGACGCCGCGCGCGCCGAGCGGCCCGATCTGGCACTGCTGTGCCTGCTGATCGGCGCCGAGGCCGATCCGGCGCCGGACGAGGCAGGTCTCGACGCGGCCCAGATCGAGCTGGACCGGCTGGCCGGGCTGCTGCCGTTCTCCCCGGCCGGCGGCCCCGGTGCCTGGGCCCGCAATCTCGCCGAGCTGCTCGGCACCCGGTGCGGCTTCGGCGGCTCGCCCGCCGACTACCGGCGGCTGGAGTCCTCGCTGCTGCACGAGGTGCTGCGGCGGCGCCGGGGCCTGCCGATCCTGCTGTCGGTGGTGTGGATGGAGGTGGCGCGGCGGGCCGGCGCACCCGTCTACGGGGTCGCTCTGCCCGGTCACTTCGTCGTCGGCTTCGGTGATCCCGCCGGCGCGCATGTCCTGGCCGATCCGTTCGCGGGCGGGCGGCTGCTCACCGAAGAGGACGCGGGGCTGCTGGTCGCGGGCGCGACCGGTGAGCCGCTGAACGAGCGGATGATGACGCCCGCCGACCCGCTGGAGATCGTGCTGCGGGTGCTGAACAACATCCGGGCCTGGGCGCAGGCGCGACCGGAGCACAGCGCGGTGCAGCTGTGGGCGCTGGAGCTGTCGCTGCTGCTGCCGAGCCATCCGGCGCGGCTGCGCCATGAGCGCGCCCAACTGCTCGTCCAGCGTGGTGAGTTTCTGACCGGAGCGGCCGAGCTGGAGGAGTACGCCCGGGTGGTGGAGGCCGTCGAGCCGGCCGGTGCGACCGCGATACGGCGTCAGGCCGCGGCCGCGCGCGCCATGCTCAACTGAGCGGCGGCCGGACTGCGCCGGACGACCAGCACGGTCGCGTCGTCCTTGAGCTCGCCGTCGGTGAAGCTTTCCAGATCGGCACGGAGGGTACGGGCCAGCTCGGCGGGCTCCAGGTCCGTCCACCCGGCCAGCCGTTCGGCCAGCGGGTAGAACTCGCCGTCCTTGCCGCGTGCCTCGGTCACCCCGTCCGTGCACAGCACCAGCCAGTCGTCGGGGTCGGGGTGGACCCGGACGCTGTGGCGGGGCTCGCCGCTGAGCCCGCCCAGGCCGAGCGGCAGTCCGCCCTCGCCCTCCCGGCGCTCGGAGACCTCGCCGCCGTGCACCAGGTAGTACGGGATATGGCCGCAGGAGAGCACCCGGCCCTGCGCCGGGCCGCGCACCTCCATCAGCAGCGCCGTGACGAAGCGCTCGTCGCCGCCCTGCTCGACCGAACGGGTGTTGTAGCGGGCCAGCGCCTGCTCCATGCGTTCGGCCACCGAGTCCAGCGACTCCAGATGCTGTGCGGCCTCCCGGAACGACGCCAGCACCTCCAGGCCCGCGCCGATCGCCGGCATGCCCTTGCCCTGCACATCGCCGATCATCAGCCGCAGCCCGTGCGGCGTGTCGATGGCCTCGTAGATGTCGCCGCCGACCCGGGCGCCCTCCTGGGCGGAGACATAGAAGCCGTACGCCTCGACGGGCCCCGCGTTGAGCGGCAGCTCGCGCAGCATCGCCCGCTGCACCGTGTCGGCCACCAGGCGCGTACGGGCGTGCAGCGCCTCCCGCTGGAGGCGGGTGCGGCACAGCATCAGGGAGAAGACGGCCACCAGGATCACGCCGAAGATGCCGACGACCCGGCTGGCCGGGGCCCAGTCGGGGACCGTGAAGATGTCGACGTAGGTCAGGCACACGACGAAGACGGCTGCCACCAGGAGCGTCATCCGGAACGACCAGCGCAGCGCGGCGTACAGCGGGGCAATGCCCAAGAAGGCCGAGATATGCAGCTCAGGGCTGGTCGTGGCGTCCAGGACCGCGACGACGAAGATCGCGAGGATCAGCAGCGCGGGAGCGAGGTGGCTGCTCTCCGTGGGTCGGTCGGCAGGCATAACACTTCAAGAGTGCGGGACGCCGACCGGCACCGCACCGGGGCGAAGGTCCCCGAGGGCGGCGGGGCCGGAGGTCAGGGCCCCCGGGTGGCTGGCCGGTGCCTGCCCGGTGGCTACAGCCAGCCCTTGTCGCGGGCCGTGCGGACCGCCTCGGCGCGGTTGCGGGCACCCGTTTTCTGGATGGCGGTGGAGAGGTAGTTGCGGACGGTGCCCTGGGACAGATGCAGGGCACCGGCGATCTCGGCGTTGGTGGCGCCGTCGGCGGCCGTCCGCAGCACCTCCCGCTCCCGCTCGGTCAGCGGGCTGGCGCCGTCGGCGAGCGCGGCCGCCGCCAGCACGGGGTCGATGACCCGCTCGCCGCGCAGGACGCGTCGTACCGCGTCCGCGAGCCGGGCCGCCGGGGCGTCCTTGACCAGAAAGGCGTCGGCGCCGGACTCCATCGCGCGGCGCAGATAGCCGGGGCGACCGAAGGTGGTGAGGATGACGATCTTCACGCCGGGCAGTTCGGCACGCAGCGCGGCCGCGGCGTCCAGTCCGCTGAGGCCGGGCATCTCGATGTCCAGCAGTGCGACATCCACGGGGTGGGCCCGCGCGGCCGGGAGCACCTCGTCCCCGCGCGCCGCCTGGGCCACGACCTCCAGATCGGCCTCCAGCGACAGCAGCGCGGCCAGCGCCTCCCGGACCATGGACTGGTCCTCCGCCAGCAGCAGTCTGATCACGCGGGCCAGCTTAAGGCGTACGGGAGGGGCGGATCGGCTCGGTGCCGCCTTGGTCCGTTGGCCCCCTGGCCGGTTGCCGGCGGGCGGTGCTCCTACGCCGGGTCGTTGAGGGGCTCGGGGGATATCTCCGGGGCGAGGACTGCGCCGGCCGCCGGGGCGGCGGTGCCCAGGGGGACGAAGGCGCGCAGGGCGAAGCCGGGGCCGCGCGGGGCGGGGCCGGTTTCCAGGCGGCCGCCGGCCCGGGTGAGGCGTTCGCGCAGACCGCTGAGGCCGTTGCCGTCGTGCTGGGCGCGGGGCGGGCCGGCGCCGTCGTCGAGCACCGCAAGGCACAGCGAGCGGCTCTCGTCGGCCTCCCACTCCTCGCTGAGCAGCAGCTCGCAGTGGCGGGCGCCACTGTGCCGTATGACGTTGGTGACGGCCTCCCGCAGCGCCCAGGCCAGCGCGCTCTCCTCATCCGGCGCGAGCCCGCGGTACTCGCTCTCCAGGGCCGGGTCGGCGCCGGCCTCGACTCCTGCCGTGCGCAGCGCGGCCCGCGCCCCGGCGAGTTCGACGGCGAGCCGGGGTCTGCGGTAGCCGGTGACCGCCTCCCGCACATCGACCAGCGCCTGCCTGCTGACCTGTTCGATGTCGGCGACCTGCCGGGCGGCGTCGGACGGCCGGTCGGGCAGCATCCGCCCGGCCAGTTCGCTCTTGAGCGTGATCAGCGAGAGGGAGTGGCCGAGGAGGTCGTGCAGATCGCGGGCGAGGCGCAGCCGCTCTTCGTTGGCGGCGAGGCGGGCGACCTCCTGGCGGGCGGCGCGCAGCTCCGTGGTCGTATGGATCAGATGCTGCACCCCGACCATCATGAAGCCGCTGCCCAGCGCGGGCAGGCCGTAGGCGAAGAAGTAGTAGGCGCGGATCTCCGGATAGCGCGCCCCGACGGCGAGCAGCACCGCGGTCACCAGCGGGATGGTCCAGCGGGACTGCCGCCAGGGGAGCACCACGGCAGTGGCCACGCTGGTGAAGATGAACAGCACCAGCCACGAGAAGCCCAGCGTCCACGAGAGCGCGGTGGACAACGCCAGCATCAGGGCCAGAGCGGCGTACATCAACGGGCCTCTGGTCTTCCGCCACATATGACGGAAGACCACGACGAAGTAGGAGAGCACGAAGGCCACGAGCCCCAGGCCGCCGCCGATCCGCTCGGTCGTGGAGGCGCCGACCCGCAGCAGCTGGCCCACCGGGCCGGCCAGATACAGCAGCCAGATGCCGATCCACATCATCTTGCCGAGCGCCTGGCGGCGCGTACGGGGCGGCTGCCCGATCATCATGGGGCCGGCGCCCTTGGGCTCGCTCGTCATCTCCCGTGCCTCACGCCTTCCGGGTGTCCTTGCGGTAGAGCCAGGCCGCGGCGCCGGTGAAGACCAGCAGATACCCGGCCAGGATGGCCATGTCCTTCCCGTGCGGGGCCTGGCCGGCCTCGACGGCGGTGCCGAGCGCGGTGTACGCGTGGGTCGGCACCCACTCGGCGATGTTCTGCACCCACTGGGGCAGGATCGTCAGCGGCATCCACAGGCCGCCGAGGAACGCCAGGCCGAAGTAGCACAGCATAGAGATCGGGCGGACCGCGTCACCAGTGGCCAGATAGCCGATGGCGACGCCCAAGGCGGCGAAGACGAAGCTGCCGAGCCAGGTGCCCGCGGCGATGGCGATCCACTGCCAGGCCTCGAGACGTACGTCCTTGACCACCGCGGCGACGAGCATCACCAGCAGGATCGACGGCAGGCTGACGGTCGCGGCGGCGGCCATCTTGGCGGCGACATAGCCGCGTCCGGGCAGCGCCGTCAGCCTCAGCTGCCGCACCCAGCCCTTCTCCCGCTCCTTGGCGATCCGCTCGCTGTTGCCCAGCAGCACCGCGGTCATGGCACCGAATGCTGCCATCGACACCATGAAATAGAGCCCCATGTCCAGCTTCATACCGGGGATCGGCTTGCTGTCGGCGCCGCCGGCGATGATCAGATACAGCGCCGGCGGGTAGATCACCGAGAAGAACATGAACTTCTTGTTGCGCAGTGCGCGGATGATCTCCAGCTTGATCAGAGTGGTCATCGGGCCGCCTCCTCGGCGGTGGCGGAGGTCGCGTCGGAAGCGGTGGTCAGGGCGATGAAGGCCTGTTCCAGGCCGAGGCCGGAGACTTCGAGGTGGTGCGGGTAGACGCCGAGGCCGTAGAGGGCGTGGACGGTGGCGTCGGCGTCGTGCGACTGGAGACGGACCGTGCGTCCGGAGACCTCCAGGGCGGTCAGGCAGGGCAGGCCGTGCAGCGCCTCGCGGTCGACCGGCTCGTCGAGCTCGAAGGTGACCCGGCGGGCGCCGGCCCTGGCCTTGATCTCGGCGGCCGTGCCGTCGGCCAGCACCCGGCCGCGGTGCAGCACGATCACCCGGTCGGCGATCTCGTCGGCCTCTTCGAGGTAGTGGGTCGCGAAGAGGACCGTACGGCCCTGCTGGGCCTGTTCGCGCATCGCGCCCCAGAAGGCCTGCCGGGCGGAGACGTCCATGCCGGTGGTCGGCTCGTCCAGCACGATCAGGTCGTTGGCGCCGGCGGTGGCGAGGGCGAAGCGCACCCGCTGCGCCTGGCCGCCGGAGAGCTTGTCGACCATGCGGTCGGCGATGTCGGTGATACCGGCGGTGGCCAGGATCCGGTCGAGCGGATAGCCGCGCGGATGCAGATCGCGGGCGAGCCCCACCAGCTCCTTGACCTTGACGCCGTCCATCAGGCCGCCGCTCTGGAGCATCGCGCCGACCCTGCCCTGCTCGATGGCGCGCTGCGGGGTCGTGCCGAAGAGGGTCACGCTGCCGGAGTCGGCGCTGCGCAGCCCGAGGAGCAGGTCGAGGGTCGAGGACTTGCCCGCGCCGTTCGGGCCGAGGAGGGCGACGGTCTGACCCGGGGCCAGCTCCAGATCCAGGTCGGCCACCGCGCGCACCGCGCCGTAACTCTTGCTGACCTGCCGGAAACTGACCACGGGGGCCCGGTCCGCCCCCTGCGCGGTGGTGGCTGTGGTGGTCGCTGTGGTCGTCATGCTCTTCAGCTTCCGGGATCCGCACCGCGCGCGGCAGTGCCGACCGTATGCACTGTGGCATGACATCTGTCATGGGTGAGGCCCCCTGGGGGACTTCTCGGGGGGTGCCGAGAAGCCGCCCTGCGGGGGCCTCTTACCTGCGGTTTCGCGCCGGGTGGCGGTCAGTTGCCGTTCGTGGCGATGGTCTGGACCCGCTCCGCCGCTCCGGTGCCGAGCAGGGCCTTGCCGACCGCGCTCGCCACCTCCTCGACGCTGACCGGGTGCTTGGAGCCGTCGCCCTTGGTCACCGTGACGCCGTTGAAGGTGTCTCCGTAGAGCTCCTTGAGGGCCGGCCGGTCGTAGTACGGCACCAGACCGCCATCGACGATCTTGAAGGACAGGAACTTCGGGATGGACTTCTGCGGGCTGAAGGAGACCGTGTGCGCCGCGTCCGTACGGACCGTCACCAGGCCGGACATCGCGGGCTTGGCGAACTGCTCCAGCGCCTTGTCCACCGCGGCCTTGTCGACCTGCGGCTGCTGCGTGCTCGCGGCCAGCACCACCGGTGCGTCGGCGCCGGTCGTGGCGCGGTTGCGGTAGGCGTCGGTGACCTTCTTCTTGGACGCCTTCACATCGATCGCCTTGTGGGGCACGCCGTAGTGCGGCACCGCCTTGCCGTTCTCGAAGGTGATCCCGCCGTCCTTGGCGGCGCCCGAGGGCCCGGCGACGTTCGCCAGGGCGATCTGGAGCTTCTCGTCGTCGACGACCACCTCCGGCTCGGCCGTGCGCGTACCGCCGAACAGCGAGCCGATGACGGAGACCGGGTTGTAGTCCCGGCCGGCCGCCTTGCGGACCGTCGCCTGCGGGTCGATGTCCAGACCGGCCTTGTCGGGTTCGAGGGTCGCGGCCTTGCCGTCGACGGTGAGCTTGAGCGGCGTGGCGCGGCGGCCCTTGAGCGCCGTCTCCAGCTTCTTGACGGCGTCTTCCCTGGTGGTGCCGCCGATGTCCACGCCCAGCGCGGTGGTGCCGTTGGGCACATCGGCGTGGTCGAGCAGCAGCCCCGCACCGTAGGCGACACCGGCCAGGACCACGACGGCAACGCCCACGAGAACGAGCTTGTTGCGGCCCTTCTTGGGCGGGTTGATCGGCTCGGGGATCTTGGGCCGCGGCTTCGGGGCGGCCCTCTCGCCGTCATCGCCCGGGGCTGCCGCGAACGGCGACGGGGACGACGGCCCCTCGGCCCCGGGGACCTTCGGGATACCGCTGACCAGCGTGTCGCCGGACACCCGGCCGCGGTCGCCGGGGGCGCCCGCCTGGGGGTCCTTGGCGCCGCGCTTGCCCTTCGGGCCGCCGGGCGCCGTGCCCTGGGGACCGCCGGGCAGTCCGCCCGCGATACCGCCCGCGCCGCCGAGGCCGCTGCCAGGGCCTGCGAGCGGGGCCGGCGGCTGCGGGGTGAGCTCCGCGGTGTCGTCGCTGATCGGGGGCGTGCTGCCGGTGCCGGGGTTGCTGAAACCGGGCGGGAGGTTGAGCGACGCATTGCCGCGCGCCGGCCCGGTCGTGGGGCCGCTGGGGCCGCCCGCCGGGGCGTCGAACGGGGTGTGGTCCCGGGTGGGACCGGCGGCGGCGTCGAACGGCGAACCGCTGCCGGCGGCCGCACCGTCGAACGGCGAACCGCCGCCCGGCCGGCCCTCGTCGAACGGCGAACCGCCGCCCCGCGCACCGCTGTCGAACGGCGAGGCACCGCCCGGCTGGGCACCGCCGCCCGGCCGGCCTCCGCCGTCGAACGGCGAGGCACCGTCCTGCGGGGCCGGGTTGTCGGAGAAGTACGGCAGGTCGGGGCGCTGCGGCGGCTTGGCGCCGGCCGGTGGCCGCGGCGGGGTCGCACCGCCCGGGGCGGGCGGCATGGCATGGGACCCGGTGGAGGACTGCTGCCCCTTGCGCGGCGCGAACCAGTCACTGGGCTTCTCGGCCTGGCCGCCCGCGGGAGCCTCGTCCGCCGGAGCGTCGGGCCGGGGGGTGCTGGCCGTGCGCTCCGCGTTCCGCTCGCTGCCGCGGGCGGGGCGGGGCGCCCCTCGGGAACCGGCGGAACCGCCGGAACCGGATGATCCGCTCATGCCGGACTCCTCACCGACGGGCTTGCGCACGACGACCGGCGGGATGGGGCGCGACCCCGGAATGTTGATCTTGATCCGCGTCGTCAGCGTGGTCTCGGTTTTGGGCTCCTCCGGCTGCGCCGCGGCACCGGGCGCCGGCGCCTGGTCGGCATCTCCCCTGGGCGAGCCGTACGGCGGCGTCCCTGAGGGGTACGCGGCTCCGCCACGGCCCTGGGGGCCGGAGGACGAACTGTCAGATTCACGACTCAAAGCAGGTTCTCCCGGTTGGCTCCGCCGCTCGTCAGAGATGATCCCCGGCCACAGGCCGGGGGGTGCCCCCAGGGCGGCGCGACGGCGCGCACCACCATACTGTCCGCCGCGGGCGGCCACCCGGGGAGCGTACGAACACCGCCGCCGCGCGCAAACCCCCGGCCCCCGGTCCGTTCACCCGGAGCCGCGCGGCATCCGTCCCGTTATGGCCCACGTCATCCGCCAACTCGGCCGTACCGGACGCCCGTAGCGCCCACCCGGACGGCGGTGGCGCAGATCACAGCGACCAGAATGCCGCCGAGCAGGAAGATGTACGAGCCGAGCCCCGCGCCGAAGAAAAAGTCGCCCTCCGGCCGGACATTGCTGACCAGCAGGAACACCGTGACCAGCCATGCCGCGCCGGGCACCAGGACGCCCGCCGAGGTGCCGGTCGCCCGGCCGCCCCCGTAGAAGAGGCCGCCGACACCGGCCAGCGCCAGCACCAACCCGCCGGGGAACCAGGCCGCTTGCACCAGCGCTCCGGCGAACGCGACCAGCACGCCCGCGACCAGCAGCAGCACATATATGCCCACCCGGCCCGGCGTCAGCGGCGCGGTCAGCGCGGCACCGGCCGCGGGCGTCACGGGAGGGCCGGACCGCGCACCGGACGTACCGCCCGCGCCCGCCCTCGACCGCTGCCCCTTGCCGGAGGCCGCGCCGCCCTTGCCGCCGGACGCCGCGCCGCCGTTACCGGAGGCCCCGCCGCCGTTTCCCTCGGCACGGCCGCCGCCGCCCTTCGCCGTACTCATTCCGCCGCCTCCTCGATCCGGGCACTCTCCTCCATACCCACCATTTCGCCGATACCCGCGAAAAGGTCGTCCTCGCGCGCGCCACCCGCGGCGCCCGGCACACCGCGCACCAGCCGATAGTGCTCCGTGCCGAACAGCGGCTGACCCAAGTCGTTGGAGAGCGCGAAGAACGGCCCGTCGACCGCGATCTGGGTGTAGTGCGCCCGCATCGCCGCGGCCTTCGCGGCCCGGTGCGCCGGATCGCCGGTGAGGGACGCCGTGACCTCGGAGTCCGGCACCACCCCTGGCACATCGTCGACGGTGGCGACTCCGGGGAAGGTGTGACCGGCCGCCCGCAGCCGCTCGAAACCCTCCTCGACCACGGACCGCGGGTTGCAGTTCCAGTAGATCTTCGCGATCTGATGCGCGCCGCCCAGCTCGGGCCGGAAATCCGCCTGCGCGGCCAGCTCGGCGCCGCGCATGGCCACCCGGTGGGCCTGGATGTGATCGGGGTGGCCGTATCCGCCATTCGGGTCATAGGTGACCAGAACCTGCGGCCCGACCTCACGGATCACGGCCACCAGATGGGCGGCCGCCTCGTCGAGCGGGGCCTGCCAGAAGGCGTCGGGACGCTCGTTCTGCGCCGCGCCCATCATCCCGGAGTCCCGGTAGCGGCCCGGCCCGCCGAGGAGGCGGTGGTCCGTGACGCCCAGGGCCTCCATCGCGGCGGCCAGCTCACGGGCGCGGTACGGGCCGAGGGCGTCGTCGCGGTCCGGCGCGAGAGCGGCCAGCTCGGGCGGGATGACCTCGCCCTCCTCGCCGAGTGTGCAGGTCACCAGGGTGACCTGCGCGCCCTCGGCCGCGTACTTGGCCATGGTCACGCCGTTGTTGATCGACTCGTCGTCGGGGTGCGCATGCACCAGCAGCAACCGGCGGGAGAGGGCCGGACGCGAAGCGCTCCCCCCGGAGGGGGCCGGCCGGGGGCGGGCGGGCTGATCGGTCATACCGACAGCCTACGAGCCGCCCGGTCCGCCTCCCGCAGGCGATCCCGCCCGCCACCCGTACACCCGGCCGGAGGACGGGTGCACGGAGGACGGGCGCACGGTGGACGGGACCGGCCGGGGAGGGATCAGAACTTGATGTTCCCCAGCATGCCGGCGACGTTCGTCGTCAGCTGCTTGATCGTCGGAGCGATGGACGAGCTGGCCAGATAGAAGCCCAGCAGCATGCACACAAACGCATGCGCGGCCTTCAGTCCGGACTTCCTGACAAGCAGGAAGACGATGATCGCCAGCAGCACCACCGCCGAAATCGAGAGTGCCACGGCGGCTCACCTCCAAGTACTCGCGTTCCGAACAGAGTTGATGGTGGCACAGACCGTCTTCACGAACCTGCGCACCGGGGTATGCCAAGGGCTCTTTACCCCGTACCCACTACGCGCAAGGGATCATAACTTTCCGTCCTAGCGCATAAGTCGGAGCACGGAAGCAGAGCGGGGGCGCACACGATCTTCACGAGCGCGACCGCGGTGAGCCCGTGCCCGTTTAGGCTCGGCCCATGACCGGACAGCCTTCGTTCCCGCGGCAATACGCCCGTACGCAGCGCTTCACTCTGGGCGCACCGCGCGGCTACGCCATCTCCCCTGACGGCACACGTGTCGCCTTCCTCCGTTCCCGTTCGGGCACCGACCGCAGCCAGCACCTGTGGGTGCTCGACCTGGAAGCGGGACGGGAGTTCACGGCCGCCGACCCGCAGGCCCTCCTGGCCGGCGCCGAGGAGGACCTTCCCCCGCAGGAGCGGGCCCGCCGCGAGCGCAGCCGGGAGAGCTCGGCGGGCATCGTCGGCTATGCGACGGACTCCGCCGTGGAGTTGGCGGCGTTCACCCTTTCCGGCCGGCTGTTCGTCTCCGAACTACGGGCCGGCACCACCCGTGAACTTCCGGTCCAGGGGCCGGTCGTCGATCCCCGCCCCTCGCCGGACGGCCGGCAGGTGGCCTTCGTGGCGGACGGCCGGCTGCGGGTGGTGGCGGTGGACGGCGCCGCGACCGCCGACGGGGGCGACGGCGGCCCGGCGGGCGCCACGACGGCCGACCGGGTGCTGGCCGAGCCCGACGGGCCCGAGGTGACCTGGGGTCTCGCGGAGTTCATCGCGGCCGAGGAGATGGGCCGCTACCGGGGCTTCTGGTGGTCGCCGGAGAGCGATGCGGTGCTGGCCGCGCGGGTCGACGAGGCGCCGGTGCAGCGCTGGTGGATCTCCGACCCCGCCCATCCGGACCGGGAGCCCGCCCGGGTCGCGTACCCGGCGGCGGGGACCCGCAACGCCGGGGTCACCCTGACGCTCTTCGGCCTGGACGGCTCGCGCACGGACATCGGCTGGGACACCGAGCGCTACCCCTACCTCGCGCGCGTCCACTGGTCGTCGGCCGGGCCGCCGCTGCTGCTGGTCCAGGCCCGCGACCAGCGCGACCAGCGCTATCTGACCGTCGACACCGCGACCGGTGCGACCAGGACGGTGCACGAGGAGGAGGACGAGGCGTGGGTCGAGCCGTTCCCCGGGGCGCCGGCCTGGACGCCGGACGGGCGGCTGGTGCGGATCTCGGACGAGGGCGGTGCGCGCAAGCTGTTCGTCGGCGCCCGCCCGCTGACCGGGGCACCGCTGCACGTCCGGGCCGTCCTGGACATCGGCGAGGAGGATGTCCTCTTCTCCGCGAGCGGCACCGAGATGCACGACATCGGCGTCTACCGCGCCTGGTTCCGCGGCAGCGGTGACCAGGGCGGCTGGGAGCGGGTGGGCGAGCGCCCGTATCCGACGGTGTCCTCCGCGGTGCGCGGCGGCACGGTGACCGTGCTGTCGCAGACCTCGCTGGAGCGGCCCGGCACCCAGGTGGACGTGGTGCGGCTGGATCCCGACGGTGGGGAGAAGACCCTCGCCACGATCGGCTCCTGTGCCGAGGAGCCGGTGCTGACCGCCCGCCCCCGTCTCGTGCGCGCCGGGGAACGCGAGATTCCGTGCGCGGTGCTGCTGCCCGGGGGATATAAGGAGGGCGACGGTCCGCTGCCGGTGCTGATGGATCCGTACGGCGGTCCGCACGGCCAGCGGGTGGTCGCCGCGCACCACGCCCATCTGACCTCCCAGTGGTTCGCCGACCAGGGGTTCGCGGTGATCGTCGCGGATGGCCGGGGCACCCCGGGCCGCTCCCCCGCCTGGGAGAAGGCGATGTTCCGCGACCTCGCGGACGTCGCCCTGGACGACCAGGTCCATGCCCTCCAGGCACTGGCCGGATCCTTTCCCCTGGATATGGAGCGGGTGGCGATCCGCGGCTGGTCCTTCGGCGGCTATCTCGCGGGGCTGGCGGCGCTGCGCCGCCCCGATGTCTTCCATGCGGCGGTGGTCGGTGCGCCGGTGACCGATCTGCGGCTGTACGACACCCATTACCAGGAGCGGTATCTCGGCCACCCGGACGAGGAGCCGGCCGTCTACGCGGCGAACTCGCTGATCACCGACGACGGGCTGTCCGGGGCGGCGGAGCCGCACCGTCCGATGCTGATCGTGCACGGCCTCGCGGACGACAACGTGGTGGTGGCGCACTCGCTGCGGCTGTCCTCGGCGCTGCTGGCGGCGGGCCGCCGGCACGAGGTGCTGCCGCTGTCCGGGGTGACGCACATGGCCTCGCAGGAGCAGGTGGCCGAAAACCTACTGCTGCTGCAAGTCGACTTCCTCAAGCGGTCGCTGGGGATGCCGTCCTGAGGACGTAGCGCGCCGCGGGGCCCGGGGCCGTCTCACCAGCCGGGCGGAAGCCTGGACGGCGGGGGCGGGGCGTGCGGCGGCCGCGCCTCGCCCGGGGCGGCGCCATAGGCCAGCACACCGTCCGCGTCCCGTGAGGCGTCCGGTGTGCCGGGCCGGGCCGCCGCGACCAGCGCGGCCAGCCCGGCGGCGGCCACGAAGGCCGCGGTCGCCACCTCCAGCCGGGCCTGGACGGGCAGTGCGGCGAACCGGCCGAACTCCCCGGTGCGCACGGCGAAGACGACCGCCACGGCCCCGTGCACGAGCAGCAGGGCCGCGGCCGTCATCGCGGCCGGCCTGGCCCAGGCCGCGCGGCGCAGCACGGCGGCCGCGGCCCCCACGGCCAGCAGCGCGAGCGCCGCCGCCTGCCAGTGGACCGGGGGCTGGAGCAGGGCACGGAAGACGGAGGCGTCGCCGAGCAGCCCCTTGCGGTAGACGGCTCCGCCGAGTTGCGCCTGCCAGTGGATCTCCCAGCCGGCCACGGCGAGTCCGGCGGTTCCCAGGAGGACGGCGGCCGTGACGGCCGGGCCCCTGTACGGCCTGCCGGGCCACTCGGGGTCCGGCAGGCCGTACGGCACCGCGTGGACCACTCCGTACGCCGCTGACGCCCCCTCCGGCAGCCCGCGCACCGCGTGCCCGGCCCGCCGGCCCGCCCGGCCGCCGGACTTCCGGCCCGCCACGACCACCACGACCAGTGCGGCCACCAGCGTGAGCTGGGCCAGGGCGGTCAGCCGCGCCCGCTCCGTGAGCCCGCCGTCCAGCCCCTGGAGCCAGCCCGCGCCCAGCACCCACACCAGCGGGAGCCGCAGCAGTGCGGTGGCGGCCGCCAGCCAGAGCAGCGCACCCGCGGCCACGGACGAGGGGACGGCGCCGCGCAGGGTGGCGACCGCGGCGGTGAGCGCGCCGAGCACCAGCAGCGGGTCGAGCGCCGAGGTGGCCCAGGCGGTGAACTCCCGCGGCCGGCGGGCCTCGCCCAGCCAGGTCCGCCACACGTCCGCGCCGTGCTGGGCGATGGTCAGATCCCGGATGATCCAGACCGCGGTGAGGAGTGCGAGCAGCAGGCAGAGCAGTGCGCCGATGCCGCGTGCGCCGTGCGTGAGAACGCCGTCCCGCCCTGTGGACACGGCCAGCCCCCCGTCCGTGTCGATGTGCCTGGGTGGTCCATGGCAGCCCCGTTCAGGGGGTGCCCACCGCAGGTCTACTCCAGACCTGGCGCAGGGACAACACGCCTGCGGGGAGCGAGGGGAGAAATCCCCCGAAACGGCAACCGGCCGGGACGCCGTCTGGCGTCCCGGCCGGTCTACGGCACCCGCACGGCCGTACGTTGTTCATCATGGCGCGTCCGTATATCGGTGTTGCGACAGTGAAGTTGCCTTCATGTTAAAGAAGTTTGTGGCGATATGTCCCCCATGCCGTATATCCCGCCCACCTGTCAAGCACGCCATGGGATCAACTTGCGCAATGTTCGCTCAAGAAGTAGACGACCTGTTCACGAGCACACCCGATCCCCTTGACTCCGCCATAAATCACTTGCGAAAGTCCGCTCATCCAGCGGTGCGTTCGGTGCCGCTTCACGTTCCAAGAGAACTCGGCGCGGGGGCACTTCGCGATGACTAGTCCATCCCAGACCGCGGGGACCACGACCGACACCCCTGGTCTTGGCCCCGAAGGACTGACTTCGAAGAAGAACGGAAAAAACGGCAAAAACGATCCACTGCAAGGCCGTTCGCCCGGCCAGCTGATGTGGACGCGCTTCAAGCGCGACCGGACCGGTGTCATCAGCGCCGGCGTCGTGCTCTTCTTCTTCCTGATCGGCGTGCTCGCACCGGTCATCTCCAAGCTGTACGGCAAGGATCCCTACACCCGTTACGGGATGATCACTCCGGGGCTCCTGGTCAACCAGTACCCGGCCGGTCCCAACGGCGGGATCAACGGTGACTTCTGGTTCGGTATCGAACCCACCCTGGGCCGCGATGTGTTCATGCAGCTGCTCTACGGCATCCGCAACACCCTGGGCCTCGCCGTGGGCATCACGCTGGTCTCGGTGCTCACCGCGATCCTGCTGGGCGTCGCCGCCGGCTACTTCGGCGGACGCACCGACTACTTCATCGGCCGGTTCATCGACCTGCTGATGGCCTTCCCGAACCAGCTCTTCTTCGTCGCCTTCGTGCCGGTCGTGGGCGCCATCTTCGTGGCTCCCGAGGACGAGATGCCCACCTGGCTGCGCGCCGGGATCATCATCCTGGTCATGTGGTTCCTGGGCTGGATGAGCCTGGCCCGTCTGCTGCGCGGCCAGGTGCTGTCGCTGCGCGAGCGGGAGTTCGTCGAGGCCGCCAAGGTCAGCGGCGCCTCCCCGTGGCGGATCATCCGGCGCGAGCTGGTGCCCAACGTGATGACGCCGATCCTGGTGCAGACGACCTACATGCTGCCGAACTTCGTGACCTCCATCGCGGGGCTCTCGTTCCTCGGCGTCGGTCTCGTCGAGCCCACGCCCGACTGGGGCCGGATGTTCGCCAACGCGGCCGAGTACTACCGCAACGACATCACGTACTTGTTCTTCCCCGGCCTCGCGATGGTCATCTTCATCGTCGCGTTCAACCTGCTCGGGGACTCGGTCCGGGACGCCTTCGACCCGAAGAGGGCTCGGTGAATCCGTTCCGCGGGGGGGTGCTGCCACCCCACCAGCACCGCATCAGTCAGGCAGCAGCAACGGATCAACGACAGGCAGGTGCATCCACCACCATGAGCAACGTTCGTATGCGCAGAGCGCGCGCCACCGTCGTGGCGCTGGCCGCGGGGGCCATGGTCCTCACCGCGTGCAGCAGCGGCGCCACCAAGGGCGCCGGCGACGACGACGCCCGCAAGAACGCCGAGAAGCAGCGCGCCCAGATCACCTACGGTGACGCGGCCGCCTCCAAGGGACCGGCCGAGGCCGTTCCCGGCGCCGCCCCGGGCGGCACCATCAAGGTCTACCAGCGTGACACCTACGCGCACCTGGACCCCGCGCAGATCTACGTCTCGGACCAGGGCACCCTCTCGACCCTGCTGTTCCGCAGGCTCACCAACTTCCACCTGGACAACAAGGGCAAGTACACCGTGGTCGGCGACCTCGCCACGGACAGCGGCCAGAAGTCCGACGGCGGCAAGACCTGGACGTACAAGCTCAAGGACGGCATCAAGTTCGAGGACGGCAAGCCGATCACCTCGGCCGACATCCGCCACACCTTCGAGCGGACGTTCGCGGACTTCATCTCCAGCGGCCCGACGTACGTGCAGCGCTGGCTGGCCGACTCGGCGGACTACCGCAAGCTCCTCAAGGGCGGTCCCTACGACGGGAAGCACCTGCCCAAGGACGTGCTGGACACGCCGGACGACAAGACCATCGTCTTCCACTTCAAGAAGCCCGTGGGTGACCTGCCCTACGCACTCGCCATGGCGGGCTACGGCGCGGTCGAGAAGAGCAAGGACACCAAGGAGAAGTACGACAAGGCCCCGGTCGCCTCGGGCCCGTACAAGATCCAGCCCGGCTCGTTCAAGAACGGCAAGGGCATCACGCTGGTCAAGAACGCCAAGTGGGACCCGAACACCGACATCTCGCGTCACCAGTACGTCGACAAGTTCGACATCCAGTTCAGCGTGGCCTACGCCGACTCCACCCAGCGTCTGATGGCCGACAACTCGGACAACCAGACCGCGGTCAGCTTCAACAACCAGGTCGACGCCGCGAGCATGCAGCAGGTGGCCAACGACCCGAAGATCAAGGCGCGTTCGACCTCCGGCTACCAGCCGTACGTCGGCGTCATGAACTTCAACATGCGGCGCCTGAAGGACAAGAAGATCCGCGAGGCCATCGCCTACGCGCTGCCGACGCAGGCCGTCCTCGACGCCTACGGCACCCCGGGCGGCGGTGAGCTGGCCGGCAGCTACATCAGCCCGACGCTGACCGGCTTCAAGGACATCGACCCCTACGGCAAGCTCAAGAAGCCGCTGGGCGACATCGAGAAGGCCAAGAAGCTCCTGAAGGACGCCGGCAAGACCGGTATGAAGCTGACCTACGCGCACAACACGGCGACCGAGCCGTCGAAGTACTCCGTCGCGGTGGTCGACAACCTCAAGAAGGCCGGCTTCGACGTCCAGAGCAAGGAACTGCCCTCGGACACCTACTACGACATCATCGGCAAGACGGACAACAAGTTCGACATCTACCCCTCTGCGTGGGGTGCGGACTGGCCGAGCGCGCTGACGGTGCTCCCCCCGGTGTACGACGGCCGGCAGATCCAGGACGGCGGGACCAACTACTCGCTGTACAACAACCCGGCGACCAACAAGGAAATCGACCGGATCGAGCAGGAGACGGACCAGAAGAAGGCCGCGGACGACTGGTTCGCGCTCGGCGAGAAGATCCTCAAGAACGACCTGCCGCAGATCCCGACCTTCTACTACAAGCAGATCCAGCTGCACGGTTCCAAGGTCGGCGGCGTCGTGAACAACGACGTCATCAGCTCCGTCGACCCGACCAAGATGTACGTCAAGAAGTAACCGCGACCGTTCCGGTTACCCAGGCACCCGGTGTGCCCGCCTCACAGGGCGGGCACACCGTGCCACCTCTTACCCCACACCTCCGCTGCCCCACGAGAGCTGCGATCTGCCATGCTTCGATTCCTCTTCCGCCGGTCTCTCGGCGCGATCGTGATCTTGCTGCTCATCAGCGCGTTCACGTTCTTCCTCTTCTTCGCCGCCCCCCGGGACCCCGCGCTGCTCGCGTGCGGAAGGAACTGTGGCCCCGAGGCACTCGCGATCATCCACAAGAACATGGGGCTCGACCAGCCGATCCTGGTGCAGTACTGGCACTTCATGTCGGGCATCGTCAGCGGCCGTGATTTCGCCCAAGGACCGTGCCCCGCACCCTGCTTCGGCTACTCCTTCGCCACCGGCGACGCGGTGTGGAACACCATCGTCGACCGCTTCCCGATCACCCTGTCGCTGACCATCGGCGGTGCCGCGGTCTTCCTGCTCGTCGGTCTGGCCACCGGAATGCTGGCCGCCTGGAAGCAGGGCACGATCATCGACAAGGTCTTCAGCTCGGCCTCGCTGGTGCTCAGCTCGATGCAGATCTACTTCGTCGGCCCGATCGTGCTGGCGTTGCTGGTCTACAACACCAATCTGCTGGGGCAGCCCAAATACGTCCCCATCACCGAAAATCCCGGCGGCTGGTTCATGGGCCTGCTGATCCCGTGGTGTGTGCTCTCGATCATCTTCACCGCGCAGTACACCCGTATGGCGCGCTCCGCGATGATCGAGCAGCTCCAGGAGGAACACGTCCGCACGGCCCGCGCCAAGGGGATGTCGGCCAGGACGGTCTTCTTCCGCTACGCCTGGCGCGGCTCGCTGATCCCCATCGTCACCATCTTCGGCATCGACCTCGGCACCCTCTTCGGCGGTGCCATGATCACCGAGGTGACCTTCGCCCTGCCGGGCCTGGGCACGCTGTCGATGGAATCGGTGCTCAAGACCGACCTGCCCACGGTCATGGGCGTGATGCTCTTCGCAGCCGCCTTCATCGTCCTGTTCAACATCATCGTGGACGCCTGCTACGCGTTCATCGACCCGCGCGTGCGTCTGGCCTAGGAGAACCACCAGTGACCACACTCACCAAACCCGAGGGTGCGCCGGTCCCGACCGGATCTGATGCGTTTCTCTCCGTACGCGACCTGCATGTGCGGTTCTCCACCGAGGACGGCATCGTCAAGGCGGTCGACGGTCTCTCCTTCGATCTGGAACGCGGGCAGACGCTCGGCATCGTCGGCGAATCGGGCTCCGGCAAGTCGGTGACCAACCTCGCCGTCCTGGGGCTGCACGACCCGAAGGCCACCGAGATCGGTGGCGAAATCGTGCTGGACGGCCAGGAGTTGACGGGGGCCAGGGACAAGACCCTGGAGAAGCTCCGTGGCAACAAGATGGCCATGATCTTCCAGGACGCGCTGACCTCCCTGTCGCCGTACTACACGATCGGCCGGCAGATCGCCGAGCCGTTCATCAAGCACACCGGCGCGACCAAGCGCGAGGGCCGGCTGCGCGCCATCGAGATGCTGACCAAGGTCGGTATCCCGCAGCCCGATCTGCGGGTGGACGACTATCCGCACCAGTTCTCCGGCGGTATGCGCCAGCGCGCCATGATCGCCATGGCGCTGGTCTGCAACCCCCAGCTGCTGATCGCCGACGAGCCGACCACCGCCCTGGACGTCACCGTCCAGGCGCAGATCCTCGACCTCCTCAAGGACCTCCAGCAGGAGTTCGGCTCCGCGATCATCCTGATCACCCATGACCTCGGCGTGGTCGCCAACACCGCGGACGACGTGCTGGTGATGTACGCGGGCCGGGCCGTCGAGCGGGGCTCCGTCAAGGAGATCCTCACCCAGCCCCGGCACCCGTACACCTGGGGCCTGCTGAGCTCCATGCCGCGGCTCTCCTCGGACGTCAACGAGGCGCTGCACCCGATCCCCGGCTCCCCGCCGAGCCTGCTCAACCCGCCCTCCGGCTGCGCCTTCCACCCGCGCTGCGGCTTCGCCCAGGAGGTCGGCGGTACCCGCTGCACCGACGAGCGGCCCCCGCTGGAGCTGGGGCGCGCGGCCGCGTGCCATCTGAGCGCCGATCAGAAGCAGACCCTCTTCACCGAGCAGATCAAGCCCCGGCTGGGCTAGGGAGCAACACACCATGGCAGACAACGTCACCCTCCCGGCGCCTCGTGACGCCGCGCCCTCCCCGGGCGAGCCGCTGCTCACCGCCGAGGGCCTCACCAAGCACTTCCCGATCTACGGCGGCTTCCCGTTCAAGCGGAAGGTCGGCGCGGTCCAGGCGGTCGACGGCGTCGACCTGACCGTGCACGCCGGCGAAAGCTTCGGCCTGGTCGGTGAGTCGGGCTGCGGCAAGTCCACCACCGGACGGCTGCTCACCCGGCTCATGGAGCCGACCTCCGGCAAGATCACGTATGCGGGCCGGGACATCACCCACGCGGGCCGCAAGGAACTGGCCCCGATCCGGTCCGAGATCCAGATGATCTTCCAGGACCCGTATGCCTCGCTGAACCCGCGGCAGACGGTGGGCACCATCATCGGCGGCCCGATGGAGATCAACGAGATCAACCCGCCCGGCGGCCGGGAGAAGCGGATCCGTGAGCTCCTGGAGACCGTGGGTCTCAACCCGGAGCACTACAACCGCTTCCCGCACGAGTTCTCCGGCGGCCAGCGGCAGCGCATCGGCGTGGCCCGGGCGCTCGCCCTGGAGCCGAAGCTGATCATCGCCGACGAGCCGGTCTCCGCGCTCGATGTCTCCATCCAGGCGCAGGTCGTCAACCTGCTCCAGAAGCTCCAGCGTGAGCTGGGCATCGCGTTCCTGTTCATCGCCCACGACCTGGCGATCGTGCGGCACTTCAGCGAGCGCGTCGCGGTGATGTACCTCGGCAAGATCGTCGAGGTGGGTACCCGCGACGAGATCTACAACCGGCCGCGCCACCCGTACACCCACGCGCTGCTGTCGGCGGTGCCGGAGGCCAAGCTGGTGGAGAGCGAGGAGGAGGACCGCGAGCGCATCCGCCTCGCCGGTGACGTCCCCTCCCCCGTCAATCCGCCCTCCGGCTGCCGGTTCCGTACGCGGTGCTGGAAGGCGCAGGACAAGTGCGCGACCGAGGAGCCGCCGCTCGTCCAGATCACCGGGAACAAGTCCGGCCACCTCACGGCCTGTCACTTCCCCGAGGAGCCGACGACCGCGGCCCGCGACGAGGACATCATCCTCGACCCGGCGCTGGCGGCGATGGAGGACATCGAGCCGGCCGGCGAGGTCGGCAAGACCGACTAGCGACGGCCGCCGCGCGAAGCCGGAGCCCGCTTCCCCTACGGGAGGCGGGCTCCGGCATGTGCTCCTCCGGGGGCCGCGACGGGCTGCCCGCCGTACGGCTACTCGCTCGGCACGGCCTGCCGCTCCTCCGCGAAGTGACAGGCCGAGGCGTGCCCGGCCGGTCCCGCCGACTCCCGGAACTCCGCGGGCACTTCCAGTGGCGGCACGACCTCCGCGCACAGCTGCTGGGCCTTCCAGCAGCGGGTGCGGAAGCGGCATCCGGACGGCGGGTGGGCGGGCGAGGGGACATCGCCCGCCAGCAGGATGCGGTCCCGTTGGGTGCGGGCGTCCGGGTCGGGGACGGGCACGGCGGACAGCAGGGCCTGGGTGTACGGGTGGGTGGGGTGCTCGTAGATCTGGTCCTCGGTGCCGATCTCGGCGAGCCGGCCCAGGTACATCACCGCGACGCGGTCGGAGATGTGCCGTACGACGGACAGATCGTGGGCGATGAAGACGTACGACAGATCGAACTCGTGCTGCAACTGCTCCAGCAGGTTGACCACTTGGGCCTGGACGGAGACGTCCAGCGCGGAGACCGGCTCATCGGCGACGATGATCTCCGGGCGCAGGGCGAGGCCGCGGGCGATGCCGATGCGCTGGCGCTGTCCGCCGGAGAACTGGTGCGGATAGCGGTTGATGTACTCGGGGTTGAGCCCGACCACGTCCAGGAGTTCCCGGACCTTTCTGCGGCGGTCTCCCTTGGGGGCCACCTCGGGGTGGATCTCGTACGGCTCGCCGATGATGTCGCCGACGGTCATCCGGGGGTTCAGGGACGTGTAGGGGTCCTGGAACACCATCTGGATGTTGCGGCGTACGGCCTTCAGGGCCCGGCCGGAGAGCGTGCTGATGTCCTCGCCCCGGTAGCGGATCCGGCCCGCCGTCGGGCGTTCGAGGCCGACCAGCAGCTTGGCGACCGTGGACTTGCCGCAGCCCGATTCGCCGACGATGCCGAGCGTTTCCCCTTGGTGGAGGTCGAAGGAGACCCCGTCGACGGCCTGGACGGCGCCGACCTGTTTCCGAAGGAGCACACCCCGGGTGAGCGGGAAGTGCTTGACCAGGTCGCGGACCTCCAGGATCGGTTCCGTCGTGCCGGCCGACGCCGCGCCGGCCGCCGGGGTGCCGACCGCCGGGGTGCCGCTGTCACCGTGCGCCATCGAGGGTCTCCTTCCAGAAGTGGCAGGCGCTGGCCCTGCCGGGTCCGGCCTCGTAGAGCGGCGGAAGGTCGGTGCGGCAGATGTCCTGGGCCAGCGGGCAGCGCGGATGGAAGGGGCAGCCCGGTGGGATGGCGGTCAGGTTGGGCGGCAGGCCCTTGATCGCGTACAGCCGCTGTCCCTTCTGGTCCAGCCGCGGGATGGAGTCCAGCAGGCCGCGGGTGTACGGGTGGGCGGGTGCCTTGTAGAGCTGGTGGACCGGGGCGGTCTCGACGATCCGGCCCGCGTACATCACCGCGATGGTGTCGGCGACATCCGCGACCACCCCGAGGTCATGGGTGATCAGGATCAGGCCCATGGTGAGTTCGCGCTGGAGCTCCGCCAGCAGATCCATCACCTGCGCCTGGACGGTGACGTCCAGGGCCGTGGTCGGCTCGTCCGCGATGATCAGCTCGGGGCCCAGGGACAGCGCCATCGCGATCATGATGCGCTGGCGCATACCGCCGGAGAACTGGTGCGGATAGTCGCCCACCCGCTCCCTGGCCGCGGGGATGCCGACCCGCTCCATCAGCTCCACAGCCTTGCCGCGGGCCCCCTTACGGGACATCCCCTCGTGGACCTGGAACATCTCCCCGAGCTGTGCCCCGACGGTGAGGACCGGGTTCAGCGAGGACAGCGCGTCCTGGAAGATCATCGCCATCTTCGCGCCACGGACCCGGCGCCGTTCGTCCTTGCGCAGGGTGAGCAGATCGCGCCCCTGGAAGAGGATCTCGCCGCCGGTGACGAACCCCGGCGGGGAGTCGAGGATGCCCATCACGGCCTGTGCGGTGACGGACTTGCCGGAGCCCGACTCCCCCAGCACCGCCAGCGTCTGGCCCGGCGCCACGCGGTAGCTGACGCCGTTGACGGCCTTCGCCACACCGTCCCGGGTGCGGAACTCGACCCGCAGATCGCGCACGTCCAGCAGGGGCGTGTCCGCGAGCGCCGTGGCGCCGCCCGCCGGCTTTCCGGCCGCGTCCTCGTTCGTCATCGTCCGGCTCCTCAGCGCAACTTGGGGTCGAGGGCGTCGCGCACCGCGTCGCCGAGCATGATGAACGCCAGCACCGTGATGCTCAGCGCGCCCGCGGGCCACAGCAGCATGTGCGGTGCGCTGCGGATGTACGTGGAGGCCGTGGAGATGTCGATGCCCCAGGAGACGGTGGGCGGCTTCAGGCCCGCGCCCAGATAGGAGAGCGTCGCCTCCAGCGCGATGTACGTACCGAGCGCGATGGTGGCGACGACGATGACCGGCGCGATCGCGTTCGGTGCGATGTGCCGCAGCAGCATCCGCCCGTTGCCGGCGCCCAGCGCCCGTGCGGCCTGGACGTAGTCGTTCTGCTTGGCGGTGACGACGGAGCCGCGGGCGATACGGGAGACCTGCGGCCAGCCGAGCAGCACGATGAAGCCGACCACCGGCCAGACCGTGGTGCTGATGACGACGGAGAGGAAGACCAGGCCGCCGAGGATCACCGGGATGCCGAAGAAGATGTCGGCGAGCCGGGAGAGCGAGGTGTCCCACCAGCCGCCGAAGAAGCCGGCCAGGCCGCCCAGCAGGCTGCCGAGCAGCGCCGCGCCGGTCGTGGCGCAGACTCCCACCGTGATGGAGGCACGGGCCCCGTAGACCACGCGGGTGTAGACGTCCCGGCCCTGGGTGTCGAAGCCGAAGGGGTGGCCGGGCTGGGAGCCCTGCTGCGCCTTGGCGAGGTCCGCGCGGTAGGGGTTGCCGGTGGCGATCAGCTGCGGCCAGATGGCGATGATCACCAGGAAGACGATGACCAGCGCGGAGACCACGAAGACGGGGTTGCGGTACAGATCGTGCCAGGCGTCGCTCCACAGGCTGCGGGGCTTGCCGAACGGCTCCCCGCCGGGCGGGCCGCCGCCCGGCGGGGCCGCACCGGGCCGCCGCTCCAGCGACTCCGCCTCGCCGATGGCCAGTGCGGCGGAGCCGCCGTCGCCATGGCCGATGGCTTCCTTCGGGACGTAGGACTCAGGCATAACGGATCCTCGGGTCGAGGACGGCGTACAGCAGGTCGACGAGGAGGTTCGCCAGGAGGAAGACCAGCACCAGGATGGTCACGAAGCCCACGACGGTCGGCGAGTTCTGCCGCAGGACGCCCTGGTAGAGCTGGAATCCGACGCCATGGATGTTGAAGATGCGCTCGGTGACGATCGCGCCGCCCATCAGGGCGCCGATGTCCGTGCCGATGAAGGTGACGACCGGGATCAGCGAATTGCGCAGCAGATGGCGGGTGATGACGCGGTGCCGGGGCAGGCCCTTGGCGACGGCCGTACGGACATAGTCGGCGCGGGCGTTCTCCGCGATCGAGGTCCGGGTCAGCCGGGTCACATAGGCGAGCGAGACCAGCGCCAGCACCAGCCCCGGCAGCAGGAGTTCGTTCAGGGGTGCCTCCGGGGCGACGGACGGCGCGGCCCAGCCCCACTGCACCCCGAACACGAACTGGAGCAGATAGCCGCTGACGAACGTCGGGATGGACACCACGACGAGGCTGAGGACCAGCACCGTGGTGTCGATGTCCCGGCCGCGCCGCAGCCCGCTGAACACGCCCAGCACGATGCCCACCACCATCTCGATCACAATGGCGACGATCGTCAGCCGTAGCGTGACGGGAAAGGCGCTGGCCATCAGTTCGGTGACCGACTGGCCGTTGAACGCGGTGCCGAAATTCCCCTGGAAGATCTGCCCCATGTAATGCAGATACTGCTTCCACAGCGGCTCATCGAGGTAGAGGTCGCGGCGGATCTGCGCGGCGGTGGCGGGGTCGGGCGCCCGGTCGCCGAACATCGCGGCCACGGGGTCGCCCAGCGCATAGACCATGAAGAAGATCAGGAACGTACTGCCGATGAACACCGGGATCATCTGGAGCAGCCGCCGGATCACATAGCGTCCCATGAAGCGCCAACCTCCCTCGCACCGCTGTCAGTTGACCTTGATTTCGTTGTAGACCGGAACGCTGAACGGATTCAGCGCGACATTGCTGATCCGGTCCGAATAGCCGCCGCTGCCGTTCTGGTACCACAGCGGAATGGCCGGCATCTGCTGGGCGAGGATCTTCTCCGCATCCTGGAACTTCGCGACGGCCTGGCCGGTGTCCGTTGCCGCATTCGCCTCGTTCACCAGCTTGTCGAAAGCGCGGTTGCTGAACTTGCCGTCGTTGGACGAGGCGTTGGTGTAATACAGCGGCTGAAGGAAGTTCTGGATCAGCGGATAGTCCATCTGCCAGCCGGCCCGGAACGGACCGGGCATCTGCTTTGCCGTGATCTTGTTCCGGAAGTCGGCGAAGGTCCCGACCGGGTTCCCGACGCAGGCGTTGTCGTCCCCCAGGGACTTGTTGATGCTGTTGCAGGTGGCGTCGATCCAGTCCTTGTGGGACCCCGTATCGGCGTTGTACGTGAGGGTCATCCTCCCGCCGGGAATCCCGCCGCCCTCCTTGACCAGCTGCTTGGCCTGTGCCGCGTCGAACACACAGGCATCGCCGCACAGCCCAGGCTTGTACCCCCCGTCCGCCCCCAGCACCGGCGAGGTCCAGTCCGTGGCGGGCGTCCGGGTCTTCTGGAAGATCTCCTGGGTGATCTGGTCCCGGTCGATCGCCATCGAGATGCCGCGCCGCACCTTCTCCGCGCCCGGCCGGTTCCACCTCTTGTCGTACATGGGGAAGGTGAGGGTCTGAATGATCCCGGCCGGCTGATTGATATAGCGGCCGCCGAGATCCGACTTCACATGCTTGAGCTGCGCGGCCGGAATGTCGTCGACCAGATCGAGGTTGCCGGCCTGGAGATCGGTATAGGCGGTGTTGTTGTCCGTATAGACCCGCAGATCGATGCCGCCGTTCCGGGCCGGATCGTCACCCGGATACTTCCCCCACTTCCGCATCCGCAGCACGGACCCCTTCTCGTAGGAATCCACGAGATAGGGCCCGTTCCCCACGGGCTTTCGGATCCAGGCATCGTGATCCCGGAAGAACGCCTGCGGCAGCGGCATGAAGGCCGAGTAGCCCAGCGTGTCCGGCCAGCTGGAGAACTTCTGGTTGAGCTTGACGGTGAAGGTCCTGTCGTCCTTCACCACCAGCCCCGACAGCGTCTTGGCCCGAGGGGTCCCGCCGTCCGGGTGCACCTGCGCAAAGCCGTCGATGTACTGGAAGAACGCCGCGTTCTTCTGCTTGTTGCTCAGCAGCGCCCCGTAATTCCAGGCATCCACAAAAGACTTGGCGGTGACCTTCTCGCCGTTGCTGAAGGTCCAGCCGGGTTTCAGCGTCACCGTGAAATTCTGCGAATCCGACGTCTCGATCCGGTCCGCGATCACATTCTCCGCCGCGCCCGTCTTCGGGTCGTAGCGCTTGAGCCCCCGGAACAGCATCTCCAGGACCTTGCCGCCCTGGACCTCATTGGTGTTCGCCGGCTCCAGCGGATTCTGCGGATCGCCCCAGGACGAGCTGACCACCCCGGAACGGCCGGCCCCCGCTCCGCCCCCGCATGCCGTGGCCACGAGAGCGACGCCGACGGCGCAGACGCCCCACTTCGCGCGCGTGGCTCCGCGCATGACGCCTCCTCAGGTCCGGGAGCATGCCTGAGGCCTGTCCGGCGGATCAGGGGCGGGCAGGCCCTAGGCCACATAAGATCGCAAAGCGGGACGTACCGCACTCCGGCGGCGACCGCCACTGCTCCGAAAACCTGAGAAACCCCTCGGATGCCCGAGCGGGGGCGCGTACGCGGGTCCGGGCCGCCGCCCCCGCAGGGGCGGACATCCCTGAACGCGGCGCCGGGCAATTCCTCTCTGTAGTGCCGGGAGATCCCGCTATCCGGCGCCGGGAGCTCCCTCTATGTGGTGCACGGACTCCACCGCATACAGCCGCGGATCGAATCCCTCCGCCAGCGCGGCGGCCTGCGTCATGTGCTCCTGCGCCGTCGGATCGGCCAGCATCGCCCGGAAGTGCGCCTCGCTCTCCCACTGCGCATAGTTGACGACCCGTTCGCCGTCCGCACTCGCGTGGATATTCGCCGAGATGAATCCCGGCCGGTCCTTCATCGTCTCCTCGGTGGCCCGGCTCAGCAGCGCCACCAGCTCCGCCTGCCGCTCCGGCAGCACGGTGAACACATTGATGAGCGTGGCGACCTCGCGCCCGGCCTCGATCTTCGTCGTCATTGCCATACCGCCAGTCTCCCGCCGACCACTGACAACGGGCCGCGGAGGGCCCCTGCGCTGCGCCGGCACAGCAAAAGGGCGCCCCTCACACGGAGGAGCGCCCCATCACTTCAGGCCATCATCCCGGCCCGGAAGGCCCGGAAGGACCCGGACGGCCGGACGGCGGCCGGTGTTACCGCTTGGCGCGCGACGCGGTGCGGCCGCGCTCCTTCTGGTCCAGGACGACCTTGCGGATACGGACCGTCTCCGGGGTGACCTCGATGCACTCGTCGTCGCGGCAGAACTCCAGCGACTGCTCCAGGGAGAGCTTGCGCGGCGGGACCACGTTCTCGGTGGTGTCCGCCGAAGCCGCACGCATGTTGGTGAGCTTCTTCTCCTTGGTGATGTTCACGTCCATGTCGTCGGAGCGCGAGTTCTCACCGATGATCATGCCCTCGTACACCTCGGTGCCCGGCTCCGTGAAGATCACGCCGCGCTCCTGGAGGTTGATCATCGCGAACGGCGTGACCGAACCGGAGCGGTCGGCGACCAGCGAACCGTTGTGGCGGGTGCGCAGCTCGCCGAACCACGGCTCGTGGCCCTCGAACAGGGAGTGCGCGATGCCCGTACCGCGGGTCTGGGTCAGGAACTCCGTACGGAAGCCGATCAGGCCACGCGACGGCACGATCCACTCCATACGGATCCAGCCGGAACCGTGGTTGGTCATGGTCTCCATACGGCCCTTACGGGTCGCCATCAGCTGCGTGATCGCGCCGAGGTGCTCCTCGGGGGAGTCGATCGTCAGGCGCTCGATCGGCTCGTGCAGCTTGCCGTCGATCTGCTTGGTGACGACCTCGGGCTTGCCGACGGTGAGCTCGAAGCCCTCCCGGCGCATGGTCTCGACGAGGATCGCCAGCGCCAGCTCGCCACGGCCCTGGACCTCCCAGGCGTCGGGACGCTCGGTGTCCAGCACGCGCAGCGAGACGTTACCGATCAGCTCGCGGTCCAGGCGGTCCTTGACCTGGCGGGCGGTGACCTTGTGGCCCTTGCCGCCCTTGCCGACCAGCGGCGAGGTGTTCGTACCGATGGTCATCGAGATGGCCGGCTCGTCGACCGTGATCAGCGGCAGCGCGACCGGGTTCTCCGGGTCGGCCAGCGTCTCGCCGATCATGATGTCCGGGATACCGGCGACGGCACAGATGTCACCGGGGCCGGCCTTCTCGGCGGGCTTGCGGGTGAGCGCCTCGGTCATCATCAGCTCGGTGATGCGGACGTTGGACATGGTGCCGTCACGCTTGATCCACGCGACGGTCTGGCCCTTCTTCAGCTCGCCCTGCTCGACACGGAGCAGCGCGATACGGCCGAGGAAGTTGTCCGCGTCGAGGTTGGTGACGTGGGCCTGGAGCGGGGCGTCCTCGTCGTACTCCGGCGCCGGGATGTGCTCCAGCAGTGTGGTGAAGAACGGCTGGAGGTTCTCGCTGTCGGGGGGGACGGTGCCGTCCTCCGGCTTGGTCAGCGAGGCGATGCCGTCACGGGCGCAGGCGTAGACGATCGGGAACTCGATCTGGTCCTCGTCCGCGTCCAGGTCCAGGAAGAGGTCGTAGGTCTCGTTGACGACCTCGTCGATCCGGGAGTCGGGGCGGTCGGTCTTGTTGATGCACAGGATGACCGGCATCCGGGCCGTGAGGGCCTTGCGGAGCACGAAGCGGGTCTGCGGGAGCGGGCCCTCGGAGGCGTCGACCAGCAGGACGACCGCGTCCACCATCGACAGACCGCGCTCGACCTCGCCACCGAAGTCGGCGTGGCCGGGGGTGTCGATGATGTTGATCGTGATCGGGTCCCCGCCGTCCTTGGGGTGATACTTCACCGCCGTGTTCTTGGCGAGGATCGTGATGCCCTTCTCACGCTCCAGGTCGTTGGAGTCCATCATCCGGTCGTCGAGCTTCTCGGCGGCGTGTTCGGCGAAGGCGCCGGCCTGCTTGAGCATGGCGTCGACGAGGGTCGTCTTCCCATGGTCGACGTGGGCGACGATGGCTACGTTACGAATGTCGTGGCGCGTGGGCATACTGGCGGCGCTTCTCCCGGAATCGTGGGTGGCGGCACGTCCATCCGGTACGCGCGCCTGCCGGGCATAACGAAGCCACGGCCTCACCCCATCGTACGGGGCTGCGGCAGCATTGGCCGCCGCAGCCCGTACGCACACCACCTGACCTGCGATTTCTTACCTTTTATCCGCGGAGATGCGGCCCCTACTTCTGGTAGCCGATGTCCTGGAAGCGGGGCGTGGCGAAGCCGAAGGCGCCGACGTTGGCGAGCGTCTTCTTCGTGGCCACCAGCTCGGGCCGCTGGTAGAGCGGAATCGATCCGGCGGCCGCCCAGATCCGGGCGTCGGTCTGTGCCATCAGCGTGCGCGAGGCGCCCTCGTCCAGCTCGGAGGCGGCCTGGTCGAAGAGCTGGTCGATGTGGTCGGTGCCGACCCGGGTGAAGTTCTGCTCGACGGTCAGCGAGCCGTCGGGCGCGGGCTGCGGCTTGGCGTAGATCGGCCGGGCGTCGGTCGCCGGGTAGGCGGTGCCGGGCCAGGAGTACAGCGCCAGGTCGAAGTCGCCGGAGGCGATGTGGTCCTGGAAGTAGCTGGCGTCGGAGACCCGCTGGAGGGAGGTCTGGATGCCGATCTTGCCGAGCATCGTGGCGATCTGCCGCCCGACGGTGCGCAGCTGCTGGGAGCCGGCGCCGTCGGGGAGCACGAAGCGCAGGGTGAGCGGCCTGCCGTTCTTCTTGACGGCGGCGATCCTGCCCTCCTTGTGCCCGGCCGGCAGCGGTGCGGCCGCCGCGTCGGCACGCCGCTCGGCGGCCGCGTGCAGGGCCCCCGGGTGGCCGCCGGACCCCGGCAGATGCGGGGCCTGTCCGGTCTCGATCAGCTCGGCGGCACCGAGCGCCTGTGCCGCGCGCTTCTTGTACCGCTTGTACTTGGCGTACGCCGCGGACTCGGTGTCACCGTCCGCTTCCTCCTTCTCACTGGCGGCCGCCTCCTTGTAGAACGAGGCGCTCTGCCGCAGCAGGGCGGACTGCTGCACCTCGGAGCCCACCGCGCCCGTGAAGGACAGCGGGGCCTCGGCCGCGGCGGGCCGGACGCCTTCCTGGTCGCTCTTGGCGGGCGGGGCGGCGTGGCCGGTGCGGGCCGGGTTGCGGTCGTCGGCACCGGCGTCGTATGCGTCGTCCGATCCGCCCTCCGACCGGTCGTCGGCGGGCTCGTCCCCGTAGCGGTCGTCCGACGGGTCGAAGCCGTCCTCGTCCCCGTCGGCACGCTCCGCGTCCGGCGCCGGGGCGCCCGCCTTCTCGCCGGCCTGCTGACGGTCGGCGCCGTCGCTCTTCCAGCCGGCGTCCGCGAGCAGCGCCTTGGCCGCACCGGTGTCCTGGCCGCCGAGCGCATCGCTGTGGTCCTGGTAGCCGTGCTGCTCGGCCATCAGCAGATGGCTGCCGAGCGGGCGGGACGGCAGGTCGAGCGGCTTGAGGACGGTGTCCGCGAGCGCCTGGCGGTCGATGGCGCGGGCCACCGCGCGGCGCACCCGGTCGTCGGCCAGCGGTCCGCTGCTGCCGTTGAGGGCGAGCTGGGTGTAGGCGGGTTCGAGCGCCTTGCGGATGGTGTAGTCGCGCAGTACGGCGTTCTCCGCGGCGACGGCCTTGGCGTCCGACCGGGCACCGGCCCGGTTCTTGTCGCCCTGCGGGGCCGCGTTGCCGTCGCCGGCCTTCTTGTGGGATGCGGCGCGGCGGGCGGAGGCGACCCGCTTCGCGGCGACCTGGTCGACCGCGGCGACATCGACGCTCCCGTTGGCGAGCGCCGCGGCCCGCTTGTCGCCGGGCAGTGACTCCAGCACGATCTTCTTGAGCTTGGCGGGCTCGCCCCACCACTTCGGGTTGCGTACGAGGACGACATGGCCCGCCTCGGCGTCCCGCTTCTGGACCAGGAACGGACCGGCGCCGACCTTGAGCTGCTCGCGCGCGCCGTCGTTGAAGGCGTCGGCGCTGCCCATCACGCTCCTGGGGTAGAGCGGGGTGAACAGGGACTTCCAGTCGGCGTAGGGGCGGGCGAAGGTGACCTTGACCTCGTGGGCGCCCGCCCCCTGTTCGACCTTGGCGATCCGGTCGTAGCCGGCGTTGCGGGCGGTCCAGAAGGCGTTGTCCTTACCGCGCAGCGCGGTCCACTGGGCGATGAAGTCGGCAGCGGTGATCGCCGTGCCGTTGCTCCACCGCGCCTTGGGATTGATCTTGTAGGTGACGACCTGCTTGGGGTCGCGGGTGCTGATGTCCGCGGCGTCCAGGTAGTCGGCGTTGCGCTGCGGCCGCCCGCTCGCGTCGATGGTGAACATGCTGGGCAGCACCGCGCCGGCGATCCGCGTGGTGGTCGCGTCGGCGTCGGACTGGAAGGCGTTCAGGGTGCCGGGCATCGCGTCGACGGCCCAGCGCAGGGTGCCGCCGTTCTTCAGCTCGCCGCGGGGTGCGGGCGCGATGTCCTGGGACGTCCCGACGGACGTGTCCCGGGTGGCGTCGCTGCATCCGGTCAGGACCGGCAGCGGGAGCAGCACCCCCGCCGCGATGAGCGCGGCACAGCGGCGTCCGCGGCACACCGGGCGGCGGCCTGAGGGGTGGTCGTGGTCGGTCATGACGGTTACCTCCGGGCTCGCCCGCGCCGCGCCGCGCGCCGCCTGGGCCCTGACCGGCGCACCACGTTCGGCCGACTTTGCGGCTCATCACATCTATGGCCCCCCTACTGAAAGCGACCGCGCCCGGACCGCCCGCCCGACACGTCGGCCACGGCGCCAAGGCCACCCGCCCGGCCCAACAACAGGCCCCTGGAGCAGGCGGAATCGGGTCTGCACGGCGGTGCGGGCGACCGCGCGCGCCGGCTCTTCCCGTATCGGCGTTCGAACTACGCCGCGGCGCATGGTTGCCGAAACGCACCGGTTCGAGTCGTAATCGCGCCCGACCCCTTCCCAACCCCTACTGTGACGCGCGACACTCTCGGGCGCATGAGATCGCCCACCACACCTTCAAAAGTGAGGGCACGTTATGTCCCTTCAGGACGAATTGACGGCGGTTGAACGCAGCCTGGACGGCCTGGTCCGGTCGGTGGGAAGGCTGGAGACGCAGCTCGACGCCGGTCTGGACATCCGGCGGGTCCGCACTGACGCGGACCATCTGCGCGAGAGCCTCGCGCTGTTGAAGCAGAGCGTGGCGGCCGGTCCACCCCGCCGGAAGAGCGTCGTGGTGGACGAGATGGTGCCGATCTCCGACGCCCCCTACAACTCGGCGCTGTGGACCGACGCCCAGGACGAGGGACTCGGCTCCAGGAACGGCCACGCGCCCTAGGGACAACCCCTGGTCGCCCTGGGGGGCTACCCCTGGTGGAGGCCCCTTAAGGGGTGGCCTCGCCCCACTCAGACCCCTACCCCGTTGCCGCCCCGGAGGAAAGCATTCCGGCCGGAGCGCCCTTCACGGAGACCGACGTTGGCCACTGGAACCGAACCCTCCTCACCAGCGCCCGCGACCGGTGTGCACACCGCCTCGCGTGCCGCCATCCCCGCCCGTCATCTGCGCACCGACCGCTGGTGGCTGGCGCCGGCCGGCACCGCCGCCGGGCTGTTCGCGTTCATCGTCTACTCGACCTGGCGGGCGTTCGCGAACGCCGACTACTACGCCGCGCCCTATGTGTCGCCGTTCTACTCGCCCTGTCTGGCGGAGAACTGCCGCACCATGCGCGGCGGCCCCAACTGGGAGCTCTTCGGCAGCTGGTGGGGCCTGTCCCCCGCGCTGCTCATCCTGATCTTCCCGCTGGGCTTCCGGCTGACCTGCTACTACTACCGCAAGGCCTACTACCGCGGCTTCTGGGCCTCGCCGCCGGCCTGCGCGGTCGCCGAGCCGCACAAGAAGTACACCGGTGAGACCCGCTTCCCGCTGATCCTTCAGAACATCCACCGCTACTTCTTCTACTTCGCGGTGCTGGTGGCGGGCGTACTGACCTACGACACGGCGCTCACCTTCCGCGACGAGAACTACGCCTGGGGCCATATGGGCCTGGGCACCCTGGTGTTCCTCGCCAACATCGTGCTGATCTGGGCGTACACCCTCTCCTGCCACTCCTGCCGGCACATCATCGGCGGCCGGCTGCGGCACTTCTCCAAGCATCCGGTCCGCTACCGGATGTGGGGCTGGGTCGGCAGGCTCAACGAGCGGCACATGCTGCTCGCGTGGTCCTCGCTGATCAGCGTGGCCGTCGCGGACTTCTATGTCTTCCTGCTGGCCAGCGGGGCCATCACGGACCCGCGTTTCTTCTGACGACAGCATCTCCTAAGGAAAGGTGTGCCCTCTGATGGCGCATGTGGACCGGCAGGCATGGGACGTGGTCGTGGTGGGCGCCGGCGGCGCCGGACTGCGTGCCGCCATCGAGGCCCGCGAAGCCGGCATGCGGACGGCCGTGATCTGCAAGTCCCTCTTCGGCAAGGCCCATACGGTGATGGCCGAGGGCGGTATCGCCGCCAGCATGGGCAATGCGAACGAGCACGACAACTGGCAGGTGCACTTCCGGGACACCATGCGCGGCGGGAAGTTCCTCAACCAGTGGCGGATGGCCGAGCTGCACGCCCGTGAGGCCCCGGACCGGGTGTGGGAACTGGAGACCTGGGGCGCGCTCTTCGACCGGACCGCGGACGGCCGGATCTCCCAGCGCAACTTCGGCGGCCACGAGTATCCGCGCCTCGCGCACGTCGGCGACCGTACGGGCCTGGAGCTGATCCGCACCCTCCAGCAGAAGATCGTCTCGTTGCAGCAGGAGGACGAGCGGGAGTTCGGCGCGTACGACGCCCGGCTGAAGGTCTTCCAGGAGTGCACGGTCACCCGGGTGCTCAAGACGGACGAGAGGGTCTCCGGCGCCTTCTGCTACGAGCGGGAGTCCGGCCGCTTCTTCGTCCTGGAGGCCCCGGCGGTGGTGCTGGCCACCGGCGGCATCGGCAAGTCCTTCAAGGTGACCTCGAACTCCTGGGAGTACACCGGCGACGGGCATGCGCTGGCGCTGCTGGCCGGGGCGCCGCTGATCAACATGGAGTTCGTGCAGTTCCACCCCACCGGCATGGTCTGGCCGCCGTCGGTGAAGGGCATCCTCGTGACCGAGTCCGTCCGGGGTGACGGCGGGGTGCTGCGCAACAGCGAGGGCAAGCGCTTCATGTTCGACTACATCCCGGATGTCTTCAAGGAGAAGTACGCCCAGACCGAGGGCGAGGGCGACCGCTGGTACGAGGACCCGGACAACAACCGCCGCCCGCCCGAACTGCTGCCCCGCGACGAGGTCGCACGCGCCATCAACGCCGAGGTCAAGGCGGGCCGCGGCTCCCCGCACGGCGGCGTCTACCTGGATGTCTCCACCCGGATGCCGGCCGAGGTGATCAAACGCCGGCTGCCGTCGATGCACCACCAGTTCAAGGAACTGGCGGATGTGGACATCACCGCCGAGCCGATGGAGGTCGGCCCGACCTGTCACTACGTGATGGGCGGGGTGGACGTGGAGCCGGACACCGCGGCGGCGACCGGCGTACCGGGCCTGTTCGCGGCGGGCGAGGTGGCCGGCGGAATGCACGGTTCCAACCGGCTCGGCGGCAACTCGCTGTCCGACCTGCTGGTCTTCGGCCGCCGGGCGGGGCTGCACGCGGCCGAGTACGCGGCGTCGCTGGCCGAACGGCCGGTCCCCGACCCGCTCCAGATCGACGCGGCGGAGGCGGAGGCGCTGCGCCCCTTCAGCGCCGAGGTCGAGGCGGACACCGGCCGCGAGCCGGGCCCGGCGGAGAATCCGTACACCCTGCACCAAGAGCTCCAGCAGGCGATGAACGACCTGGTCGGCATCATCCGCAAGGAGGGCGAGATGTTCGAGGCCCTGAAACGGCTGGCCGATCTGCGGGTACGGGCCCGCCGGGCCGGCGTCGAGGGGCACCGGCAGTACAACCCGGGCTGGCATCTGGCCATCGATCTGCGGAACATGCTGCTGGTCAGCGAGTGTGTGGCGCGGGCGGCGCTGGAGCGCGAGGAGAGCCGGGGCGGGCACACCCGCGACGACCATCCGGCGATGGACCGCACCTGGCGCAACATCAATCTGGTCTGTGAATTCGCCGGCCCGCAGGGCGATGCGCGGGCCGCCGAGGCGGCGCTGGGCCAGATCCGGCTCTCCCGCCGCGAGACCCCGCCGATCCGCCGCGACCTTCTGGAACTGTTCGAGAAGGACGAGCTGGCGAAGTATCTGACCGACGAGGAGCTGAGCCGGTGAGCGTGTCGCAGGAAGAGCAGCAGTCCGGCGTCTACCAGGCGCACTTCAGGGTGTGGCGCGGCGACACCGCCTCCGGGGACCTGGAGGACTTCAAGGTCGAGGTGCACGACGGCGAAGTGGTGCTGGACATCATCCACCGCCTCCAGGCGACCCAGGCCCCCGATCTCGCCGTCCGCTGGAACTGCAAGGCGGGCAAGTGCGGTTCGTGCAGCGCGGAGATCAACGGGCGGCCGCGGCTGATGTGCATGACCCGGATGTCGGTCTTCGACCGTACGGAGACGATCACGGTCACGCCGATGCGGGCCTTCCCGGTCATCCGCGACCTGGTCACCGATGTGTCCTTCAACTACACCAAGGCCCGCGAGATCCCGGCGTTCGTGCCGCCCCCGGAGCTGGCCCCCGGTGAGTACCGCATGCAGCAGGAGGATGTGGGCCGGTCGCAGGAGTTCCGTAAGTGCATCGAGTGCTTCCTGTGCCAGGACACCTGCCATGTCGTCCGTGACCACGAGGAGAACAAGGCCGCCTTCGCCGGGCCGCGCTTCCTGATGCGGGTGGCCGAGCTCGATATGCATCCGCTGGACGCGGCCGCGGAGTCCGGTATCGACCGCAAGCGCAACGCGCAGGACGAACACGGGCTGGGCTACTGCAACATCACCAAGTGCTGCACCGAGGTCTGCCCCGAGAACATCAAGATCACCGACAATGCGCTGATCCCGCTGAAGGAGCGCGCCGCGGACCGTAAGTACGACCCGCTGGTGTGGCTCGGGAACAAGATCCGGCGTCGCGGGGAATGAACTGAACGG
>NZ_JAMJFM010000037.1:0-95658 GCF_023544705.1 Streptomyces sp. MCA2
CCCCTAGCCACGCCCGCGCAACGGCGCAGCGAGCCAGCCTCCGAAGGTGACCTCTCCCCCACGCCCGCGTCCATACGTGATGAGTACGTTCACGTGTACACCGGCAGCGGAGGGAAAATGCAAGACGGCCGTTGCCGACAGGAAGGGGGACGGATGCTCGCCCTTCGAGAACCTCAATGCGGGCAGCCCCATGTCACGGCGCCGCGACGGTGAGGACCAGCTTGCCGGTGGTGTGCCCGGATTCGATGCGGCGGTGTGCCTCGGCGGCCTGTTCCAGCGGTAGGGCCTCGACCTGTACCCGCAGAGTTCCCTGAGCTGCGGCCTGTACGGCGCGGCGCAGGGCCAGCCCGGCGTCTTCGGGGAAGGCCGCGGAGAAGGCGGCGAGGTTGAAGCCGGAGACGGTCTTGTTGGTGAACCACAGGTGGTTGGCGGGGATGTCGACGTCTTCGGCGCCCGAGGCGTTTCCCATCACCACCAGCCGTCCCATGGGGGCCAGCCGGTCCAGGCTTACGGTGCGGGAGGGGCCGCCGACCATGTCGACGACGATGTCGAACTCGCCTGCCTCGGCGACCTGGTCGCGCAGAATCACCTCGTCGTAGCCGAATCGCTTGGCGGTCTCGATCTTCGCCTCGCTGCCGACCGTCCCGACCACACGGCCGGCGCCCAGCAGCCGGGCGGCCTGGCCGAGCTGGCTGCCCACACCGCCCGCCGCGGCGTGGACCAGGACACGGTCTCCGGGCTCGATGCGCGCCACCCGGTCCAGGACGAGGAAGGCGGTGGTGCTGTTGGAGGGGAGTGCCGCGGCGACGCCGAGTCCGATGCCGAGACCGTCCAGCGGGGCGACCAGGTGCGCGGAGGTGACCACCACCTCGGCGTAACCGCCGCTGTCGACGATCGTCAGCGCAGCCACCGGCTGACCGACGGTCAGGTCCGTGACGCCCTCGCCGAGGGCGCGGATGCGGCCGGAGACTTCGATGCCGGGCACGAAGGGCAGCGGTACGTCCACCACGCCGCGCCGGTAGAGCACCTCGGCGAAGTTGGCGCCCGCATAAGCCACGTCGATGGACACCTGTCCGGGGCCGGGCTCGGGGACCGGCATCTGCTCGACGCGGAGCACCTCGGCCTCGCCGAACTCGGGAATGGTCACTGCCTTCATCTGCGTGTTGTTGCTGTTCATGGCAGTGATCCTGCCGGGCTGTCACGATGCCCGGCAGTGTTCGCTCATCCTGGGTGTGACACCACCAGGCTGTGCGTGCCCATGAGCTGCTCCAGCCGTTCTTGGGTGTCGGTACCCGGGCGGGGGTTGTGCAGGATCAGGTGGTGTCCGGGCAGTTCGGGCAGCGGCAGCAGGGTGGCATCGAAGACCAGCGTTCCGGCTTCGGGATGGTCGACCGCCTTGACCGCGCTGGTGTGCTCGGCCACATCGTGACGGTCCCACAGCTCGGCGAATTCCGGGCTGCTCCGGGCCAGTTCCTCGGCGATGCGGTCGAACTCCGGGTCCTCGGGATAACGGGCGGCGTCGGCGCGGAACCCGGCGACCACGTCTGGGGCGGTGTCGGCCCAGTGCCGTTGCAGGACCCGGTAGCGGACGTTGGTGAAGAACGAGACCAGGCAGTTGTGGTCGCTGTCGCCGTAGCCGAACACGATGCGGGCGGCTTCGTTGATGTCGGTGAAGTTCCAGTGGCGGTCGCGGATGTACCCGGGCCGCGGTGACCAGGCGTCCAGCAGCCTCCGCACCTGCGGCGGGGCGGGCACGGAGGGCGCGGAGGCGAACTGCGGTGGGTTGAGGCCGGCCAGCAGGTACAGATGCACGTGCTCGGTGGGATCCAGCAGCAGCACCCGTGCGATCGCGTCGAGGACCTCCTCCGACACCTTGATGTCGCGCCCCTGCTCCAACCACGTGTACCAGGACACCCCGACCCCGGCGAGCACCGCGACCTCCTCGCGCCGCAGCCCCGGCGTCCGCCGCCGCCCACCATCCGGCATACCGACATCAGCCGGCGAGACCCGGGCCCGGCGACTGCGCAGAAACTCACGAAGCTCGACGCGACGACGGTCACGAGACAGGGCAGAACAATCGCTGGTCATGACCTCCACCTTAAACAGCGCGCCCGCACGACTCCGGCCGAAGGTCAGCGTCGCGGCGCTGAGGAAAGGAGGCACGTTGGCCGCCGCCGACGGCCCTCACCCCACACCAGCCACCTCACTCCGCTGCCTCCGAATCGAGCGCGGCTGTCTGAAACGCCACCGGTCGCAGACAGGTCCCTGCCGCGCGTCGGCAGGGACCTGTCCCGTCTGCCGACCGACTCGCGGCGGGCCTTCCATCCCGCCAGCCGGACAGACCACCCGGCGGGGCCGGGGCGGGAAGGGAATAGCCACGGCACCTGACCAGGGCGCTCAATCAACGCGGCTGAAGCACATCGGTTGGCTGGGCACAGTCCGTCGCCCCAGCCCCGGCCCCCGCCCTCGCCCTCGCCCTCGCCGACGTCGGCATCGCCATGGGCGCCCACTCCTCCCACGTCGCCCTCGAAACCGCCGACATCGCCCTGCCCGGCGACTACCTGAGACAAGTCCCCGCCGTCGTCGAACTCAGCCGCCACACCCTGCGCGTCGTCCGCCAGAACTACGGCCTCGCCATCGGCGTCAGCCTCCTGGGCCCGGTCGTCGGCGCCGGCGGCTCCATCAACCCGGTCCTCGCCGCCCTCCTCCACAACACCAGCGGCATCGCCGTCGTCGGCACCTCGGCCCGGCTGTCAACCACACCCCCGAGCGTCGTGTGAAACGAGCAGCCCACCGGTACTCCGGCGCCCGAGGAGAAGAACGGTCCCGCCGGCCTCGAACTTGCTCAAGGCGTGCGGCGGGGCGGGAATGGGGAACCGCACCTCCTGCCGAAGTGGAGGAACGGCGATGTCGCCGCCTGCCGCGAGTGTGTCGGCTACCGGTTCTCCTTCACCTCCCCCGACTGCGGACATACCGCGACGGTCACCCCGGAGGCGCCGGCCGTTCACGTTTCGCGAAAGGTCCCGTCAGGTCGGGACCTGAAGCGCATGACCGTCAGTTCTCGGTGTCGAGTTGGATGTGCTCGATGTCGTCGTCCAGGAAGTTGGTCAGGTCCTGGGCTTCGGCGTGGACGGCTTCTTGCTCCAGGGCGGTGAGGGGCCGGAGGGGACTGATGCGAAGTTGGTGGCTGCGCACGGTCCAGGTGGCGGTGACGCGCCCCTCGACGAGGACGGTGCGGTGGCCTGCGACGGACAGACCGAGGTGGGGAGCGTCGATGATGCGGCTACGGTCGCGGTAGCCGAGGATGGCGTTGTCGAAGGCCGGGAGGAACCGGACCGGGGCGGGGGTATCGGGGTGGGGGCGGGGTGCGTCGGGCAGGTCGAGCAGTTCGCGGCCGTGTTCGTCGTGGAAGACGACGAGTTCTTCTCGGGCGGCTTTGATGGCGGCGGGAAGCCCCGCGAGGCCGCACCAGGCACGTAGGTCCGAGCTGGCGGCGGGCCCGTAGGCGGCGAGGTAGCGGCGTAGCAGCTGCTGTCCGACGGGATCGTTGTCATCGGCGGGCAGGGGGGCGATGTCCCGTTCCAGCCAGGTGGCCAACGGCAGGTTGCGCACGCCGGCAGTCTGGTGCCACAGACCGCGGGGTGGGAGCTGGACCATGGGGATGAGGGCTGCGATGAGCAGCTCGCCCAGGACACGTCGTGGTGGGCCGGGCCAGCGGTCTTCGAGGGCTTGTACGAGCTCGCTCATGGTGCGGGGCTGCTGGTCGGCCATGGCCGCGCGGCCGGCGGCGGCGACCTCGTCCACGTCGATGCCGGCCAGTTCGCGCCGGTAGGTTCCCAGAACTCGCTGGCGCAGCATGGTGTCGTGACGGGCTCGCCAGGCGAGTGCGTCGTCGGCGGTGATGAGGTGGACAGTGCGGCGCATCATGTGGGTGCGCACCACCGTGCGGCCGGAAAGCGCATCGTCCAGTTGCTCCGGCTTGAAGTCGGTCAGGCGAGACCACAGCCCGATGAAGGGTTCCTGGGGCTCTTGCGCTTGCAGGCCGCACAGGTGGGCCACCGCCTCGGGGGCGGATGTGTCGCTGCGCGTGAGCAGGTGCTGGCGGGCGAGGGTGGCGCGGTTGAGGGCGCGGCTGTTGAGGAAGGTCATGGCGTTCTCAGGCTGCGGCTCGCTCGTGGGACGGACGTCGGCGCAGGTCCGTGCGGTTGAGGGAGGGGGGTGTGTAGGACACGTCCAGAGGGCTGATATCGGTTCCGGGCGGGACGATTGCGTCAATCCTGTCGAGGATGTCGTCGTCGAGGGTGAGGGTGGCGCCGGTGAGCAGGTCGTCGAGCTGGTCCATGGTGCGCGGGCCGATGACGGCGGAGGTGACGTCGGGGTGGCTGGTGGCGAAGGCCATGGCCAGGTGTGTGAGGGTGTGGCCGGCTTCTTCGGCGAGGGTGAGCAGCTGCTCGACCGCGTCGAGCTTGCGTTCGTCGGTGAGGTGCCCGGGGACCCACTTCATGCGGGCGTTGTCGGGCCGTTGGGCATTCTTGCGGTAGCGGCCGGTGAGCAGGCCCATGGCGAGTGGGCTCCACACCAGAACGCCCAGGCCGTAGCGGTGGCAGGCGGGCAGGATCTCCCGCTCGATGCCGCGGTTGAGGATGGAGTAGGTGGGCTGCTCGGTGCGCAGGCGGTGCAGTCCACGCCGCTGGGACACCCACTGGGCTTCGACGATCTCCGAGGCCGGCAGGTTGGAGGAGCCGATCGCCCGGACCTTCCCGGCCCGTACGAGGTCGGTGAGCGCGGAGAGGGTCTCCTCGATGTCCGTGTACGGGTCGGGGTGGTGGATCTGGTAGAGGTCGATGTGGTCGGTCCGCAGCCGCTTCAGCGAGCCCTCGACCGCCTGGACGATCCAGCGCCGGGAGCTGCCGCTGCGGTTGGGGCCCTCGCCCATCGGGCCGTTGAACTTGGTCGCCAGCACGACATCGTCGCGGTGCCCCTGGAGGGCCTTTCCGACGATCTCCTCGGTCTCGCTGTAGCCGTAGACGTCGGCGGTGTCGACGAAGTTGATGCCCTCGCCCAGCGCCCGGTGGATCATGCGCACGCAGTCGTCGTGATCCGGATTGCCCATCTTGCCGAACATCATGGTGCCCAGGCAGTAGGCACTGACTTCGATGCCGGTCCGTCCCAGCTTCCGCATCCTCACGGTGACCCGTTTCCTTCCGCTGCTGCACGTGTTGTGCCCGCGCCGTCCGGGCCGCCCGTGTGGCGGCGGCCCGGACGGCGTAGGCATGTCAGGTAGGTCGGTTGGTTCAGCCGTTGTACGGAGCGGTGACGTCCAGGACCCAGGTGACGCCGAACCGGTCGGTGAGCATGCCGTACAGCGGCGCCCACTGCGCGGGCTCCAGCGGACTCACGATGGTCGAGCCCTCGGCGAGCTTGCCCCACAAGGCGCTGATCTCCTCGGCATCGTCACCGCGTACGGAGACGAAGAACGGGTTCTCGCCCTGGTTCCAGGGCAGTTGCGAGGGCACGTCGTAGGCCATGACGTGGAAGCCGTTGTCGCCGGCCACCTCGCCCCACATGACCCAGTCCGCCTCGCTCTCGTTCTGCACGGCGCCCGCGTCCTTGTAGGTGACCGCGCCCGTACATCCGCCGAAGACGGACTGGTAGAAGTCCAGCGCCTCACGTGCAGCGCCCCGGAAGTTGAGGTGAGTGGTGGTCGTGACGGACATGACCTGCTCCTTGCCTTGATGTGACGATTGCGCCGCTGACCGTCCAAACCAGCGGCTGCCGTGACCAGGTGCGATGCCTCCCCGGGCGGCTCGTATGCCACGATGGCAGCGGTAGAGGACAGGTCGTGTCCTGTACTTGGCGCAGGATGTGTGTCATGCATAAAACGTCTTCCCGGCTGCTCGCGCTGCTCTCGCTGCTTCAGACGCACCGTGACTGGCCCGGCGACGATCTCGCCGAGCGCCTCAGCATCACCTCGCGCACCGTGCGCCGTGACATCGACCGCCTGCGCGAACTCGGCTACCC
Source organism: Streptomyces sp. MCA2 (assembly GCF_023544705.1). Lineage (NCBI taxonomy): Bacteria > Bacillati > Actinomycetota > Actinomycetes > Kitasatosporales > Streptomycetaceae > Streptomyces > Streptomyces sp. MCA2. The sequence continues at coordinate 6,022 of NZ_JAMJFM010000037.1, forward strand.
GATCAGAACCGTCAAAGGACCGGCCGGCGGCTACCGGCTGGAGGCGGGCACTCGTATGCCGCCCATGCTCTTCGACGACGACCAGGCCGTAGCTTTGGCCGTCGCGCTACAGACCGCAGCCACCGGCACCACCGGTGCCGAAGACGCTTCCCGCGCTCTGGCCACCCTCCGCCAGGTCATGCCACCCCGCCTGCGTCACCGCGTAGACCTGTTGCGCGTCACCGCCGTCCGACCGCCCGCGGCCGGCGACACCCCCCAGGTCGATGCTCAGGTCCTGACGGACCTCAGCCGCGTCATCCACGCCCGCGAGGAACTGCGCCTCGACTACGCGCCGGGCCCGAGCGCCTCAGCCGACAACCCCCGCCGAGTACAACCCCACCACCTGGTCATCTGGCGTCATCGCTGGTACCTCGTGGCCTGGGACCTCGATCGCGAGGACTGGCGCACCTTCCGCGTCGACCGCCTCCACCCCCGGACACCCACCGGCCCCCGCTTCACCCCTCGCGAACTCCCCGGCGGCAACGTCTCCACCTTCATCACCAGCCGATTCCGCGGCAACGACGGCACCACCACCGACTGGCCCTGCCTGGGCGAAGTCATCCTCCACCTCCCGGCCGCCGACGTCGCGCCCTTCTCCCAGGACGGAATCGTCGAGGAACTCGGCCCTCACCACTGCCGACTCACCCTCGGCTCCTGGTCATGGACCGGACTCGCCGCGACCATCGGCTGCTTCGACACCGATATCGAAGTCATCGGCCCACCCCAACTGGCCACCGCATTCGCAGACCTCGCCGCCCGCTACGCCCGCGCCACAAGTCCAAGGATCGGTCCGACGCCGTGAGCCTGAAACTCACCACGCCGCTCAAACCCTTCGAACGTCCGGCACAGACCCAGCCCTCCTCCACACGCGACCCGAGAACGAGGAAAGGGCTGGCACAAGCGGTCCTTTGCCCGAACGACTGGCTTCCGGCGCCTCCATCACTACCTGCGCATCGCCTGGCCGACCCTGACCTCGTGAACAGCGGCCGGGCCGGACCTGCGGCAGGTCACCGCCGATCACATCAAGGGTGAACTCGCCCGCCATCAGGGCAACGCAGCCCGCGGGCTGCGCAGCATTTTCCGGGCCCTGAAGCAGGAGCGGCTGACCTTCCTCAACCCCACGGCCGGGCCACAGCTGCCCGCTGGAGTACCCCTGCCGCGGCAGCTGTCCAGCGATCGACTGGCCGGGGCCCTGGACCGGCTGGACGGCCCCCTCGTCCGCCTCTTCGGCATCCACCCCAGCATCGCCGTGAAGTACGTACCCGCCGCGCACCCGGACAAGGCCCTGCCCCGGATCCGCTGACCGGGCGACACCGCCCAGCACCCACGGCACGCGGTGGAAGACGTCGACCATGCCTTCTCCCCGGTACCTTCCGGATCCGATGCTCGCCACACCCACCTCTCATCCCGCCCCTCCCCCGGATCATGCGGCGGAGCCCAAGTGGGACGTTTCTCCGGACACTCAGATGTCTCTCACCTGCTGGTGCCGTCGTTTCAGGAGCCTGGGCGCAAGGGTGGCCACAGGAGTTTGGGCGCGATCTTCGTCGTACGCATGACGAGGTGCGACCCGTTCCAGGTGAAGGCAATCGATACGTTGCGCGGATCTCCGTCCTTGGCGACGTAGGCCAGGCGGGTCACGTCACGGGCCGGCAGCTCCTGGCTTATCGAGCGGTTCCGAACCTCAATGATCTCGTTCGGCCGCATGGTTCGGTTCCTCCTTCTCAGCGCAGTTGCTCGGCCAGTCCGACGATGATGCCCTCCGGGCCGCGGACGTAGCAGAGCAGATAGCTGTCCTCGAACCGGGCGATCTCGCCGACGAGTTCGGCGCCGTGAGGGCGCAGGCGGGCAACGGTGTCCTCGATGTCGTCGACGGCGAACATGACGCGGTGCGTGCCCAGAATGTTGTGCGGCCGGTTGCGCGGCCCGGCGCTGATCACCGCGGGGCTGCGGTACTTAGCCAGCTCGAGCCGACTGTGACCGTCCGGGGTCCGGACCATCGCGATGTCACAGCGGACGCCGTCGAGTCCGGTGCACTGGTCGGCGACGAGGCCCTCGACCTCCGCCCTGCCCTCCAGCTCCATACCGAGTTCCACGAAGAACGCGATGGCGGCATCCATGTCCTCGACGACGATGCCGACGTTGTCCATCCGCTGAATCGCCATGATGGTTTCTCCTTCTTCCTCGTGCGGCCTGTGGTGGCCGCTGATGTCCCTGGGACGGAACCGGTGACACGTTCTCGACATCCTCGGACCGCCGAACTCCAAAAAAATCTCGGTCGCGCCTCAGCACCGCTACAGCAGGCCCACCGAGCCAGGCGCCACCACCGAGGGTAAGTGCGGCGCAGGTGGCCGCTCCCATGAAGACGATCAGCCGCAGCGTGCCGCCCCCGCTTTCCCATGCTTCCTCGACGATTCGCAACGTGCGCGCTTGAGCATTGCGCCTCCCCAATGAATTCCCGGTGCCGGGTCACCCTTGGCGGGTGGAGTTCCCCGTGCCGCTCACCCTCGCCGCACCCGTCCGGGCCCCGCCGCGTGGCGCCGGCGCCAGCTGGGGGCCGCGCTGCCCCCGGCGGCACCCGCGACTTCGTGTCCTGGCTCGCGAAGCCCACGACATCACAGCTGCCCTCGGCCGGCTTGCCGTCCTGCCAAACCCTGGCTGACCAGGACTGTTCCCACCCCTACGAGACACCAGCACAGTCCGGAGCAGTGGAACCCGGCGCTCACCCGAGACGGCTCTCGGGCCCTCGGCCTGCCCGCCACCTGCCGCAGAAAGCGAAACTGACGGGCATACGAGAGGTGCGGTGCGCTCCAACGTGCTCAGCGGTCGTCAACCGGCCGACGCGGCTGCCGCCCTTCCGCAGCGCTTCCCGCGGGATCAACTATCGATTTTCCCCCCGAAGATGTCCTCTCGGGCGTGCCGCCACCCCTCTGACTTGCGGGTCTTTCGTGCTCGCTATCCGACTGCCCGAAGCGCAGAACCAAGTCAAGACTTATCTCTGCGGGCCTTCTTTCCTATGTTTGGGGTCACCGAACCAGTCCCCTCAGAGGAATGTGACATGAGGAAGAACACCGGCGAGATGGCGACTCGGTGCCTGCGGCACCTGGAATCGTATGACTTCGACGAAGTGCGGGCCATGTGCACGGAAACGGCCACCGTATGGCACAACGACGGCAAGGGAGAGCAGACGATCGACGAAAAACTGGAACAGCTCAAGCCCCTTGCCGACATGGTCGGTTCGCTGCGGTTCGACATAACACGCCAATTGCACAGCGCGAACGAGGTACTTCAGCAGCACGTTCTTCGCCTGACCATGCCGGACGGGTCGCGGAGCGAGGTCCACGCCGCGATGTACTTCCGGTTCGATGGCTATCTCATCGACCGGATGGAGGAGTATGCATATGAGGTGGGGCCGGCATGACGGAAGGCAGGATTTCCGTACCGGGGGGCAAGGTGTGGTACCGCAGAACGGGCAGCGGTGGTGCGCCGTTGCTGCTCGTCCACGGCGGACCGGGGTACCCGAGTGACCTGCTGTTCGACGCCTTCGCGCCACTCGCCCAGGAGCGCGAGGTCGTCTGGTACGACCAGCTCGGCGTAGGGCGTTCGGATCCGGTCGACGATATCTCGCTGCTGACGGTGGACCGCTTCCTCGACGAACTGGGCGCGGTTTCCGAGGGGCTCGGCCTGGAACGCCCGCATGTCTACGGCCACTCCTGGGGGGCGATGCTTGGCCTTCAGTACGCCGCGGAGCGGGCGCCGGAATGGACCAGCCTGGTCTGCGCCAATGGCCTGGCGAGCGTGCCCCGGTTCGAGCAGGAGGTCCGCGACCTGATGGCGAAACTGCCGGGCAACGTACTCGACCGCACCTACGGCCGGGAGCTGAGAGGCGAGACAGGCGATCCCGATTATTGGGTGGCCCAAGAGGAGTACATGCGCGCGTGCGTGCTGCGTACCTCTTCCGTGATCCTGGACCCGGAACGCATGAGTGTGACAACGTTCCGGACAATGATCGGGCATGCGGACTACCACGTGACCGGCACTCTCAAGGACTGGGACATTTTCGAAGCACTTGAGCGGATCCAGGTCCCCACACTCGTTCTCGGTGGCGAGTTCGACGAATGCGTTCCCGCGCATCTCGCCGATATCGCCGAAAGAATACCGGATTCCGAGCATGTAACGCAGCCCGGCGCAGCCCATATGGGATATCTGGAGGAGGAGCCCCTTCGTGATGCGTACGTCTCCCTTATTCAGGACTACATGGCGCGCGTCGAAGCACGCGCGTCGGGACGAAACTGCCGAGCGGGCGGCACCGGCGGCCGTGGCCAGTGCTTTGCAGCGTGACGGCCGGCCCGGCGCGCGCCGTTCGGCGCCCGTGGCTTCTGCCGAGCAATCGTGATCAGGTTTCCGCAGGTGTCGTCGAACATCGAACACCGCCGTGACGGCCGTGCCGAGGTAGTCGGTCGCCTCCGGTCCGGTGGCCTCCGATCTGACCGTCTCCCGCCTCATCGATGCCCTCGCCGTCTCGGGTGACAAGGCACTGCGGGCCGTCCGACGAGCACGCTGTGAAGTCCGCGCGCGGGTCTGGTCGCTGGCTGGCAACCATGCCCCGGATGGGGGCGGGGAGTTGATGGTCCCCGCCCCCATGAAGGGGCGGGGCTTCCTTGTGCCGCGCCGATCTACTCGGCCGCAGCCAGCTCGCCGTCGAGGTACTCCTGCACCGGCTCGAACAGCCCATAGGGCACGTAGGCCGGGATCTCCGCGTGCGCGACCCAGACCACCTCGGCCAGCTCCTCTTCATCCGCGACATGCGCCGCACCGGAGATGACGGAGCAGGCCACATAGTGCATCAGCCGACCCGTCTTCGGGTGCACCCGGCCGCCCAGCGCCTTGACCACCTCGACGGCCAGGCCCGTATCCTCCTGCGTCTCCCGCACGGCCGCCGGCTCCGGCAACTCGCCGACCTCGAGCTTGCCCGCCGGGAACTGCCAGCGCAGATCCCCCTCCTCGACCGCTCGGCGCACCAGCAGCACACAGCCACCGCGCACGATCACGGCCGCCGATACCGGCCTCTCCTCCATGCCTTCTCCCTTCATCCCGGGAATCGCATCAGCCAGTCCGACAGCGGCTTGTCTTCGCTGCTGACGTGTTCTCCCCGATCCGTATGCCGCATAAGACGTCGGCCTGTCCAGCCGTCGCGGCCGTGAGGCGGATAACGCGCGTGTGGCTCCAGCGGAAGCCAAGACCCTCCCGCCACTTCAACCAAGGCGTCGGGACATCCAAACGAGCCAACCCCTGCAATTGATGCAACTGACGCACCATCAAAAGAGGCGAAATGGCTGACGGACAGACCGTCGGTCCCCGTCCAGGGACTGCGGCCTCTGCACGACCAGGACGCCCCAGGACACCGACGACGGGAGTTCGGATGGGGGTGAGGAGGTCAGGAGGCCGGCGTGGCCAAGTAGTCGCCGTGCTCCAGGTCATCGAGCAGTGTCGGATGGGCGGGAGACCAGCCGAGCAGATCCTGTGTGTGAGCACTGGAGACGGGCGCGTCGAAGCCGTAGACCCTGGCCATGAAGGGGCTTGCGTAGTGCCCGGCAGCCTGCTCGGGGGCCAGCGAGACCGTCGGCAGGTCCAGGCCCCGGGCGATGGTCTGCGCGATGCTCTTCATGGTGACGCCGCTTTCGGCCGCCCCGTGCAGCACACTGCCCGCAGGAGCCTTCTCCAGTGCCAGGCGGAACAGGACCGCGGCGTCGAGCCGGTGCACTGCGGGCCACCGGTTGGTGCCGTCGCCGACGTAGGCCGAAACGCCGGTCTTTCGTGCGGTGGCGATGAGCATGGGGATGAAGCCGTGGTCTTCAGGGCCGTGGACGGTAGGAGCGAGGCGGACCACGCTCGCGCGTACCCCCCGGGCGGCGAAGTCCAGACAGGCTCGCTCGCCTGCGATGCGGAAGGCGGCGATCCCGGCCGTGTCGGGTTCGTCCTTCTCGGTGCTCTCCCGGCCGGCGGGCATGACCAGCGTGCCCGAGGTGATGGTGAGCGGCTTGCCCGAGTGCTCCAACGGCTGGCCGAGGGCCTCGATCGCGGTCCGGTCGCGCCTCATCATGTCGTCGAGGTCGGAGAAGTCCCCGCCGTAGGCCATGTGCAGGACACCGTCGGCGACTTCGGCGCCGCGGCGCAGGCTGTCGTGCTCGTCCAGGGAGCCGCGGTGTGGTGTGGCGCCCAGCGACTTCAGCCGGGCGGCGGCGGCATCCGACCGCGCCAGACCAGTGACGTTGTGGCCGGCCGCGACGAGTTCGGCGACGACGGCGGGGCCGGTCTGGCCAGAACCACCAGTGACAAAGATATGCATGGAACGCTCTCTCTGTGGGTGTGCGCACCGGGGCCGTTGAACGGGTCCGGTGCGGGTGGGACGGGAATGGCTTGCCTTCGAGGGCAGCAGTGCAGCGACGTGTCGCGTGCCCGTCCTGCCAGGGCCTGCGGAGACCTTGATCGCCTCGACGGCGTTCGGACCGAAAGATCGGGGACGCTGCACCAGCGACGAAAGCCTCCCACGTAACGACAGTCACTGGCGCTAAGTAGTGTCAGTGACTGACTCTACGTAGCGCCAGTCACTGGCGTCAAGCAGTGTCAGCCGCTGGCGTATGCGGTATCTTCGAGAGGTGCCACGAAGCGGAAGAGAAGCGCGCCGCCGCCTACAGCAGGCGGCTCTGGAGCTGTACCGGGACCGTGGGTTCGATCAGACCACCACAGCTGAGATCGCCGCCCGGGCAGGCGTCAACGAGCGCACGTTCTTCCGGCACTTCCCGGACAAGCGCGAGGTGCTCTTCGACGGCGAAGCCGACCTACGTGCCGCGCTGACGCAGGAGGTCGCCGACGCCCCAGATGGCCTGCGGCCACTCGACATGCTGCTGTGCGCCTTCCGGAAAGCTGGACGAATCCTTGAGGACAACCGCCCGTTCTCCGAGCCGCGGCTAGCGGTCATCGCCAAGACCCCCGCCCTCCGGGAACGCGACTTGGCCAAGGCCGCAGCCCTCACCGAAGCCGTAGCGGAGGCGCTACGTCAGCGCGATGTCCCCGACCGGCTGGCCGGCCTGGCCGCACAAACCGGCTGGGCCACCTTCCATCACGCCGCCCAAGCCTGGATCGACGACCCCTCACAGAGCTTGGACGCACATCTCCTCCAGGCCTTCGACGATCTGCACGCCCTCTCCGCGACCGTTCCACCGGAGCAGGCGCGGCCTGAAAGCTGATACCGCTCCGCCCGCGACCACCTATCGCCGTGAGCAAGCGGGTTCCAAGACCTCGACGAAAGTGGGCGCCGAACCCATCAGCACCTGGGGCTTCGCCCTCTACCTCGCCAGCAGCGAGTAGTGGGTCTTGAGGGTGCTCTCCGCCAGGTCCATGACCTTCACGATCTGTTTCCAGGTGGCGGCGCCGGCGAGGGACTGGCGCACGGCGACGGCGGTGGCGTCAGCGAGGTCGCGGCGCAGGGTGACGCAGAGTTGCAGGACTTCCACCGGGAGGACCGGCACCGGGTGCTGGGATCTGTGGGCCATCGCCTGTGCCTTGCGCAGGACTGCGCGGGAGAGGCGTACCGCCGCGGCGCCGTACGGGCGCGGGTTGGGTGGGGTGGAAGCGCGGCTGCGGCAGCTGGCTCTGCGGCAGCTGCCGCCGCCCCGGCCGTTGCGGCGGCGGGGCGAACCGGGTTCGAGGGGCGGCTAGTTCAGGCGCAGGGAGCGATGGCGGAGGTAGGACCGGTTGGCCACGTAGGCGAGCGCCATCACCTGCTGGGCACCCTTGGTAGTGCCAGGTCTTCAGGAACGGCCACGTGGCAACGGTGACCATGCCCCCTCGTACCACCCGTCGCGGCGGCTAAGGGCTGTCCCGTAATCCCTGGTGGATCAGCGCACGGCGTCAGATGCACTGCGTTCGCTGCGCTCACTCCGCCTCGGCTCTTCCATTGCTGTACGGATGCCGAGCTGCATCGCAAGGCGGAGGGACGTCCGGATACTGGGCGTATCCGGATGTTCCGACAACGCGGCGTGGGGGCACCTCCCAGCGTTAGCTGGGGGAGTGCCGTAGCTGTCGTCGTGCGCCCGCCAGGGATTACGGGACAGCCCTCAGGCGTTCCCGCCGCCACGACGGGCCAAGGCGCGGCAAAGAAGGTGCCGGGCTGCAAGCGAGGGCCAGGAACCGGGGCTCTGCCACCAAGCTGCCCTCACCTGGTCGCCCAAGCAGGCCCACCTCCTCGACGGGAGTGGCCAGATCGGCGTCGGGGCCGGCCAGCGAAACCGGGCCCCGTCAGTCACCGACCGCACCCGCCGGGTGGGCCGGTCCGCCGCCCACGTCACCTCTGAGTTTCTGTCGCCCAGTCAGGCACGGAACTGATCCTATCGCCGCGACGTACCGAGCGTTTCGGGACGCTGACACCAGCCGACGCCCCGAAACACCATTCTGCCTGGCAGTCGTTCAGTGATACCGACCGCACTCCATCTGGCCACTGTTGTTCTCCGCGCATACGGTCATCTTGTGGTCACTGCCTCATGTAGGAGCCGCGACAGAGCATCGAGACTGGCAGCGGCGCCCGAGCAGCGCTGCGTTGATGCGGGCCGAGGTCGGTCTGCCTCCCGCGCACACCACTGTCGGCTGGATGCGGATTGCTCCGGCCACAGCAGCGGGCCGGGTGTGCGGACGGCCGACGGGCAGGCGGATGCGCACCTTCTTCAGGGCGGGGATGAGCCTCTGGGATCGCGCGAGGTTCTTGGCGAGGTACGCGGCCCGGGTACCCTTGCCGGCCCCCGGGGGTCCGACGAGGACGATTCGCATCAGCGGAGGAACCCTTCGTAGTTGCGCTGCTGAAGCTGGCTCTCGATCTGCTTCACGGTCTCCAGGCCCACGCTCACGATGATGAGGATGCTCGTCCCGCCGAAGGGGAAGTTCTGGTTCGCGTTGAACAGCACCAACTCCATTGTTGGTACGAGCGCGATCAGCCCCAGGTACAGCGAGCCCGGCCACGTGATCCGGTTGAGCACGTAGCTGAGGTACTCGGCCGTCGGGCGACCGGCCCGAATGCCCGGGACGAAGCCACCGTGCTTCTTCATGTTGTCGGCGACTTCTTCGGGGTTGAAGCTGATGGCCACGTAGAAGAAAGCGAAGAACACGATCAACAAGACGTACGCGGCGAGGTAAACGGGGTGGTCTCCCTTGGTGAAGGTGGTGGCGATCCAGGTCGCCCATGCCGCCTTCGACCCGCTGAACTGTGCGATGAGCGCCGGGATGGAGAGCAGCGATGACGCGAAGATGACGGGAATCACACCCGCCTGGTTCACCTTGAGCGGGATGTACGTGGACGTACCGCCGTAGGACCGGCGGCCGATCATCCGCTTCGCGTACTGTACCGGGATGCGCCGCTGAGCCTGCTCGACGAAGACCACCAGGGCGACCATCGCCAGGCCCACCAGGATCACCGCGAAGAACTCGATCCAGCCGCCGGCGAGCTTGCCCTGGAGCTTGACCTGCCACAGCGCGCCCGGGAAGCGGGCGGCGATCGAGATGAACATCAGGATCGACATGCCGTTGCCGATACCGCGGTCGGTCACCATCTCGCCGAGCCACATGACCAGGGCCGTACCGGCGGTCATCGTGATGACCATCGTGATGGTGGTGAAGACCGAGCCGTTGGGCACAATCTGGCGCGTGCAGCCCGGGAAGAGCGAACCGGCGCGGGCGGCGGTCACCAGGGCGGTGCCCTCCAGGGCGGCGAGCGCCACGGTCAGATAGCGGGTGTACTGGGTGATCTTCGCCTGGCCGGATTGCCCTTCCTTCTTGAGCGCCTCCAACCGCGGGATCACCACGGTCAGCAGCTGGAGGATGATGCTCGCCGTGATGTACGGCATGATCCCCAGCGCGAAGATCGTGACCTGGAGCAGCGCACCACCGCTGAACATGTTCACCAGGCCGAACAACCCGCTGTTGGCGTGGGTCCGCTCCATGCAGAACTCGACGTTCGCGTACTTCACCCCAGGGACCGGGATGTGCGCTCCGACCTGGTAGAGCACGATGATGCCCAACGTGAACAGCAGCTTCTTGCGCAGATCGGGCGTCTTGAACGCTCGGGCGAACGCGGTGAGCACGGTGCCTCCTGCGCCTCCCGCCACTCTTAGGGCAGGGAGGCGACGGTCTTGAGGATCGACGAATACGTAGCGGCTGTACTGCGCGGAGCTCGCCCGCACGGCGGGTTCCGAGGCAGGACCCCCGTGGCCGACTTGGTTGCCCAGGGTGCGGTGCGCGCGCAAACGAAGTCGCCGTCTCGCTCTCGCCCAGGTTTATGGACACTGGGTTTCCGCACACACCCATCGGGACCGCTTGACCGCGGCCAAGGGGCTACCTGGCGTTCGGGGTTGGTGTCGGCGTCGGAACCGGCTCGGCGGGTGAGGGACGGTACGGCATCGGCGCCAGGCCGGTAGTCGGGGTGCGGGTCGGCATCGGCACCGGGCCGGTAGTTGAGGCGCAGGTCGGCATCGGAAACGACCGGGTGGTTGATGTGCAGGTCGGCATCGGCGCCTTCGTGGCACTGGGCACGGGGCGGGGTCTCGACGGCATCGGGACCGACTCGGCGGGGGTGCCGGGACGGTGCTGAGGGCCTGTGGGGCCGTCCTGAGCGAAGGAGCTCGGCAGGACCATCAGTCCGACTCCGAGCCCGGCAACGGTCAGCACTGATCCGGTGGCCGTCCAGGCCGCTCGAGCCCGCCGGCGTGCGCGAACGCCGGCGTGCAGTCGGTCGCGGTGCCGGTCCTCATAGAGCGTGTCCTCCTGGCCGTCGCGCATCATCCGCGCCAGCTCCTGCTCGAAGTGATCCATAGCTCCCTCTTCACTCCACCGGCTCTGCCTCAGCCAGAAGCTGACGCAGTCGTGCAACGCCGCGTGCCGTCAGTGAACGGGCGGTACCCACCGGACAGCCCAGTACCTCCGCGACATCCCGCTCGGGCAGGTCCTGGTAGTAGCGCAGCACCACCGCAGCCCGCTGCCGCGCCGGCAGCAACGCCAACACGGTCTCCAACCGGGTCTGCTCGTCCACGGCAGCGGTCGCATCTGCCACCTCGGGCGGGTCAGGCAGCTGGTCCACAGGGTGCTCACCCCACCAGCGACGCCGTGCCGAGCGGGCCGCAGCACGGGCCAAGACCCTGCGCACATAGGCCTCGGGCGCCTCCTTGGCCACCTTCGGCCAGGCAAACCACAGTTTGACAAGCGCTTCCTGCAGCAGATCCTCGGCCCGGTGTCGGTCTCCACCGGTGAACAACCGCGCCAGGTGAAGCAACGCTGCCCACCGAGCCGCCACGAACCGGTCGAACTCATCGGCCCGCAACTGCCCCATCAACGTCACCCCCTCACCTCAACACGCCCCTACACCCTCAATAAAGGCACTGGCTCCTGCCCCGCTATGCACCCCCGACAAGTGACATGGCTCACGCATGCCGTCCCGGCCGTGCCGACGGCTCGACGTGTCCGGGTCGGCGGCGGCAGGGCGGACGGGATGTTGTGGGCGGTAGACGAGTCAGTCCGAATGCCTGCGTGCCCGTACACCCCGACGACCAGGACGCGAAGACTCCCGACGAGGTACGCAACGTGTGGAACGCACGGCATCCGGATGTCCCGCTGACCGTGTTGAGCAGCCGGACACGCTCGCTGACCCGGCCGATCGTGGACCACCTGCGCGCCGTCCACGCCGAGACGGAAGACAACCGCTTGCCGGTACTGATCCCGGAGATGCAACTGCCCCACGTGTGGCTGCGTCTGCTGCGGAACCAGCGCGGCCCAGTCCTCGGATCGCCCGAGCAGCCAGGAGCTGCCGGCCCGTGGCGTGTCCCGCCTGGCCTACGTCGCCAAGGACGGAACCCCGCACAACGACCGATCGCCTTCATCTGGAACGGGTCGCACATCGTCATGTGTACGACGAAGAACGCGCCCAAACTCTCGCGGCCACCCTCGCGCACAGACGGGCTATATCTTCCCGACCCGCTTCAGGGCGAGTTGGCGGACACCTACGGCAGGATCGCCGCATGGACCCTGCCGTATTAGCCGCGCTCGTTACCACCCCCACCGCCGCCCTTGCGGCCGGTGCCGCGTACGCCGCGGGTCGCGCCCAAAAGACTGGCTCGGTGGACGCCGTTCGCCGTCAACAGCAATGCGTGACCTACGCCAAATTCGTCAACGCTGTGAAGGACTACGTGCGCGACTCAAGTGCCGGCGCTGCCGCGGCGCGCATCCGCAGCGAGGACGGCGTGCCCACCGTGCCCTGTGCGTGTCTGCCGAGGCCCTGTATCGGTTTCTCGCCCTGTATTGGGACGTGATGACGATGGAGCCGGAGCTACGGGCGCGGGCCGATGCGGCTCTGGGTAAAGATCGATGGAAGATCCTCGCCGAAGTGGAAGATGCTGCTAATGAGCTGGCCGAAAGCGCCAACACGTTCGTACAGGACGCCAGTGCTCATCTAAACGGCCGTCGGCTCAGGCCATCGCTGCGTTGGCGCGTCGGCCGGATTCTCCGGCATCGGGAGTCCATGAACCGCTCGGAGTTCTCTCCGCGACTGAACCTCAGGCAGGGGTGCCCCTGGATCTTCCCGACCGGATGAGGAGCGGCTCGACAGTGCCGCCCGAGTAGTCCGGCCGCTGGGTACGTGCCGCATACGAGCGACTGCACCCCGATCGCCCGCAGCCGGCCCTTCCTCCTCCTGGCTGCTGCCTTCACGCTCTCCGGCTTCGCCATGTATGCCATCGTCTTCGGCCTGGTCCCCCTGTTGGCCGAGCGCGGCGCCAACGCGACAACCGCCGCATGCCGCCCAGGTCAGGCACCGGGGCAGGCCCACGAGAGCGTCAGTCAGGCCGGAACACCTCGCGGCCGCGGGCCTGGACGTCGTCGCCCGCGGCCGGGGAGCCCACCAAGCAGGTGGCGGAAGCGCACTTGTGAATCGTCGGTGCCGGTGTGCTTACGCGGCATCCCCACTCCCTTGCCGCCCGCGCTTCGGGGCGACCATCAGCTCCCGCACCTGGGCCCGCGTCTCGCCCGTCACCCCCGCCCCACGGAAACTGTCACGAAGCGCGCACTTGATCGGGCCAGGCTTTCCTGCGATGGCCGGGTACCGCATGATGTGCCGGACCATGAGCCCGCGCCGTACGACCACGAGCCTGCCGGCACCGCTGCCCGTTCTGCGCGCAGCGGTGTTCGCCGTGGTCAGCTCCGTGCTCGGGATCTGGGCGCATCACCTGGTCGACGAAGGGCCGGTGACGTGGCGTAAGAGCGCTGTGGCGGCCGTCCTCCTGTTCGCGCTGGGGCTGGCCGGAACCCGGCGCCCGCGGTCCCTTGGGCGGGTCATCGCAGCGCACTCCGTGTGCCAGGGCGCGCTGCACGCATATCTGAGCGCAGGCACGGCCCCGATGAGTCCGATGAGCGGCATGGGCCACCACCACACCGTCATGGCCGACGCGGACGGCGCCTGGCACGAGCGGCTGCATCACCACGCATGGGCGATGCCCCTCGCGCACGCCGCCGCGGCCGTGCTGGTCGCCGTGCTGATGCACCGGGCGGACGCGGTCTGCTGGTCGCTCGCGCGGGGTGTCGTGGTGGCGCTGCAACCGGTCCGCGTACGGATCGCCACGGCCTGCGCGCTGCTGCATGACCGGCGCCTGGCGGCATTGCCGCAGCACTTTGCGAGGTATCCCGTACGGGATCACCCGCCGCCGGGCGGAGCGGTCCTGGCCTACGCAGTGGTGCGGCGAGGTCCTCCGGCGCAGGGTTCGGTTCTCAACACCTGACCCGGTCCCGGCACGGCCGTAGGTCGCCGGGGCACCGTTGATCCCCCTTTCCGGAGACACCCATGTCCCGTATTACCGCGCTGCCGCGCGCCCTGCGCCGCACCGGCCTTGCCACGTCCGTGGCGGCCGCCGCCGTCGTTCTCGCCGCCGGTCCGGCCTTCGCCCATGTCGAGGTCGAGTCGGAGGGCGCCCAGGCGCTCGCCAAGAACGTGCGGCTCGACTTCGAAGCCGAGTCGGAGTCGGACAAGGCCGGCATCACCGAACTGAAGGTGGTGCTGCCCGAGGGCATCGCCCCCGCAGACGTGAAGCTCACCGACGGCCCCAAGGGTTGGAAGCTGACGGCCGGCTCCGACGGATACGCCGTCAAGGGCCCGGCCCTGCCCGTCGGCGAGAACGCCGAGTACGCCGTCACCGTGCGCCAGCTCCCCGATGCCAAGGAGCTGGCGTTCAAGACGTTGCAGACCTACAGCGACAAGCGCGTCGACCGGTGGATCGAGATCGGCGAGGGCGGCGAGAACCCCGCCCCGATGCTCAAGCTCAAGGCAGCAGCCCCGGGGGCGAAGCCCGAAGGATCCGCCTCCTCGCCCGAGAAGGCTGCACCGTCCCCCGAACCGTCGAAGCCGGCGTCCGCTGACGAGTCGGCGAAGAAGGACGACGAGGGCGGGCTGCCGACCGGTGCCTGGATCGGCATCGGTGCCGCCGCCGTCGTCCTGGCCGGGGTGAGCGTCTACGTCGTCCGCCGCCGGGCCTCGTAGCAGCGGGCCGCTGCTGGGTTCCTCACCCCATGGTCGCCGCCACGGCGGGCCGTGGGGTGAGGTGCCCTCCGCGGTGCAGGCCCGCCATGGCAGCCGCGCACAGCAGTCCCGTGGCTGCCAGCGTGCTCCACGGCAGCCAGGCCACCCCGGCATCGAAGAGTGCGCCCACGACGAGGTTGCCGAGGGAGATCGCCACGCCTGAGACGGTGTTGTAGGCGCCGTAGTACGTGGCTACCCGCTGCTCGCCCGAGAGCCGGACGATGGTGTCCATTTCGAAGGGGTAGAGCAGCGCGCCGCCCCAGGCCAGCAGCGCCGCACATGCCGTGAGCGCCACGACGCCGGACGCCTTGCCGAGGCTTCCGCCGTACGGTCCCGGCAACAGCGGCAGGAAAGCGCCACCCATCAGCGCCAGTCCCCAGACGATGGCGCGCGGCCCGGAGAGGTTCTGCTTGGCCCATCGCGTCAACTTGAGCTGGCCGGTGACCCCGGCGAGCGCCGAGACCGCGAACACCACACTGGTCACCAACCCGGTCCGGTCGCCGAACAGTTCCCTGGCCCGCATGGGCAGTGCCAGGTAGACCTGGAAGGCCAGAATGTACGACCCGGTCATGGCGACGGCGAACAGCAGGAAGGGCCGGTTGGCGGCGATGGCGCGCCAGTCCTTGGCCACCGCCCGCCACGCCGGTTCCGTACCGCGCTCGGCGGGCGGGCGCGCGGGCAAGGCTTGGGCCTGCAACAGGGCAAGCAGCCCGAAGATGACCGCGGACACCGCGCAGACCAGCCGGAAGTCCCAGGCCAGCAGGGCCAGTCCGGCCAGCGGCCCGACGAAGATGCCTGCCTGGTAGAAGACGTTGAAGACGGCGAACGCCTCCACCCGCCGCTCCTCTCCCGCCTCGGCGGCGAGGTAGGCGCGGACCGCCGGGTTGAACAGCGCCCCCGCCAGTCCCGTCAGGGCCGAGGCCACGATCAGGGCGGGGAGGGTGTCCCCCAGTCCGAGCAGCACGAAGGCGACGGTGCGCAGGGCGCAGCCGGCCAGGATCATCGATTTGCACCCGAAGCGGTCGGCGAGTGTCCCGCCGACGAGGAACATGCCCTGCTGGGAGAGGTTGCGTACGCCCAGGACCAGGCCGACCGCCCAGGCCGCCAGGCCCAGCCCATGGGCGAGGTGGTCGGCCAGGTAGGGCATGAGCATGTAGAAGCCGAGGTTGATGGCGAACTGGTTGGCCATCAACAGCCGGGCGCCGGGGGTGAAGGAGGCCACCTGGGCCAGCAGAGCCTTCATCGCGCACCCGCCTCGGTGCGGCTGTCGGTGGCCACGCCGCGGTCACGGTCGAGTGGGTCGCGTACCCGGGTGCAGCGGGTCCACCGGTCGACCTCGCACTCGTCCTGATCGGCGATCTCGTCCGGTTCGATGGGCGGGGTGTGGTCCAGCAGATGATGTCCGCGGCACCAGGCGTCGTGGTAGACGGTCTCCAGGTAGCGGTGCGGTCCGTCGGGGAAGACCGCGGCGATGCGGGTGCCGGCGGGCATCGTGCGCGCGGCCCAGCCGGCCACGAGGGCGACGGCGCCGACGCTCCAGCCGCCGGACGTGTGGTGGCGGCGGGCCAGTTGGCGGCAGGCCCACACCGCCTCGGCCGGTGCCACCCAGTGGACCTCGTCGAACGCGGTGTAGTCGACGTTGGAGGGATGAATGCTGGAGCCGAGGCCGCGCATCAGCCGGGGCCGGGCGGGCTGCCCGAAGATCGTCGAGCCGACCGCGTCCACCCCGATGAGGGCCAGGCCAGGGAACGTCTCGCGCAGCACCGCCGCGGTGCCCGCGGAGTGCCCGCCGGTGCCGACCGCGGCGACCAGGACGTCGATGTGGCCGAGCTGGGCGATCAGTTCGGTGGCCAGCGGCCGGTAGGCGGCGACGTTGTCGGGGTTGTGGTACTGGTCCGGGCAGTACGCGCCAGGGGCCTGTGCCAGCAGTTCGGCGACCCGGTCGCGGCGGGCCGTCTGCCAGCCGCCCTCGGGGTGCGGGGCGGCAACCTGGTCGATGTGGGCGCCCAGGCTGGTGAGCAGCCGCAGCATGGCCGCCTCCATACCCGGGTCGGAGACGATGGTGACGGGGTGGCCGTAGGTCAGCCCGGCCAGCGCGAGTCCCAGGCCGAGGGTGCCGCTGGAGGACTCGACGATCGGCGCGCCGAGGGCCAGTTCGCCGCGGCGCCGGGCCTCGCGGACCATGTGCAGCGCAGGGCGGTCCTTGATACCTCCGGGATTGGCGCCTTCGAGCTTGGCGAAGAAGCCCCGGCCGGGCGGGGCGAAGGGTTCCTCGACCCGCAGTACCGGCGTATTGCCGACGAGTTGGGCGGGATGGCGCGCGACGAGCGAGGCACGGCCGGGCGATTTCCCGAGGGCAGGTTCGAGCAGCGAGATCTTCATCAGGGCATGACTCCTTCGCGCCCCTCTCCAGGGGCGCGGTCCGACGGATCAAGGGCGCGCGAACACGCCCGCCTCCGAGGTGGAGACGGGCATGCGGGCGCGGCTTACTGCCGCCAGACGCAATGCAGAGCCAGGGAGGACCGACCGTCCGCAGGGGAAGGAGAACCCCGCGAACGGTCGGAGTGAACTGCCGGGACGGCTGCCACGACGACGGGATCGACGGGCAGCGCTACGGCACTGTCGGGGCTGGTGACGGGGTGGCCGGTGAGCGGGCGAAGGCGGTCCACCGCGTGAGCCACGCCGTCATCGTGGCCGTGTCCATGGCCGTGATGGCTTCCGGCGCTATGAGCATCCTCGTTGTGGTCGTCCCCTTGACCGTGGGCATGCTCATGTTCTTCGGACGCGGCAGTCGCGACAGCCTGCTCCCCGCAGACAGCCGCCGAGTGCGCGGTGTGCGGCCCGGCGAATCCCGGGCCGTGCAGGGCGCCCACCAGATGGACGCCGACCAGCAGTATCAGCCCGAGCAGGAGAGCCGCCCACGCCGGGCGTGCACTCGCTCCACCGCTGCGCGCCACAACGTCCACAACGCTGAACGTAGTCGATCAGATGCGCAGCGTCACTTCGGCGTGCCTTGGCACTGCCCCGGAGGGTGAAGGGTGAGCACTGTGACAGGGGGTAGCACCCCAGGAACGACGCCCGGAGGCGGAGCATGGCGTTCACCACGCAGAGCGGCGCGCGTCGGCGTAGCAGTGGCCGCAATCCTCTTGAGCGGTGCCTGCTCCGACGGCGGCGCCAAGGAAGGTGACGGACCGACCTCCGCGGCGTCCTCGGCGGGCACACCGCCGACGGGCGCGCCCCCCACACCTTCGCAGTCGTCCCCCACCCGGTGCGCCCGTCTACGGACGAAACCCTGACGGTCACGGTGATCGCCCGAGGGGCCCGGCGTCACGTGTGGCCTCGGTCAGGGAGTGCCAATGGCGGGTCCGTGGTGAGAAGACCGCCGTGACTGGGAAGCGGGAGGTACGTGCCGTGGACTCGTTCCATTGTGGTGCGGCGCTCGGCTGCGGCGGGGCGAAGTGTCTTGGGCTTCGGCTCAGTCCAGGGTGGCGAGGTGGTCGGCTGCGCCCCCGCGCCACTCGATGAGGAAGAGGGTTGCGTCGTCGCTGGTTGTGCCGCCCCGTTCCTCCATCAAGGCGTGGGAGAGAGAGCGCACCACCGCCCGCACTCCCTTCTCGGCGCGCTCGATACTGTTGACCCAGTCGATGAGTTGCTCCACGCCGAACTGCTCCCCGCCGGCTTCGTGCTCCTCGATCAGGCCGTCGGTGAAGCACAGCACCCGGTCGCCGCGCTTCAGGGTCTGCTCGCTGATCCGGGGCTGCTCACCGCCGAAGCCGACTGGCAAGGTGGTCGCACTCTCCAGTTGCCGGACGACCTGGTGGTCGCGGATCAGCAGCGGTGCCGGGTGGCCCGCATTGACCCGTTGCAGGTGGCCGGTTGCAACGTTCAGGCGCATCATCTGCGCGGTGACGAAGTGGTCGGGTCCGAACTGGTCGGAGATGGCCCGGTCCATGAAGGCGTACATCTCGGACAGGCCGATGTCAGCGCGTCTGGCGTGACGGTAAGCGCCGATGGCGACGGTCGCCATGGTGGCGGCGTCCAGGCCGTGGCCCATCGCGTCGATGGTAGCCACGTGCAGGATGTCGTCGTTGAGGGCGTAGTCGAAGCTGTCTCCGGCGACGTTGTAGGCGGGTTCGAGGATTCCGGCCACCGCGACCTGCGGGGTGGACATGGCCACTGGCGGCAGCAGGGACCACTGGATTTCCGCGGCCACGCTCATCGGTTGGCGGCGCCGGGCGAGGAAGAACTGGTCGGTGTAGCTGTGTTTGGTGACCAGCATGTCGGCGACCAGGCCGGCGAGTCTGCGTAGCAGCCGCCGGTCATCGTCATCGGCGGTGTCCAGGGTGAGGGCCATCACTCCCACCTGGTCGCTGCCGTCCAGCAACGGCAGGTACATCCGGACGCCGTCGGCCTGCGGTACTTCCACAGGGGTCGCGTGCAGGAAAGCCGTGCCGGCGTGGGAGTCACCGATCGGCTCGGGCTCGCCGATGGTCAGCCGCCTACCCGACAGCGGCACCAGCACCCGCTGGCCGTAGTCCTGCAGGAGGATCGTGACATCGTGGCCACCGACTCTGGCCACCTCTTCCGCGATCAGCGGGGCGATGAGCTGCGGCGGCATCTCGTGCGCCCGGTCCAGCAGCACCCCGAGCAGCCGCTCGCCAAACCCTTCCGACCGGTCCACCATGGCCTTGTCAGGCCGCCGCCCACCGTCCGCCACAGCCGCTCCCATTCACCACAGCAGAGGCGGTTTCGCCTACGGGGCGACCCCTCCAAGGGGCCGCTCACCAGGCGGCATGGCCTTGGCCCTCGGGGGCTTGGTGCCGACCGGCTCTCCTTGCAGATCCGTTCGAAGACCCACTTACGCGATCTGTACACACGGGTTCCTGACCGACCGTGATCAACCCGCACAGAGTGACGCGGCCGGCCAGCCTAACGAGCCCATTACGCCAAAAGCGGCATGTCGCACCCGGTCGGGAAAGGTGGCTCTCAACTTCGATGCCCAAACAGTGGCTCCCGATCTCACTGTCCGAGTGGGTCTCATTCTCCGTGTCAATGGTCAAGTATCGTTGACCATTACCAGGTCGCCATCGACTTCGGGTTCGTCGCCGTCGACGCGATCGGCGACTTCCTCCCCCAGGAGGAGTCCGCCGCCCTGGTGCAGCGCATGGGCTTCTGCGACTGCGGGCGCCTCGCCCTTGACGACCACGACCTCACCCGCCCAGCCCTGACTCCCTCGCGGGAGCCTCAGCCCTTGACGTCCTTTCTCCAAGCCTGCGGAGTTTCTGCCCGAAGCATCCGCGTGTGGACACACGCCTGGCAACGCGCACACCACCCCCAGACCACCAACAGTCCGCACCTGATAGAGCCGAAGACCAGCAATCCCTCAGGATCGGACGTGCTCCGGCGCGTCGTTGACTCCCAGATATGTCACGGTGGCCCCCAACGGGTGACTGCCGGATTCCTTGCACTTCACGAAGGACTGCAAGGACGGCACCAAGGCCCCACAGAGCCCCGTCGAATGAGCGTGTGGGCCTCGGTGATGTCGCACCTCGTCCCTTCCCCCAGGCTGCCACCATAGGGAGGTCCGCCCGTTCACCCGTTCGGCAGCACGCCGCGCCTGCGGGCCGCCGCACCCCTAGCATGCTGACTGTGAGACCCATTCTCCCGAAGATCGAGGGCGGCCGGGTACAGGGCCTCCTGCAATTCATCGAGGACGCCATCCACCTCGTCGTCGCGACGCTCCTCGTACTGCTCGCGGGGCTCCTGACCGTCGGGGTCGTCCACGACATCATCAGGTCGATCCAAGGGCCCTACCACGAGGACACGGTCGTTCTCTCCGCCCTGGACAACGGCCTTGTGCTGTTCATCGTGGCCGAGCTGCTCCACACCGTCCGCCTCACCATCAGGAACCAGACCCTTGACGCGGAGCCGTTCCTCGTCGTCGGCCTGATTGCCGGCATCCGCAAGGTGCTCATCGTGACGGCCGAGGCGGAGAAGTCCTTCCGGTGGAACGTCGAGGGGATCGAACTGCTGATCCTGGCGGGGCTGATCCTCGTGATGGCGACAGCGGCGTACGTGTGGCGGCGCTCGACGCGGCCGGGAGACTACTTCCCGCTCCAGGAGGCGGGGCGCTCCCCGTCGCCGACGCCGTCATCCACCCCGGTGCGCGGGTCCTGATCCGTCACCTTCCGCCTCGACGGCCGCCCGCACCCGCTGCTCCTCGCGAGCAGAGCCGACGTCCCGTTCCAGGGGTGTGCGGCTCACGGCCGTCGCCAGGTGCTCCAAGGCTTGCTTCTGAAGCTCCGCCCCGCGCCGCACCACCGGGCTCCGGTCCCCGGCGGCGGCGACCTCCCACGCGTGCAGCGCCCCCTCCGCGCGCCCCCAGTCCGGATTCCTGTGCTCGCGCACATCGGCTGGCGGCTGCGCGGTGTCCGGAACCTGTGCCTGGTGCGTCCTCCACGTCGCACCCGTCCAGCGCGGTGGGCGTGCAGGTCCCCGGAGACTCTCCGAAGCTGGATCAGGCGGTTACCTCTCACCGAAATGGAGACCTCATGAGCATTGCCGTTGTGCCACGGCCCGGCATGGGTGGGTGTACCCGCCAAATGAGCGAGTGAGTTTCACGTGACGCTCGGGCTTGCGCCCAAGAAACCTCACCCGAAGGTCCCACGGCGGCACGGCGAGGGCGGAAAATCCCACCTGACCGTGATCCAGGGGCTGGCCGCCCTATCACTGGATGCCCTCAGCTCGGTCGCGTACGGCCCGGAGGCCATCGTCGTCGTGCTGGTGGCCGCCGGTTCGGGCGCGCTCACGGCGATGCTGCCGATCACCCTGGTCATCGCCGGGCTGCTGGCCGTCCTGGTCGTCTCCTACCGCCAGGTGATCGCCGTGCACCCGGACGGCGGTGGAGCCTACGCGGTGGCGAAGAAAGATTTGGGCAGGCCGGTCAGTCTGATCGCCGCGGCCAGCCTCATCATCGACTACGTCCTCACCGTCGCCGTCAGTCTCGCCGCCGGCGCCGCGAGCCTCGCATCGGCGTTTCCCGTCCTTTCCGATCACCTTCTGGCCGTATGCCTGATCGCGCTGTTCGTCCTCACCGTCGTCAATCTGCGCGGCATCGCGGACAGCGCGCGGGTGCTGATGCTGCCCACGGTGCTGTTCATCGTCAGCGTGATCGGTGTCATCGTCGTGGGACTGTTTCGGGCCCATCCCGCAGCCACGGTCGGAACGTCCCAGTCCTTCCCCGCCGTCGAGGCGCTGGGCGTGCTCCTGGTACTCAAGGCGTTCTCCGCGGGATGCTCGGCGCTGACCGGGGTGGAGGCCATCGCCAACGCCGTTCCGATGTTCCGCCAACCACGCGTCAAGCGGGCGCAACACACCGAGCTGATGCTGGGGTTGCTGCTGGGCGCCATGCTCATCGGGCTGTCGTTGCTGATCCGCCGCCATCACGTGTCGCCACGCGGCGGTGTGACGCTGCTGGCCCAGCTGACCGCCGGCGCCTTCGGGACCGGATGGGCCTACTACGCCATCAGCCTCATCGTCACTCTCGTACTGGGCATCGCCGCGAACACCAGCTTCGGCGGCCTTCCGGTCCTGATGAGCGTCCTCGCCAAGGACGACCGTCTCCCTCATCTGTTCGCCCTCCGCTCGGAGCGGCCCGTCCACCGCTGGGGCGTCGTGGCCCTGGCGGTGCTGGCCGGCGTCATGCTGGTCGTCGTCAGCGCCGACACCCAGCGCCTGATCCCGCTCTTTGCCATCGGCGTCTTCGTCGGCTTCACCATCAGCCAGATCGGCCTCGTCCGGCACTGGAGCATGCAACGCCCCGACGGCTGGTTGCCCCGGGCCTTGATCAACGGCGTCGGGGCTGTGCTGACCGCCGTCGCCGGAATCGTCCTGCTCGCCACCAAGTTCCTCGCCGGTGCCTGGATCGTCGTCCTCACCGTGCCGCTGCTGATGCTGCTGTTCTCCCGGATCGAGCGCTATTACACGCGCGTTCGCGACCAACTCGAATTGGACGGCACCCCGCCACGCCCCACACGAACCCACAGTCTGGTCATCGTCCCCCTGGGCAGGGTCGACATGGTCGCCGCCGCCGCCCTCAACGCCGCGTCCTCACTGGGCGATGAGGTCGTCGTGGTCGCCGTCTTCGACGACCGGACGAAAGCAGACGCCATGCGCGCCGACTGGGCGCGATGGAACCCCGGCCCACGGCTCGACATCATCGACAGCCCTCAGCACTCCCTGGTGCATCCGGTCATCGGCTACGTCGAGCAGGTCGCCCGCAACGGCAGGCAGGTCGCCGTACTCATCCCCCAAGTGGAACCCCTGCACGGCCGCTACCGGATTCTCCAGAACCAACGGGGCATTCTCATGGCCGGTCTGCTGAGTGCCCGCACCGACGTAGTCGTATGCCTGCTCAAACTCCAGTTGGAACTGTGACCCCGTCACTCACGTAACGGCGCCCCCAGTGGCCCACCATCACGTTCTTTCACCACGGAGGCCATCCTCGTTCTGCTCGCTGCGGGCAGCGGACCACAGGTGGGCTTTGGGTACATCTCGCCGCTCTCGCCGCGCCGCGGACCGCACCGTACGCCCTGGCAGATCACGGCGGGCACCTGGGGGGAGATCCGGCCGTAGCTACACCGCGCCGGTGGCCGAGGCCACGGACCGATAAGCCCGCCGTGACCGGTGCACGGCACTCACACGTCCCTGCGCCGCGCTCCTGCTCCGCCACCCGAGCGACCGGGCCGCCCGCCGCTCGCACCCGAGCGCCGTGTCGGCGTCCTGATGCCGGGCCGTCACTGCGCCGGCCGGCCCGATCGCAGACAGCGTCCTTGCGTGACGCTGCCTTCACCCTCGCAAGCGCTCCGGCCTCGCACCTCCGCCTGCGGGGTGAAAGCCCTCCCCACCGTTCGCCCTCCGAGCGCAGGTGGGCTGCGGCGCGGGCAAGCGGGGGCCTTGGGTACGTCTGCTGTCCGCCGCCCTCCGGCGCGGCTCTCCTTGTCGGCCCAACGGGAATACACTGGACACCGGCCGTCACCTCCGTACGACGCGGTCCCCAGGCAGGTCCCACGCGGACCCCGGACCGCAAGCAAGCGCCGATCAGAGCGCGAGGTGAGGGCATGGCTGCCGACCCGCTTGCCGCGCTTGCGTACCACCGTGGGGCCCGCAAGCGTCTTGCCGCCCGCCGGTACGGGAGCGCCGGGCCCGGCCGGTCAGCGTGGCGGAGGCGTGACACCGGGCCCCGTACCGGCTCTTTTCGCACGGTGCTCGCGCAGCGCACGCAGCAGCCGCAGCGGGAACAGCCCGACGAGCGGTGCCCGACGGCCCAGGTCCTCCTGGTCCTCGTGGTCGAAGGCCCGTGCATAACGCCGGGCATCCTCGGCTGCCGGATATCGTTTGGCGCCCCCCGCCCCGCATCCGCGCGCACAGTGCCAGCGCATCGTGTCGCCCTCGCTGAGGAAGCGGAAGCGATGTCCGAGAATGCGGCAGCGCAACATCGAGATCCACCCTATGCGGAGTCAGGCGTTCCGGCCCGCCCGCCCGCTCCTCCACTGAACTGCTGATGGCGAGTACGGGGAGGAACACCATGACCACCAGCACCGAACTGGCTACTGTCACCACCCGCGTCCCGGCCCGGCTCGACCGGCTGCCGTGGTCCCGCTTTCACTGGCGGATCGTGATCGGCCTCGGGACCGTCTGGATTCTCGACGGACTCGAAGTGACGATCGTCGGCGCAGTGGCGGCCCGTATGACCGAGCCGGGCAGCGGCATCTCCCTCACCAGCGCCGACATCGGCACGGCCGCCGCGATCTATGTGGCGGGAGCCTGCTTCGGAGCGCTCCTGTTCGGCCGTCTCACGGACCGCTTCGGCCGTAAGAAGCTGTTCATGGTGACGCTGGGGATCTACATCCTCGCCACCGTCGCCACCGCGTTCTCCCAGGACGCCTGGTACCTCTTCCTCGCCCGGTTCATCACCGGCATGGGCATCGGCGGCGAGTACGCCGCGATCAACTCGGCCATCGACGAGCTGATTCCGGCGCGCAACCGGGGTCAGGTGGACCTGTCCATCAACGGCAGCTACTGGGTCGGAGCGGCGCTCGGGGGCCTGGTCTCATTGGTCCTGCTCGACACACATCTGCTCGCGCCGAACCTCGGCTGGCGGCTGGCGTTCGGCCTCGGCGGCGTGCTCGGGCTGGGCATCATGCTGGTGCGCCGTCACGTCCCGGAGAGCCCGCGATGGCTGTTCATCCACGGACGGGAGGGGGAGGCCGAGCGCATCGTCGACCGGATCGAGGCCGAAGTACGGGCGGAGACGGGCCAGGAGCTGCCGGAACCGGGCGAGGCCATCACCATCCGGCAGCGCGATGTCATCCCCTTCACGGAGATCGCCCGGGTTGCCGTGCAGCGGTATCCACGCCGCGCGATCCTCGGACTGGCGCTGTTCGTCGGACAGGCGTTCCTGTACAACGCGATTGTCTTCGACCTGGGCACCGTACTGAGCGGGTTCTTCGGTGTGGGGTCGAGCTCTGTCCCGTACTTCCTGGCCATCTTCGCGGTCGCCAACTTCCTCGGACCGCTCTTCCTGGGCCGGCTGTTCGACACCATCGGCCGGAAGCCGATGATCGCGGCCACCTACTTCGGCTCGGCGGCTGTCGCCGTTGCCCTCGCCGTCCTGCTGATCACCGGCTCGCTGACGGCATGGTCGTTCTTCGCGCTGATCTCGGTGACCTTCTTCGTGGCCTCCGCGGGAGCGAGTTCGGCCTACCTGACGGTCAGTGAGGTCTTCCCCATGGAGACCCGCGCACTGTCCATCTCCCTGTTCTTCGCGGTCGGTACGGCTGTCGGCGGTATCACCGGGCCGCTGCTGTTCGGCAACTTCATTCACAGCGGTCACACCGGGCTGGTGGCCCTGGGCTTCCTCATCGGAGCCGCGGCCATGGCCGTCGGCGGGCTGGCCGAGGTGTTCTTCGGTGTCCGGGCCGAGCAGCAGTCCCTGGAGAACATCGCCAGACCGCTCACCGCCGGGGAGGCCGAGACGGACTGGCGCAACGAGCCCTCTCCGGAGGCCGTGCGCGAACGCGCCCGTCCCGAGGGCGTCCGGCAGGCGGCCCGCGAGCGGGAGCGGCGGATCGCCGACCGCACGGCCCGCCGCCGGGAACGCGAGCGCACCGGGCTACGCCGGTACCGTCCGGGAACGGGCAGTTCGCTCTACTCACCGGGCATGGCCGGCACGGCCGGCACAGCGAGCCGGACCTCGGCCATGGCCGAGCGGTCCCTCGACCACGAGATCGAGCAGGTCTCCCGCGCCCTCGCAGAGCACGGCCCGACCCGGCGCGACGCACTCGAGCGGACCGTCGACGGACGGTCGTGGGGCCCCGGCCGCTTCCGCAAGGCCCTGCGCGAGGCCGTCCGGGAGTCGCGCGCGAAGACCCTGCCCGATGACCTCTACGGTCCTGCGGGCCGGTCCGCCGGTCACGGAGAAGAACCCGGAAAGCCCCCGAGGACACGAGATGACGGAGGTGACGGAGGTGACGGGTGATGACCTCACCCGCCCGACGGCAGCGTACGAGTGGAAGGGTGGAGCGGCGGGCCTACCTGACGCGGACTCCGCTGCCGGAGTTCGACGAACTCATCCACCAGATGGGCGGGCTGATCAGATGGGCGGGCTGATCGAGTCCACCGTGGGAGGCGTGCCCAGCACGGCCCTGCCGACGTGGACCAGCAGCTGGTGCAGACCGTCCTACAGGTCCTCAAGGGCCATATCAGCGACGGGGAGTGGGCGGACCTCAAGGCCCGTATGCGCACGTCGCTGTCTGCCGTGCTGCGGTAGCCACACCTGCGCGGCCGCCGCTCGCCAAGCCGGGCGGGGGCGGGTGGCTCCGGCCCCTGGAGGGGTGACCTGCGCAATCCGGGCAGGGCCGGCTAGAGGAGCAGGTCGAAGATGGCGGTCGCGCCCTCCCAGTGCTTGGTCTGGGGGTTTTTGACGTCGGGGTACATGATCTTGAAGGTTTCGGCGAGTGCCAGGCTCAGCCCGCCGATGATCTCCGGGTACCGGGCCTCGGTCTCCTCGCTGGGTGCCCGGTCGAGCAGGGGGTGCGCGGCCAGCTGCTCGATGATCGGCTTGAGCTCGATCTCCTCGTCCAGCCGCCGGAACCGGTGAATGCTCTCCTGAAGCCCCTTGGTGATCGGTAGATCCCACGGTTCGACGATGTCCCGGTCGTTCGCCTTGGCCGCGGCCTGGGCGACGAGCAGGAGGTCGTAGAGCTTGCCGTCGACGAAGTCGCTGTACCGCTTCAGATCGTTCTTGTCCACGTCGAGACTTGCGGCGGCACGGAAGAACCTTTCGAACCTGGACACGCCAATCACGGTCATGTCTTTCGCCTCCTCGCCCTCGGTGACTGCCCCACACCGGCGACTGTCCGCGCACCGGCGGGCAATGCCCAGTTCCAGGATTCCAGACACCTCCGGGGCACGCCTGCGCATGCCAGGCCGAAGCCGTGGCGTTTATTTCACCTGACAGGCCAAGCGATCGGAAAGTTCCCGGAATTGGCCGTGAGAGCCGCCCGTCGGCGGCGTAAAATGGGCGCAAGTAAGAGGACGCGAAGCGTTACCTCACTGTATGAGCCATGGATGCTTCGGACCGGCGGATCATCCGCCGCGAATACAGGGGCACATAGTCAGGCAACCGAGCGTTATCCCCTCCCCCGGTGAGCGTCATTCCCGGAGGCTTTCCCGCAGACCCGTGGCACGGCAACGCGTGGGAGGTGTGAACCTCGTGGTGGTGAAGTTGAACGCACGAGCTTTTGAACACGCGAAGAAGCTGGTCAAGGAACGGCGAGTGGTACTCGACGACCGGGACGAGTGGAGCGAACACCGCCCCTCGGCCGAGGAGGAGAACCGCTACCTGGAGCAGCACGGCTTCGCCGAATACCGGAGGTGGTACCTCGGCGAAGACGACGAACAGAACGAAGAGAACAAAGGCCGGTACAAGTTCCCCTATGGCGACTTCGAGAAAGTGCACCGCTGCGGAGTCCTCTCCGCGGAGTCACGCGCCGGGCAGTACAAACACACCGACATAGAGGTTGCCGTGGCTCATGTGCACGGAATGCTGGAAGAACTTTCCTGAGCCGGACTCACGCCCCGCCTGCCGTCCCCGCACCCGCCGTGTGCTGATGCACCCGCCCCGCGGTCTCACGGGCACGGGCGGCAGTTCGGAAGCAGCCAACCGCTCCCCGTCCCACCGTGCCTCGCCGAACCGGAAGCCGAGCATCGGTGTCCCACGATGCGCTCGACGCGCTCACCAGCCAGCGGGCCCGCGCCACCATCGCCCCCACCTTCTCAACACCCGCGAGCCGTTAACCCTCAACGACCTGAGTACTACGACCTGGGCAAGCGCGCTATTGCAATGACGACTTCTTCGCCAAGTGTCCGCAACGGCCGGCCTGCGCACGCTGCCCGTTCTACGTCCAAGCACTCCACCCGCGGCCAGCTGCTAGCCGTCAAGGACCGCATCGACCAGATGCTCCAGCAATTCGACCTCACCGACGACGAACGCGAAGCCTCGAAGGAGACCGCGTAGCGGTCACCGCGCTCGCCGAACGCCTCACGGACACCCCACACCTGCCGGACCGACCCCGCGAGAACTCGGAACGACGGACGGCTTCATCCCCCTGACCCGCCTCATGAAGACGATCACACGACCGAATGGGGAAGATCCCGAGCAGCTGCTCTCACTCGCCCAGGCGAACACTCAGCCGGCCGCCCGGCTCCCGGAACCCGAGCGCAGCCGCCACACGTCGGGATGCCGCGGGGCCGGCGCCCGTGACAGCGGCACCTGGATCGGCCCCGTCCGGTGGCCGGCGTTCCGGCCGGACTCCTCGGTTCGCTCCCGGCACCAGGTGGTACCTCACGTGGGCGGCTGCACGGTGCGGCTGACGGCGGATGGCCCCGGCCTCGACCTAAGCTCGGCGCCGTGACATGGCTGCGGGCGCTGGGGCTGATCGTGCGCTCCGGGCTGACGATTGAGAGGACCCGGCTCGAGCCGCTGGTCGCACTGCGCGCCGCGGCCGGAGTGGCGACCGTGATCGGGCTCGCGCTGTGGCTCGTCTCCCCGGCCTATGCCACGTCCGCCGCGTTCGGAGCCTTCTCGGCCGGCACCGCCACGTTCCAGCGGAGCTGGCGCCCACGCAAGGTGCTTGCGCTGGCCGCCGGCGCGGGCCTGGCGCTCAGCACCTTCCTGGGGTATCTGGCGGGGGCGCACCCCGTGCCGTTCCTCCTGCTGCTCGCCGTGTGGTCCTTCGGCGCCGGAATGGCCTGGGCCGCGGGCTCGACGGCCGGGATCGTCGCAGCCGCCACGATCGGCATCATGCTGGTGACCATCACCCTGCCGACCACCGTGGTGCAGGCGCTGGAGCACTCCGCGGTGATCGCCTTCGGCGGTGTGGTGCAAGCGACGCTGATCCTGCTGTTCCCGATCCGCCGCTGGGGAGCGCACCGGGACGCGCTCGCCGACGCCCTCGCCGCCGTGGCCGACTACGCCCGGCGACTGCGGCACGACCCGGTGGCCCCCTTCGCCCCGGAACCGATGATGACGGCCCGCGACGCCGCTGCGGTCACGCCGTGGCAGGCGCGCCGGCGGCCCGCCGCCTTGCACGGCCCCCGCGGCCTGGCCGAGCGCATCCGCCCGGTCCTCGCCTCCCTCGCCGACCCCCGGGTCGGCGCTCCGGCGGAGGGGCCGGAACGCGACCGGACGCGGGAACTCCTGAAGGCGGCCGGCGAGGTGCTGGACGCCGCTGCCCACTCGATCCGCCGCGGTACCCCGGTCCGGGTGCCCTCCGAAGCCATGGAGGCCCTCCGGGGCGGGGAGGAGGAGGTGCTGCGGGGGCCGGCGCGGCTGGCGGCGGGGCGGCTGTTCGATCTGCTGCGCGAGGTCGTGGAGACCGCGAACAGCGGCGACACTCACGCGGCGAACGCCCCGGCACTGGTACGTCCGACCATGTTCCAGATGGTGCCGGTCGTGCTGCGCGCGATGCGCCGCGAGCTCACCTGGGACTCGACTGTTCTCCGGCACGCCGTACGTCTCGCCGGAGTGGCTTGCCTCGGCTACCTGCTCGGCAATGCGCTTCCGCTGGGCCACGGCTACTGGGTGCCGATCACCTCCGTCATGGTGCTGCGGCCCGACTTCCACCAGACCTACTCCCGTGCTGTGGCCCGGTTCTCCGGCACTCTCGTCGGCGTCGGACTGGCCACCGGAGTGGTGCAGCTGGCTCACCCGGACGCATATCTGTCCGGCGGGCTGGCCGTGCTCTCGGCCGGGTTGATGTACCTGCTGATGCGCACCGGGTACGCGGTCTCGCAGTCCTTCGCCGCAGCGTATGTCGTCTTTCTGCTCGGGATGGGGGGCGAGGAGTGGCACCAGACGGTGCGGGACCGAGTGCTGCTGACCCTGCTCGGCGGTGCGCTCGCGATGCTGGCCTATGTGGCCTTTCCGGCCTGGGAGACCCCACGGCTGCTGGACCGTCTCGCGGACTGGCTCGCCGCGAACGGGCGGTACGCGGCGGCGGTGGTCGGCAGCTACGCGGATCCCGGCGGCGGGCATCGCGCGGAAGTGCGGCAGGCACTGCTTGCCGCCCGTAAGAAGGAGGCCGCGTGGGACGAGGCTTTCGAGCGGTCCGAGCAAGAGCCGGTGAAGCATCGTGGACTGACCCACAGTGCGGCCCAGGACGCGTACGAGGCACTCAAGTCGATGGGGCGGGCGGCGATGCTTCTGGAGGCCCATCTGCCGGGACGAGGGGTGCGGCCCGTCCCGGAAGCCGCGGTGTTTGCGGCGGCCCTGCGGGCGGACACCGCGCGTGCGGCGCGGGACGTACGCGAGCGGCGGACCCCGCGATGGGAGCGGGTAGCGGCGGCGCTCGACGCCTGGGAGGGCGCGGACGGCGGTGATGATCCGGTGGTGCGGCGTGGCGCGGAACTTTTGCTGGGGGCCCTGGAAAAGCTGACGGCCGCGCTGGGCACGACACCGCTGGAACGGGATGTCGAGTCGGTCCGGGAGGCGCGGGAGGACCGACAGGAGCGACCGGCACCGGAGGAAGAGGCGGCAGATGCGGAAGAGGAACAGGAACTCCGGCGGGGGCGCGGTGACGGCTCGGCTCCGCCACCCAAGGACGTCGGATAGGCAGCGCCGCGTTCCGTGCGGCAAGCCGGGGTTCCGTGCCGGAACCGGACGGCGGGATGTGCGCACGGCCGGAGCCCTGAGCGGTGAGCGGTGTCAGGTCTCCCCGGAGGCCGGTGGCCCGGTCTCCTCATCGGGATCGAGGACGTACGGATTTTCCATGATCATGCCGTTCAGCCAGACCTTCGGATGGGCCTTGATCAGTGGGACGATCAGGTCACTGTGGAACAGCTCCAGGTCGTACATGCACATCCCCACCTGGGGATGCGACCGCAGCCACCGGGTCGCGTGCATCTCGTACCGGACCAGGTCCTGGACGAAGGCGGGCTGCACCAAGGGCTGGGCCCAGCTCATATCGGCGGCGAGCCGGGCGCAGGTGTCGTTGTCCGACGGGAACATCTCGTCCGACCATGCGGAGAGCCGGGCCAGTGTGCGGTCCCCGTCGAAGGTCCCGTCCCGCAGATACTCATTCGGGCCCCTGACCTGGAGGTTGTTGCCGCCCCGGCCCACCGCCGGGGCCTGAGACGCCAAGACGTCGCGAAAAGTACAGCCGTCGCCCTCGGTGCCCAAGAGGAGGCAGATGTGCCCTGCACTCAGGCCCTCCGCCAAGAAGGGGGTCATGAGCCGGTCCCGCTCGGCACGCCCCCGATACAGGGCACAGATGTGGTCGCCGGCAGTCAGTGGTACTCCGCCCAGGTGAGCGACAGCGGCCACGGGAGTGTCCGCTGTCCGCCGGTGCATCGCTCGCCTCCTGGTCAGGGTCAGCCGCCCAGGACTTTCCAGACCCGGGTGGCGACGTGCAGGTTCAGCCGGCTGTCGACGTCCCCGAGGTCGCTGCCGCTGACCTCGCGGATGCGCTGGAGCCGGTAGCGCAGGGTGCTGCGGTGGATGGCAAGGGCGGCTGCCGTGCCGTCGTAGTTGCCACCGCACTCGAAGTACTGGGAGAGGGTCCGGACCAGGTCCGAGTGGTGTGCGGCGTCGTAGTCCAGGAGCGGGCCGAGCCACTCACGGACGAACTGCTCGACGTCCCGGTAGCTGCCTCCCGGCCCGAGGATGCGGTAGAGGCCCAGCTCGTCGAAGGTCGTGGTGCCGTGAGGGGACTGCGAGCGCTGGCGGACCTCCAGCGCGCGCAGCGCTTCCTGGAACGAGCGCGGGATCTCGCTCGGGGTGTCGCACCGGCCGCCCACGCCGATCGAACCGGTGGGCGAGCCCAGTTCGCCTGCCACTGCCTCGTACAGGGCCGTCGCCCGCGGACGCCCTTGCAGCACGAGGACAGCCATCCCGGACCGTCTGGCCAGCAGTGACCGCATCCGCAGGCCGGCCGCCGACCTGCCGACTGCGTGCACGAAGGTGTCGTCGGTTGGACGGCCCACCCATTGCACCGCGGCAAGATAATGCGGCCCGTGCAGGTCATGGCCGACAGCGGCCGCCCGGGCATAGGCGCTCTCGTCGTCGGTGCCGGTGATCAGGTCGTCCACGAGTTCGCGCCGTAGCCGCAGTTCCACCTCGGCGAGGTTGCGCAGATGGGCCAGTTCCAGGGCCAGCACGGTGCAGGCGTGGTCGAGGGCGAACTGCGCTTGTTCGCCGGTGCTTGCCTCGGGGTCGATCAGGGCCACGGTGCCGAGGACCTCGCCACGGTGCCAGGCCAGCGCGATGACCCGTTCTCCCACCCGCACCGGCCGCAGCCGGCGGGCCGCATCCTGCAGAAGCTCTTCGTGCGGGGTCGCCTCGGGTTTGGGGTAGGGGTCGGGGCGGCCCGGGCCCGCCCAGGCCCGCAGATTGCCGAAGCGGTCCTCGATGGCGACCGGGTAGCCGGTGAGCCGGTGGAGGGCCCCGGCGATGCCCTGTACGCCGTCGTCGTTCGCGGAGGCGTCGCTGAGCATCTCGTGGACGGAACGCTGATGCTCCAGTTCGGAGACGGACGTGGTGAGCTGGGCGTTCGTGGCCGCGCGATCCTCACTGAGCTGCCGCAACTGCTGTTCACGGTCGCGTTCCGTGCGCCGGGTCATGGCTTGCGTCAGGGCCGCTGCGGTCTGCTGAGCCAGAACCCGCAGCAGGAAGTACTCGTCATCGGTGGGCCGGGACGGTGCGCTGACCACCAGGTGGCCGATGCCGTCCGCCGTGCTGTGCAGCGCGAGGCTCCAGCCCCATTCCCGGTCCGGCACCGTGACCGGCCCGTCCTGACCGCCCAGTCTCCGGACCTGGGCATCGAGGTGGGGGGTGGCGTGGGGCCAGTCGGCGGGCGTGCGGGTCAGGCCGTTGTCGAGCGTGAGGTAGGCGACCTCGGCACGACACGGACCGAGGGTGCCAACGGCGGTGACGGCCCGTGTCAGGACGTCGCTCTCGTCCGGCGCGTCATTCATGATCATCGAGAGCACGAAGAGGCTGTACAGGTTCGCCAGGTGCTCGCGGCCCCAGCTGTTCCGGGGGGACCGGCCCGCCGTGCCCGAGGTCGTGGTCATGGTGGGATCACGGGCCTTTCTAAGGGACTCGCCCGGCATCCACACTACCCAATGACACAGATCTTGCCCGATATGTCGGCTTCGATCAGCTCACCCTGGCAGACCGAGATTGCCTAGGGATTTCGGCCTCGCAGGCGCAGGCCGCGGGCCGCCTGCGATGGCGAGACTGAAGCGGTCAGCCATGAACCAGTAGCAGTGGTGTGTCGCCGGGAGGAGGGGACATGAGCCAGCAGGATCGTCGGACCATCGCGTCCTACCCCACCTACGCGGAGGCGGAGCGCGCAGTCGATTACCTATCTGACCAGGAGTTCCCTGTTGAACGAACCGCCATCATCGGCCACGACCTGCAACTCGTCGAACAAGTTGTCGGTCGTGTCGGCTTTGGGAGCGCGGCGCTGAGCGGGGCCGCGTCCGGAGCTCTTCCCGGCGCTCTGATCGGCTGGCTTTTCGGCCTGCTCAATTGGCTCAACCCGGTGCTGTCGTCGCTGTTGCTGGCCCTCTACGGGCTGATCTTCGGCGCAGTGATCGGCGCGCTGCTCGGACTGCTCCTGTACAGCATGCAGCGCGGGCGCCGCGACTTCGCTTCCGTGACAGCGATGCAGCCGAGCCGGTACGAGGTCGTGGCGGACGCCGAGGTGGCCGATCAGGCCGCCAAGCTGCTCAACCGGCTCGGGAGCGCGGCGGCCGGCACCACCGCCACCGAGAAGTGAGAACCCTCGGCACAGGGCGCGCGCACCCTCCGTGGCTTTCGATGAAGGAGTATCCCCATGGCTAAGGCAGTCGGAATCGACCTCGGCACCACC
Source organism: Streptomyces sp. MCA2 (assembly GCF_023544705.1). NCBI lineage: Bacteria > Bacillati > Actinomycetota > Actinomycetes > Kitasatosporales > Streptomycetaceae > Streptomyces > Streptomyces sp. MCA2. Next base: position 40,099 of record NZ_JAMJFM010000037.1, read on the forward strand.
AACTCGGTGATCGCCGCGTGGGAGGGCGGTGAGGCAACGGTTCTCCCGAACTCCGAGGGCAGCCGCACGACCCCGTCGGTCGTCGCGTTCACCGACACGGGCGAGCGTCTCGTGGGACAGTTGGCCCGCCGCCAGGCGATCCTCAACCCCAAGGGAACCATCTACTCGGCAAAGCGCTTCATCGGCCGCCGCTACGACGAGATCTCGGACGAGGCGAAGGCCGTCGGCTTCGACGTGGTCGCCGATGAGCACGGCAACGCGCGCTTCGAGGTACGCGGCAAGCTGTACGCGCCCGAGGAGATCAGCGCACTGGTCCTGCGCAAGCTCGCCGACGACGCCGCGAAGCAGCTGGGCGAGAAGGTGACGGAAGCCGTCATCACCGTCCCGGCCTACTTCAACGACGCCCAGCGCACCGCGACAAAGGACGCGGGGCGCATCGCGGGACTGGAGGTCCTGCGCATCATCAACGAGCCCACGGCGGCGGCGCTGGCCTACGGGCTGGACAAGAAGGGGCACGAGACCGTGCTCGTCTTCGACCTGGGCGGCGGCACCTTCGACGTCAGCCTGCTCGACGTCGGCGACGGGGTGGTCGAGGTCCGGTCCACCGCGGGCGACAGCCACCTGGGCGGCGACGACTTCGACCGACGGCTCGTGGACCACCTGGCGGACAACTTCCAACGCGACAACAGCATCGACCTGCGGAACGACCCCCAGGCCCTGCAACGGCTCTTCGAGGCCGCGGAGAAGGCCAAGACCGAACTCAGCTCGGTCACCCAGACGCAGGTCAGCCTGCCGTTCATCACCGCGGACGCGGCCGGCCCGAAGCATCTGACCGAGACGGTCATGCGGTCCACGTTCGACCAGATCACCTCCGACCTCGTCGAGCGGACCATGGAACCGGTCAAGCAGGCGATGGCCGACGCCAAGATCAGCGAGAGCGATATCGACGAGGTCATCCTCGTGGGCGGCTCCACCCGTATCCCCGCCGTCCAGAACCTGGTCCGCCGGCTGACCGGCGGCAAGGACCCGAACATGAGCGTCAACCCCGACGAGGTCGTAGCCATGGGCGCCGCGATCCAGGCCGGAGTGCTCAAGGGCGACGTCAAGGACGTGCTGCTGCTCGACGTCATCCCGCTGTCGCTGGGTGTGGAGACCCGCGGCGGTGTGATGACCAAGATCATCGAGCGGAACACCACCATCCCGGTGCGGCGCACGGAGACCTTCTCCACCGCCGAGGACAACCAGGGAGCGGTCGACATCGTCGTCCTGCAAGGAGAGCGCGAGCTCGCGAAGGACAACCGCGTCCTGGGCCGCTTCCAGCTCAAGGACATCCGCCCCGCGCCCCGTGGCGAGCCGCAGGTCGAGGTCACCTTCGACGTCGACGCCAACGGCATCCTGAACGTCACCGCGCGGGACAAGGACACCGGCGCCGAGCAGGGCATCACCATCAGCGAGGGCTCCAACCTCGACCAGAGCGAGGTCGAGCGGATGGTCCAGGAGGCCGAAGCGCACCGCGGCGAGGACCAGGCGCTGCGCGAGGCGGTGGACGCCCGCAACGAACTGGACGCCGTTGCCTACCAGGTCGAACGCCGGCTGAACGAGCTGGGCGACGCCGCACCCGCGCACGAGAAGGCACGGGCCGAGATGCTCGTCACCGACGCCAGGGAAGCCGTCAAGGGAGAAGCGCCGCTCGACAAGGTCAGGTCGCTGACCTCCGAACTCCAGCAGATGCACGCCTCGTTGGCCTCCCAGCAGGCAGGCGCGGGACCGTCCGCGGAGGAGCGGGCCACGGCGGGTGCCGGGGCACAGGGTGCTTCGGGCGGCTCCGCCGGATCCGACGACGACGTGGTCGACGCCGAATTCGACAAGAGCTGAGGTGCGGCGATGTCCACCGAACAGGAGCCGACGACGTCCCAGGACGAGCTGAGCCAGGCCCTGCCCACGGAGCAGCCGGAGGTGGACGACCACGCCGCGGCCCTCGACGAGCTCCAGGACCGCTGGCGCCGGGCCCTCGCGGACCTCGACAACCTCCGCAAGCGCCACGCAAAGGAACTGGACGCCGTACGGAACGAGGAACGCGCCCGCACCGCGGCGGCCTGGCTGCCGGTGGTCGACAATCTGGACCTGGCGCTCACCCATGCCGGATCCGATCCGTCCGCCGTGGTGGAAGGCGTCAAGGCCGTACGCGACCAGGCCGTCGACGTGCTCCGCCGGCTCGGGTATCCCCGCTACGAGGAGACCGGAGTGCCCTTCGACCCGGCCCGGCACGAGGGCGTCGGCACCGTCGACGCCCCCGATGCCGAGCCGAACACCGTCGTGCAGGTGGTGCGTCCCGGCTACGGCGAGGGGAGCCGGCAGCTGCGCCCCGCGGCCGTCCTGGTCAGCAAGCGGCAGGAGTGACGCCCCATGGCACGGGACTACTACGACGTGCTCGGGGTGCAGCGCAACGCGAGCGCCGACGAAATACAGCAGGCCTTCCGCAAGCTGGCCCGCAAACACCACCCCGACATCAACAAGGACCCGCAGGCCGAGGAGCGCTTCAAGGAGCTCAACGAGGCGTACAGCGTGCTGTCCGACCCCAAGACGCGCAAGCGCTACGACCGCTTCGGCGAGGACTTCCGGCAGATCCCGGAGGACTGGGAAGAACGGGTGGGCGCGGGCGTGGGGGCCGGGGCGGGAGCCCGGGGCCGCAGCCGCGGCCGCGGCCGGTCCACCGGCGACGGCGGCGGCCGGGTCCGGTTCACCGACTACGGCGAGGGATTCGACGGCTCCGGCATCAACTTCGAGGACCTGTTCGGCGGGATGTACGGCCGCGGCGGAGGCGGCGGACGCTGGGGCCCGGTTCCCGGGGCCGACCAGGAGGCCGAGATCCAGCTCGGTGTCCAGGAGGCCTACCACGGCGGCCATCGCAGCATCACCCTCGCCGGACCCGGCGGACAGCGGACCTACGACGTCAACATCCCGCGTGGCGTGGTCGACGGACAGCGCATCCGGCTGGCCGGGGAAGGCGGCAGGGGCAGCGACGACGGTCCCCCGGGAGATCTGTACCTCCGTGTACGGATCAAGCCCGATACGCGATTCCGCCTGGAGGGCCGGGACGTCCACGTCGCGCTTCCCGTCACGCCCTGGGAGGCGGCGCTCGGCGCGACGGTACCGGTACCCACGCCCGGCGGCACCGCCAAAGTCACCGTTCCCAAGGGCTCGTCCAGCGGCCGCCGGCTGCGGCTGCGCGGTGAGGGCATGCCCAACCCCCGTGGCGCCAACGGAGATCTCTACGCGGAGGTCCGGATCATGGTGCCGCCCGAACTCGGCGACCGGGAGCGTGAGCTCTTCGAGGAGCTGGCTGCCGTGTCCACCTTCGACCCGAGGAAGCCAGGATGACCCATGACCCGCGGCGCGCTGCCGCCGGGCCCCAGGCCGGGCATCGCCGGTCGGCGGCGCCGGACAAGCAGCGGCCCCTGAACGTCGTTGTCCGCAACTACGCCATCGTGCCCGTCGACAGACTCAGCCTGGACGTCGTGGCCCGGCGCTCCGGGCTCCACCCCGATCTCGTCCGGCGGTTCGTCACCCTCGGCCTGGTCGACGCCACCCGCGACGACAGCGGCCGGCTGTGGTTCGGCCCGGGCGCGCCCGCAACTCTCGCCCGCATCCAACGGCTACGGGCCGGACTCCCCCTCAACTACGCCTCCCTCGGTCTGGTGCTCGACCTGCTCGACCGGATCAGCGAGCTGGAGGCCGCATTGAGGCGCAGCAACGCCGGCTCCAGGAGTGATGAATCGTGGATATGAACCGGCTCACCCAGAAGTCCCAAGAAGCCCTTCAGGAAGCGCAGACGATCGCCGGCCGGATGGACCAGACCGAGGTCGACGGTGAGCATCTGCTGCTCGCCCTCCTCGACCAGCCGGACGGGCTGGTGCCGCGGCTCTTCGACCAGGCGGGCGCCGACACCGAGGCGTTGCGCGCCTCGCTCATGAGCGAGCTGTCCCGCAGACCGAAGGTGACCGGACCCGGCGCCACACCCGGCCAGGTGTATGTCACCCAGCGGCTGGCCAAGCTGCTGGACACCGCCGAGCAGGAAGCCAAGCGCCTCAAGGACGAATATGTGTCCGTGGAGCACCTCGTCCTGGCACTGGTCGACGAGGAATCCACGACCGCGGCGGGCCGCCTGCTCAAGGAACACGGCATCACCAAGGACTCCTTCCTCTCCGCGCTGACCCGTATCCGCGGCAACCAGCGGGTCACCTCGGCGACGCCCGAGGGCGCGTACGAGGCGCTGGAGAAGTACGGCCAAGACCTGGTCGCCGAGGCGCGAAGCGGCAAGAAGGACCCGGTGATCGGCCGGGACGCGGAGATCCGCCGGGTCATGCAGATCCTCAGCCGCAAGACCAAGAACAACCCCGTGTTGATCGGCGATCCGGGCGTCGGCAAGACGGCCATCGTGGAAGGCCTGGCACAGCGGATCGTCCGCGGTGACGTGCCCGAGGGGCTGCGCGAGAAGACCATCTTCTCCCTCGACATGAGCTCGCTGGTGGCGGGCGCGAAGTACCGCGGTGAGTTCGAGGAACGACTGCAGGCCGTGCTGAGCGAGGTGAAGGCCGCCGAGGGGCGCATCCTTCTCTTCGTCGACGAACTCCACACGGTCGTCGGAGCCGGCGGCGGCGCCGAGGGCGCGATGGACGCCGGCAACATGCTCAAGCCGATGCTCGCCCGCGGTGAGCTGCACATGATCGGCGCCACCACGCTGGAGGAGTACCGCAAGCACATCGAGTCGGACGCCGCCCTCGAACGGCGCTTCCAGCAGGTCCTGGTGGACGAGCCGAGCGTGGAGGACACCGTCTCCATCCTCCGCGGTCTGCGCGAACGTCTTGAGGTCTTCCACGGCGTGAAGATCCAGGACACCGCGCTGGTCGCCGCGGCCACCCTCAGCCACCGCTATATCTCCGACCGGTTCCTGCCGGACAAGGCCATCGACCTCGTCGACGAGGCCTGCGCCCGGCTGCGCACCGAGATCGACTCCATGCCGGCCGAACTCGACGAGATCACCCGCCGGGTGACCCGCCTGGAGATCGAGGAAGCGGCCCTGGACAAGGAGACCGACCCCGCCAGCCGAAAGCGGCTGGAAGAGCTCCGGCGCGAACTGTCCGACCTGCGCGCCGAGGCCGACGCCATGCACGCCCAGTGGGAGGCCGAACGCCAGGCCATCCGGCGGGTGCAGGAACTGCGGCAGGAACTGGAACAGGCCCGCCAGGAAGCCGAGGAGGCCGAGCGGAACTACGACCTCAACCGCGCCGCCGAACTGCGCTACGGCAAGCTCACCGAACTGGAGCGCAGACTGGCCGCCGAGGAGGAGGCGCTCGCCGCCAAGCAGGGCGAGACCCGGCTCCTGCGCGAGGTCGTCACCGAGGACGAGATCTCCGAGATCGTCGCCGCGTGGACCGGCATCCCGGTGACCAGGTTGCAGGAAGGCGAACGGGAGAAGCTGCTGCGGCTCGACGAGATCCTCACCGAGCGGGTGATCGGCCAGGACGAGGCCGTCAAGCTGGTCACCGACGCCATCATCCGCGCCCGCTCCGGCATCCGGGACCCGCGCCGGCCCATCGGCTCGTTCATCTTCCTCGGCCCCACCGGCGTCGGAAAGACCGAGCTCGCCAAGGCGCTCGCCGCGGCACTGTTCGACACCGAGGAGAGCATCGTCCGTCTCGACATGAGCGAGTACCAGGAACGCCACACCGTCAGCAGGCTGGTCGGAGCGCCGCCCGGATACGTCGGCTACGAGGAGGGCGGCCAGCTCACCGAGGCGGTACGCCGCAAGCCCTACTCCGTGGTCCTGTTCGACGAGGTGGAGAAGGCGCATGCCGATGTCTTCAACACCTTGCTCCAGGTGCTCGACGACGGCCGGATCACCGACGCCCAGGGCCGCACCGTCGACTTCCGCAACACCGTCGTCATCATGACCTCCAACATCGGATCCGCCCATCTGCTCGACGGGGTGACCGCCGACGGCGAGATCAAACCCGAGGCGCGGGCGCTGGTGATGGGCGAACTGCAAAGCCACTTCCGCCCCGAGTTCCTCAACCGTGTCGATGACGTCGTGCTGTTCAAGCCCCTGGGCATGGACCAGATCAAGCGCATCGTCGAGCTACAGTTCAACGACCTGCGCCGACGCCTGGCCGAACGCCAGATCACCGTCGAACTCACCGATCAGGCCCGCGAGCTCATCGCCCAGCAGGGCTTCGACCCCGTCTACGGGGCACGGCCGCTGCGCCGCTTCATCTCGCACGAGGTCGAAACACTCGTCGGGCGGGCCCTGATCCGCGGCGATGTGGACGACGGCTCGACGATCAAGGTCGACGCCCAGAACGGTGAACTGGTCGTGACGTACGACAGACCGGCCCAGGCCGACCACGGAATGGCTGCGTGAGCACGGTGGCAACGAGCCGGAGCAAGACGGTCGTCTGTGAGTCGTGCGGCCGCAAGAACCGGGTGCCGGCAGCGGGGGACGGTCGCCCCAAGTGCGGAAACTGCGGTACCCCGTTGCCCTGGATCGTCGATGCCGGCGATGACGACTTCGCGGAGATCGCCGAAAAGGCGGCGTCCCTCGTCCTCGTCGACCTGTGGGCCACCTGGTGCGGTCCCTGCCGCATGGTCAGCCCCGCACTGGAACAGGTCGCCCGCGAGCTCGCCGGAAAGATCAAGCTCGTCAAGGTCGATGTCGACCAGGCCCCCAGGCTGTCCCAGCGATTCCAGGTGCAGGCCGTGCCGACCCTGCTGCTGCTCGACAAGGGAGAGGTGATCGCGCGTCAGGCCGGCGCCGCCCCCGCCAACGTGCTGCGCCAATGGGTCGAGGAGACCATCGCGGGTCGCCGCTGAGCCCGTCCGCCAAGGAAGGACGACCATCATGACTACCGAAAGCGACTGGCACCTGTCGCTCGTGCGCCCGGTGACGCCGCGCACCCCCGAGGGCTGCGAGGAGTGCCTGCGCCTCGGCTCCCCCTGGGTGCACCTCAGGCTGTGCCTGACCTGCGGACATGTCGGATGCTGCGACTCCTCGCCACTCAAGCACGCCCGCCTGCACGCCGCCAACGTCGGCCACCCCATCGTGCAGCCCCTCGAGCCGGGAGAGAACTGGCGCTGGTGCTACGTCCACGAGGCCGTGGTCTGATGACTGCCGCGGGCCCGGACGGGATACCCACCGAAACCCCCGATCAGCACGGCGCCTACCCCCGGCTGACGCCGGAACAGCTCGATGCGCTGGCCCAGTACGGCGAGTACCGCCCCACGCGGCGGGGCGAGGTGCTGTTCCGCGAGGGCGAACCGTGCGAGGAGTTCCTTGCCATCGTCAGCGGGATGGTCGAGGTCATCCACGACTACGGCGGTCCCGACCAACGCACCGTGGCGGTACACGGCCCCGGCCGCTTTCTGGGGGAACTCGGTCTGCTCGAAGGCCAGACGGCGTTCGACACCGCGGTCGTACGCGAGCCCGGCCAGGTCCTCGCGGTCCCGGTGGAGCGCCAGCGGGCCCTGGTGGCACGCGATCCGGCCCTCGGGGACCTGATTCTGCGTGCCTACCTCGGCCGCCGGTCCCTGCTCATCGGCCTGGGCGCCGGATTCCGGATCCTGGGCTCGTGCTACTCGCCCAACTCCCTGCGGCTGCGTGAATTCGCCGCCCGCAACCGGCTACCACACCGATGGATCGACCTGGAGAAGGACAAGGAAGCCGAGGCGCTGCTGCGCCGGTTCGGCATCCGTCCGGACGAGACCCCGGTCGTCATGTGGAAGGGAGAACAGGTACTGCGCAATCCCAGCATCGCGGACCTCGCCCGCCTCATCGGACTCCCCACCTCTGCGCACGGCGACGGTGAATACGACCTGGTGGTGATCGGCGCGGGCCCGGCCGGGCTCGCCGCCGCCGTCTACGGCTCATCCGACGGCCTCGTCACCGTAGCCGTCGACGCCATGGCCACCGGAGGCCAGGCCGCCACCTCCTCGCGCATCGAGAACTATCTGGGCTTCCCGTCCGGGATCTCGGGTGGCGAACTCATGGAACGCTCGGTGCTCCAGGCCCGCAAATTCGGCGCACAGCTCACCGTCCCCGCCGAGGTCACCTCGCTCGAACCGCGCGACGGCCGGTACGCCCTCACCTTCGCGGACGGCTCCGAGATCCAGGCCGCCACCATCGTCCTGGCCTCGGGAGTGCGCTACCGCAGGCTCGACGTCCCCGGCATCGACCGGCTGGAAGGCTCCAGCGTCTACTACGCCGCCACACTCCACGAAGCCAACCTGTGCCGGATGGACCCCGTGGCCGTGGTCGGCGGGGGCAACTCCGCAGGCCAGGCGGCGCTCTTCCTCGCCGAATACGCACCCAGGGTGTATCTGATCGTCCGCAGCGGCGACCTCGGCAAGGACATGTCACGCTATCTGGTGGACCAGGTGACACGCCATCCGAAGGTCGAGGTGCTGACCCACACCGAAGTGCGCCAGGTCAACGGAGAGGGCACCCTTCAGTCGTTGACCGTGGAGGACAACGCCTCCGGCGACCGTCGCGAACTGCCGGCCCGCGCCCTGTTCGTGTTCATCGGCGCCCGGCCGCACACCGAGTGGCTGAAGGACGTGGTCGCGCTGGACCGACGGGGGTTCGTGCTCACCGGCGCCGACGCCCGGGCAGCGGCCGACGAGAACATCTGGGAATCGCTCGGGCGCGGGCCACTGATGCTGGAGACCACGATGCCGGGTGTCTTCGCCGCGGGTGACGTCAGGAGCGGGTCCGTCAAGCGGGTCGCCTCCGCCGCGGGGGAGGGCGCCATAGCCGTCCGACTCGTCCATGAACACCGGGCCCAGGAAGGCAATCTCGTCCGCGGGTCCGGCGTGAGCGAGCCTCGGTCCGCGCCGGCCCAGTCGGTGTCCTGACGCCGTCCCTGCCGCTGACGCTCGCCGTAGGCGGCCTGGAGGACCGCCCGGTCCCTCCAGGCCGACGCCGAGGGCGCCACCCGGCGTTCCCACGGACGTGATGAAGCAAGCGAGGGAGAGGTAGCAGCCCGCGTTCAGCTCGTGCCCGGCGGTGGAAGGGGACGGCATGCCCGCGTGGGCTCTCGCGATACTCGTTCCGGTCGGTCTGCTGGCTATGGGCCTGGGGACGTTCTTGGTCTGAGCCCGCCGAGTCCGGTGACGCGCCCGCTTTCAGTTCGTGGGAGACGACGGAGCTCGATTTTGCCCTCTCGCCGGCGATCAGATCCCGCAGCGCCCGGTTGCACCTCTTCACCGGCGCCTGCCCGGTGCCCATGCGCTGGCCCTTGAACCACATCATGCCGAACTCGACCGGACCTTGCCCTGCGCCTCCAGCGCCCCTACTTCACAGTGACCGGGAACGGTGGTGCCGCCGCCGGCCCGCCAGGCGGAGCTTCGGCGCTCCGGCGGCGGAGCTTCCCGGTCCCCGTCGGCCCCCGACGCGAAAAACAGCCACACACCGACCGATCAGCGGAATCTCCGAACCCGGACGACCACCAACCGACGGCACATATCCGACTGAGGTCACCAGCTAGTCACCGTGGTCGCCTCGCAGCACGCTGCGACGTTCCTGTTCGCGCTTGGAGTAGGCGGCTGCCCGGATCGTCTCGTCGCTCTCCAAGCCCGATCCCAGCGCGCCGCCCACCGTAGCGACCGAAGCGACGAACCAGGACAACGTCCAGTACTCCGTGGCATGCAGCGGGGTTCGTGTCATGGAAGCGAACAGTCGGTCGTTGAGGATGAACAGCGCCCACACCCAATTGATGACCATCAAACCCACGTAGCACACGAGCACCCCGATACCCACGGTCACGACCGTCGAGGCGTTGTAGAGAGCCGCCCTCTTCCTCGCCTCTGGCGAAACCTCATCCGTTCGATGCCACAGGTTCGCGTCCACGATCAGCCAGCCGATCATGAGCGCGACAGACCCGACCATGGCGATCACGAGGCGTGGCGTGTCCAGGGACGCGGCCAGGCTCCAGACGGTGGAGTTCACGGTGGCGACTGCTCCTGTGGCGAGTGCGGCCGCCAGGGCTTTCGACAAGCCCGGTACCAAGCGCCACGGCCGGTTGGCGCGGACCATACCGAGCAGCACCCTCAGGTAACCGCCCGGTCCGCTGACGACGTACCGGAGATCGGCGATCTCCTCCTCACCGACCTGGCCCGGATGGATAGGCGCGAGACGACCGATGAAGGGCCCCCGCAGCGGCTGACTTCCCGGAGGCCCCTCAGCCCCAGTGGCCTGCGGGCCCGCCAAGCTGAGGACGGCTTCTTCCACGGCCTGCCGTGCCCTTGTCTGCAGCCGGAATCCCCCCAGCCCAGGAAGAGACAGCAGCGCCAAGCCGTGTTCGTGACTCAGATCCACCACGAGCTTGCGCCCGTGGGAGTGCAGCGGCAGGTCGGTGAGGGCCACGACGATGTCCCAGTTCTCCTCACTTCCGCGGTCCATGATCCGGCGCATCAAGGTGGGCGGGTCTTCGGTCCCTGCGGTGAAGGGCTCACTGACCACCTCAACGTCGAACCGTCGCTCCTGGCCCCACTTGTCGGCGAGCCGGGTGGGCAGCATCCGGGCCATGCGCTGGGCGATCTCCGTCGGCGCATGCGGATCCGCCAGGAGAGCCACGACCGTAACGCCCCGAGACGACACCCGCATGACCCCTTCTGGTCGGCTAGCCCCGCGATCCCACGTGCCCACAGGATGCCCCCGAGGTGACGTCGACGCGGCGTGACGCGCTGGCCCGCGCCGGCGGGTCAGGCGGTACGGCCGGATCTCCTCGTCCTTTCCGCACAGGGCCTGCTCTCATTACCGGGCCACCATCGCGTGCGTCACCGCGAGCACCCACTCCGGCAACCCTCGGCCCGCACCACACGGCCGCGACACCGGCCACCCGTTTGGTGTCCGACCTGGAAGGACGGATCGATGCGTACCCACTGCACGTCAGGTAACGGCACAGCCCAACCGACGATCCCGTGATCCAAACGAAATGGCCTAGTGCAAGCTCAGCCGCGGGGCCCCATCCGGGTCGAGTGTGGCGAATTCGGGTCCCGCGCCTGAGGCGACGTCCCGCCCAAGCGCTTCGGCTCAGCAGTGGGCGGTTTCTCGGCGTCGGCGACGTCAACGCTCAGGCCGTACACCATGTTGGTCATGAGGGTTGTCCTCTTGAGAGAGGCAGATTCAGATGGCGGTGCGGCCGCCGTCTACGGCGATGGTCGCGCCGGTGATGTAGCCGACCTCTGGAGAGGCGAGGAATGCAACGGCCTCGGCGGCGCGCTTCATCGCAGTGGTCTCGGCGAGCGCGTCGAACAGGTCGCGGGCCTCGAGCCGGGTGTAGACCGGGCCGGGAGCGACGGTGTTGAAGCGGACGCCGCGGCCGCTGTACTCAGCCGTCCAGGCTTGCGTCAGCGACGCCAGCTCGCCTTGGTGGCATGCGGCGGGTGCCCCGCCCGCTGAGGGCGCCGAGGTCGTGCCTCCCTGACCGGGGATGCCGCCGCAGGCACTATGGCAGGCATGGCTGCACACCCTCTGACGGTCGGCTTTGACCTCGACATGACGCTGATCGACTCGCGCCCGGGCATCAAGGCCCTCTATCAGGAGCTGTCGGCCAGGACCGGCACCTTCATCGACGCCGACCTCGCGGCGAGCCGGCTCGGGCCCCCGCTGGAGGAGGAGATCCGCCACTGGTTCCCCGAGGAGCGGGTGGCGGAGACCGCCGCTCTCTTCCGCGAGCTGTATCCGCAGTACGCGGTCGCGGCGACGCCCGCCATGCCCGGCGCCCGCGAGGCCATCGACGCGATCCACGCGGCGGGCGGCCGGGTGATCGTGGTGACCGCCAAGTACGAGCCCAACGCCAAGCTGCACCTGGAACACCTCGGCCTCGACGCGGACGCCCTCTTCGGCTCCCTGTGGGCGGAGGGCAAGGCCGAGGCGCTGCGCAAGCACCACGCCCAGGTCTACGTCGGCGACCACATCGGCGACGTCGTCGGGGCGCACACCGCGGGCGCACTGTCCGTCGCGGTCGCCACCGGCCCGTGCGACGCCACGGAGCTGCGCAACGCCGGTGCCGAGGTGGTGCTCGCCGACCTGACGGAGTTCCCGTCCTGGCTGGAGCGCTATGTGGCGGGCGGGGCGGCGGACGGGGGCGACGGCGCCGCCACCTGACGGCGCTGAGCGGTGGCGGAACGGATCACTCCGGCCGCGGCGATCAGAAAGCCGAGGCCCCTCAGCATGCACATCCAGGAGAAGACGGACGGCAGCGGTTCGGTCCCGAGGAACAGCGGCGCCACCGTGGCGAGAGTGGCCGCTGCGCCGACCAGGAACATGATCGCGCCGATTCGGACCAGCAGATCCCCGGCCAGGGGAGATTCGTCGCGAGAGCCTCATCGAAGCGCCCTCGCCGTTCGGGGGCATGAGGTGGGCGGCGGCGCCGGCCAGGGTCGCCCCTGGCACCCGGTCCCACCGGTGCCCGACCGGCAGCGGCACAGGGGTGTGGACAAGGAGCATTTCCGGTGCGCGGCTCACGGCGTCGAATACGTCGCACGACCGCGCTCCAGGGCGACGTCCCCCTGCGCCACCAGCGACGTAAGAGGCGTACGGCCTGCTTCACGACCCGCACTTCGCGTGGCACGAACTGGTGGAGCGCTATATCGCCGGCCTCCCTGGGCGCATGTGCATCCGCAGGTGTTCATGGAGAACCTTCTGGGCCCCACACGCATGCGGGTGAGGATTACCACCTGTCCGCCGATCTCCTCAACGGCGCCGAGGTGGCCGCCGATAGCGGTCGTGGCCGATGCGCCCTGGCGCCCGTCAGCCGACGAACGTCTCGCGGCAGACACTAGGCGGGACTCCGGCATGCGCCTTGAAAAGGTTCCGGAAGTCGGCAGGGGTGCCCAGGCCGCAGTGGCGCGCGACGGCTTCGACCGTGAGGTCGCCGGATTCGAGGAGTTCGCGTGCGCGGGCAAGTCGGGCATCGAGCAGAAGTTCGCGAAGGCGGTGAGGACCCCTTGGCCTCCAGGAGCCTGCTTTTGACCTTGGGGAACTGCCGGCCGAGCATGTCGGCGACGGTGCCGAGCCGGGCACGGACGGACTCGGCGGTGAGGCCGCTCCAACTTGAACCCGATCGGCTGAGGTTGCGCTTGTGGACCCAGCCTGAGATCGACGCTCATCGCGCGCTCTCGCCGAACGGGCTGATGGCATGCTGGCAGCGGGAGTTCGCCCGTGATCCTGGAAGGAGGGCGTTCGTGAGCGTTGGGTGCGTGCAGCGGCCTGAACGTGTTGCTGTCATCGGAGTGGGCATTCTCGGAGCCAGCGTGGGATGGAACTTGTCGCGGCACGGGGCCGCGGTGGTCTTCATCGATGCGGGTCAGCCAGGCGAAGGGGTCACCAACTGGTCCTTCTCGTGGGTCAACGCCAGCAACAAGACCGAGCTCAGGTCCTACTTCGACCTGAACGTTGCGAGCATGGCGGCGTACCGTGAGCTTGCAGGGACCATCGGGCCAGGCTCTTGGTGGCATCCCAGCGGCCACCTGCGCTGGGCCGGCGACTCCGCAGCGGAGGCGAAGCTCCTGGAAACGGCGGAGCTGCTGGCCGGCTGGGACTACAGGGTCGAGGTGTACACGGGGGCCGAGGTGCGCCGTCGCCTCGAACCCGCTCTCACGGTGCCCGGCAGGACTCCGGTTCTGTTCTACCCCGACGAAGCATGGGTGCACGGACGGCATCTCGTCGGCCGCCTGGTCGGCCGAGCCGTTGAGTCCGGCGCCGAACACCGTTCCGGCACCGCGGTCTGCGACATCGGTACCGGCGCCGACGGGAGCATCCGGACAGTGACTCTGTCGGATGGGAGCCGTCTCGACGTCGACGCCGTCGTGAACGCAGCAGGCCCCAGCGCCTCCCAGGTCGCCGGGCTCATCACACGGCACCTGCCGATGTGCCGAGAGCCCGGCGTCGTCACCCGGATCGGCTGTGCTCAGGTCCCGGTTCACCGGGCCATGCACGCGCCCCACATCGAGATCCGTCCTGACGGAGATGCATCAGTGGTTCTCCACAGCCGCGAGGTCGACGCACTCATCGACACGGGTGAAGATCCAGCGGAACTCGCACGGCTGCTCCACGAATCGGCGAAGCACGTCGTTCCGGAACTCGGCAACTCCCGCATCGCACAGACACGGGTAGCCCACCGGCCCATCCCGGCCGACGGATTCCCCTCGGTGGGAGCGGTGCCTTCTGTACCTGGCTACTACGAGGCTGTCTCCCACAGCGGCATCACGCTCGGGCCGGTGATCGGCAGGCTGCTTGCTTCAGAGATCCTCAGCGGGAAGAGGGACAAGATGCTTGCGGACTTCCGCCCGGAGCGGTTCCCCCAGTGAAAATCTGCCTCACATTCATGACTGAGGGATGGACCTGGACCCACGGTTCGTAGTCAACTCGCTGGGCCCGCCTCGGCGCCCTGCTCCGGCAACGCCTGTCCGGAGTCCGCGTAGCGCATCGCGGGCTTCTCATCCCGTCCTGAACTGATCATGGAGCTCACTGCCGCTCTTGCCGCGGCCACAAAAGCGGCGATCGCCGGATGAGTACCGCCGCCCGCGCGGAAGGCGACCTTCGACCGACGGAACAACGGCAGCTTGTTCAGCACCACGCCCGTGGGGCTTTGTGCAGTGGCCATTTCCGGCACAAATCCGGCCCCTTGCCCGGTGGCGGCCAGGGCCAGCACGGTGCGGAAATCGTTGACCTGGTGGCGAATTCTCGGCTGGAACCCGGCTGCCTGGCAGGCGCGTACGGCCATTGCGTGACCGGTCGTGCCGTCCCGTGCGGTGATCCACGGGGCCTCGGCATAGGGCCCGAGCAGCTCTGCCAGCGTGTCGCTGCCGCTGCCGCCCTTGGTCGCGGCATTGGTGACGAGGTACATCGGCTCTTGCAGCAGAGGTACCTCGTCGACTGTGGTGTCCGGTGACGCGGGTACGAAGTCGTAGTCGTGGACGAGGGCCACGTCGAGTTCGCCGGCTCGCAGGCCGTCGGAGACGCGGGCGGAGTCGATTTCTTGCACCATCGGTTCCAGCGCGGGATGGCGTTGGGCCAGCTCGGCCAGCGTGGCGGGCACGATGGTGTGGCCGCCGGAGGGGAAGGTCCCGATACGCAGTGGCCCGCCGATGCCGTCCCGCGCGCCTGCCAGCTCGGCGACCGCCAGCTCGAGGCGTTGCAGCACGGCGTCGGCGTGTGCGACGAGGGACCGGCCTGCGGGCGTGAGGATCACACGCCTGCCGCTGCGTTCCAGCAAGGCCACGCCTGCTTCGCGTTCCAGCACACCCAGCTGCTGGGAGACGGCGGATGCGGTGAAGGTGAGGGCCTCGGCCACGGCCGCGATAGTGCCCCGCCGGTCCAGTTCGCGGAGAAGGTGGAGACGACGAACATCAAGCATAAGTTCAGCTTAGGCATGAAGGTAGAAATCAGAAATGGATCTACCGGGTCAGTGTGAGCCAGGGTGGGACCATGAAGCCCGATCCGATCTTCAACGGCCTGTACGTCCCCTTGGTGACTCCGTTCACCAACGACCTGCGCTTGGCCCCCGATGCACTGGCCCGACTCGCCGACGAGGCGCTGTCGGCCGACGCCTCCGGACTCGTCGCCCTCGGCACCACCGCGGAATCGGCCACGTTGAGCGCGGAGGAGAAGCAGACCGTGGTGCGAATCTGCTCCGCCGCCTGCCGCGCTCACGGCGCCCCGCTGATCGTCGGGGTCGGCACCAATGACACCGCCACCGCCATCGAGTCGCTGCGCGAGCTGGCGGCCACCGGCGACGTCGCCGCGGCGCTGGTTCCCGCGCCGCCCTACATCCGGCCCGGTGAAGCGGGGACACTCGCGCATTTCACCGCGCTGGCCGAACACGGCGGCATGCCGCTGATCGTGTACGACATCCCCTACCGCACGGGACAGACTCTCAGCGTCGGCACGATCGCAGCACTCAGCCGACTGCCAGGGGTCGTCGGGATCAAGCACGCGACCGGCGCAATCGACGCGACCACGGTGGAGTTGCTCGGCTGTCCCCCGCCCGGCTTCGCCGTGCTCGGTGGCGACGACGTCGTCCTGTCACCGCTCGTCGCGGCGGGCGCCCACGGCGGAATCGTCGCATCGGCCAATGTGCGCACCGCCGACTACGCCGAACTGATCTCGTTGTGGCGCCGCGGCTCCGGTGCACCTGCCCGCAGGCTCGGGGCCGAGCTGGCCCGGTTGTCCGCTGCCCTCTTCGCCGAACCGAACCCGACAGTGATCAAGGGAGTGCTGCACGCTCAGGAACGCATTCCCAGCCCGGCCGTCCGGATGCCGTTGCTGGCCGCTTCCACCAGTACGGTCCGCCGAGCGGCGCTCCTGACCAGCAGCCGTGTACCCCACGTGTCCCCAACCTGACCTCAAGCCAAAGAGCGCATGCGACTGGGGCGGCCCGACTGGTCACTCCAGCGAGTCCACCGACACGGTCCAGTTGAGGGCTCGTCCGCGTCGGCCTGGGCCATCAGCGCGGTGAAGACTCGCTCCCTTGCCGTCGATGGCCCACACCCGCAGCCGGCCGTAGACGCCTCGCCAGTTGCCGTATTTCTCCGGCAGGTGGACCCACTGCGTTCCGGTCTGGAACTTGAAGGCGATCGCGTCGATCACCTAGCGGTGGTCACGCCAGCGTCCACCCCGCTTCGGCGTCCGGCCCGGAAGCAACGGCTCGATTCGCGCCCACTGCTGCACATCTGTTAACGGCACAGGACCAACGAGCAGCTGATCCAACCGAAACTGTCTAGGCTTCCGGACCAGACATTCGGCGCTGCCCCCATGGCCACAGTCCCGACCGTCGGAGCCTCGCCCCCACCCGACTACCACCAGCACTCGCCCACATCGACTGCACGCGCCCACCTGATGACCCATCAGGAAAGGGTCATGCGGCACGCCGCGGTCCAGATCTCCGCAAATGCGCTCGCTTCGAGCCGGCGCCCGTCCGGCTTCGCGGAGGCAGTTTGCCGGCGCCGAACCGGCAGGGCGGTCGCAGACACCAGGGTGGACTCTGGTGCGGGCTCCGCGGACAGAGTCCCTCGGGCTGGGCGCCGTCACCCCTCATGTCGCACACAACCAGGACGCCGGTGGTCGAGATGATGGCCCTCGCGATCACCTCGCCCCCATCCATCCTCGTGGCCCGGGTCTCCTCGGATCCAGTGTGCAAGGTGGCGGTCAAAGGTGCACATGACGGCTCCGGGCGGCCGGCGACATCATCGAGCCGCGCATTGCGCGGTGCGAATTCCTCAAGCCGCAAGTGACCGAGCCCAAGGAAGACGACCCGCCAACCCATTGCGCCTGAAGGTTGTCCCGTATGTCGGGGGCTGGCGCCTCGCGGAGTACTGACACTCGTTGTGACCTGGTTCGGGTGTGGGGGCGTTCGTGGTTGAGCTGCGGTGTGTGGCGGTCCGGAGCCGGCGTGCACCACGCGATACTCGGCGTTCGCACGGCTGCACAACTTCGCACTCAGCGGATGAGCTGGTCACGCCGCATCGTGAACTCCTCGCGTCCATCCGGCGTGGTGACGCCGTGCGGCGAGGTGAGGATGGTGACGGCCTCCTTGGTCTCCGGCAGAACGCGCTCCTCGGCAATCACGCAGCGCCCAGGCGGCAGTCGCGCAGGATCTTCCAGTTCTTCATGCGTGAGAAGACGTGCTCGACCCGGGCCCGGGTCCTGCGGTGGACAGCGTTGTCAGCTTCCCGTTCGGCTGTGAGTTGCTCCTGTCCGCGCCCGCGCCGGTGCGGGACCAGAGCTCCGGTCCCCTGGTAGCCGCCGTCCGCCAGGACCGGGGCGTCCCGGCAGACGCGGTCGACGCCCGACTCGGCGAAGGCCCGGCAGTCGTGGCGGTTCCGGGCAGCTCCTTGAAGAGAGTCGCGATCGACGTAGGGCTCCGGTCGACGCCCCAGTGTGTTCCGTTCAGCCGTCGTCGCGGCGCCACGAGGTCAGCGGAACGCCGTGCTCGTCCCACGTCTCCTCCTCGCGGAGTGAAGCGATGGCACTGTCGAAGAACTTTTGGGACTTCAAGCTCCCGTTGGGGTGCCACTCCTTGAAGTCGCCCCCAGTACGGCCATCCCGGGCAATCCCCTCGGAACGGAGCGTCCCGTCCTGGTACCACTCGTAGGACTGTCCGTTCAGGATTCCGTCGGTGTACTCTTCCAGGCTGATCAGTTGTCCGCTCTGGTACTCGGCTACTTCTCCGTGAAAGGCTCGCCCCGACAGAGCAAACGCTGAGCATGATCCATGTCGACGTTCGGATCATCAACGTCGATTCGCAGTACAGAAGCCATCAGGGGATCCAGTTCCAGTTCTCGTCACTCGGCGGGAAGCCGGTGAACCTCCCGTGGTTGGTGGGCAGCCCTTGCAGCATGTGGTTGCAGTTCGGGTAGAGAACTCCATGATCCGCAGGGGCCGTGTTCGCCTGCTTCCAGGACCCACCACCGACGTCGACCAACAAGCTGGGACGAGTCGGGCAAACACCGGTGCCCTGGGGTTGGAGCGGCCTTGCGCGACGAGTTCGGCGACGCTTGTCACCCGCAGAGCGGACCAGACGAAGTCGCAGTACTGCGATGCTGGACAACTGAGTCGGTCAGGGGGTTCGGGTGCCGGTCCTCACACCGGCTGCCGCCCAGTCTCCATCGTCTTCGGTGATGAAGTCGGTCAGCGCGGCAGCGACGGCATCGGGCTGTTCATCGGGGATGAAGTGTCCTGCGTCCGGCACGACGATCCCGGTGGCGTGGTCGGCCCACGGCCTGATGGAAGCTGCCATGTCGGGGATGGAGCCATGGCTGCTGGAGATCCCAAGAATCGGGACCGTCAGGCGCTGTTGTGCCAGCGCTTCGTGGTTCTTCTGCGCCGACTCGGCGGCGTCCCGGTAGTAGGCCAGGGATGCACGGAGACCGCCGCCGGCGGCCACGGACGCGGCGTATTGCTCAATTTCGGCGTCATCAAAGGTGTCGGAGGAGAAGGTCTTGACCTTCAGGAACCAGCCGACGTACTCCCGTTCGCGGCCGGCGAGCAGAGTCTCGGGCAGGTCGGGCACGAGGTGGAAAGCGAAGTGCCAGGTCTTCCACGCCTGCTCGGGGTCGGTCGGAATGGCGTCAGGGAGTGTGATGCCCGGGATGCCGGCGTCGAGCAGTGCCAGGCCACGCAGCTGGCGCTGGTACTTCAAGGCGAGGGAAAAGGCGACCCACGCGCCGATGTCGTGGGCGACCAGCCAGTATGTCGAGACTCCGAGCGCCTTGACCGCGGCGTGGACGTGCGCAGCGGCCGTGTGCGTTTCGTAGCTGATGTCCGGGCGTTCGGAGTGGCCCTGGCCCGGCAGGTCGATCGCGATGACCTGGAATCGGTCGGCCAGGTTCGGCATCACCTTGCGCCATGCCCACCAGGTCTGAGGGAACCCGGCGAGCAGCACGATGGCTGGACCGTCCGGCTGACCGCCTTCAACCGCGTGAAGCCGGACGCCGCCCGCGTCGACCCAACGGTGGGTGAAACCGGCCAGGTCGGGCAGCGGCAGGCCGCGGACCGGGTTGCCGGAGTCGCGGGGGGTGCTTGCGGGGTCATTCATGGTTCTCCTCCACTGGTGTGAGGTGTGTTGACGTCCACAGCGCGGCCTCAATGACGATCAACCCACGGCCGGGAGGGCCGTCCCGATGTCGCGTCGCACAAGGGCCGCAGGCATGACGATCTGCGCCAGCAGCGCGCCGACACCCACGCCGACGACGGCGAAGTTCGACACGCCCAGGTCGTCGCGCAGGAACGCAGGAGCCAGCGAGGAGAAGAACCCGTTGACGCCCGCGGAGGCTGCGACGAGCACGCCGGCGGCGACGAACGACCGTACCCGGCTTGCTCCGTCGGGAAAGACCGGGCGGCGGATACGAGGCTGCCGGCACGCCGTTCGGTTCTGCGGTCTCGTCGTGCAGACGAACGCGATGGCGCCGACCACGAGCACGCCCTGCGCGTGTCGCTGCGCTGTGAGGTTCGCGGGGTATCCGTCCATGAATCATGCCTTCACCCTAGCCCATCTTGAACTGCTTAGTTCAAGATGGGAGGATGGTCTCCACTAAGAAGGCAGAGCAGGAGGGAGGTGCCGGCATGGCAGGCAAGAAGCAGTTCGACATCGCCACGGCGCTCGATGCCGCGATGATCCAGTTCTGGCGGGCCGGCTACGCGGACACGTCGGTGGACGACCTGTCCCGGGCGACCGGGCTCAACCGCAGCTCCATCTACTCCTCCCTCGGCGACAAGGACACGCTCTTCATGCGCTGCCTGGAGCGCTACACCACGCGCTACGGAGACAAGTACGACGCCGCGTTGTCCTGCGCCGCCGACCGGCCCCTGGCAGCCGCGCGGGCGTTCTTCGACATCACCCTGGAACGCATCGCGGACCCCGGTCTGCCCGACGGATGCCTGGTGGCCCAAACTGTCATGACGACCCCAGTGCTGAGCGCGAGCGTCGCGGCGCGTGCACAGGAGGCGATCGGCTTCCAGCACACCCGGCTACGCGCCGCGCTGAAGGCCGGCCGGCTGGACGACGAGGCAGCCGAGTCCTTCGCGACCCACCTTGCGGCCGTGAACCAGTCCCTCGCCGTCATGAGCAGAGCCGGAACGAGCGCTGAGCGGCTGCGCGCCATCGTCGACGTGACCCTCGACGCACTTGCGCAGACTCTCGGCGCGAGCGACTGAGATTTGTCCGGCAAAGCCGACTTCGCCGTCTGCCTGAGCAGAACCCGCCGTGCGTCAGGGCACCGGTGTCTGCCCGGCTCGTCCCGAGCCCAGCATCTGACCGGGTGGCCCTACTCATGCGCGTACAGCCGTTCCCAGCGCTCGTGTCCAGCACGCCGCCTCTCCCACTCCAGGCTGTGGAGGCAAAAGGCACTGCGAGGGTCAGTGGTCACGGTCGTCGCCAGGCCGGCCGAGGATCACCACGCGCGCCGCGCTGCTCCTCATCATGTGCCGGTGGCCTGGTGACAGTCACCCGCCTGGGCGGTGTCGACAGCCCTGCCCCAACATGCGGATGGCTGACGACAAGATCCGGACCATACACGGACCTGCGCTCAGCCGACCGCAGTTAAACCCTCCAGTCCAGCAGGTCAGCACCGCTATGAGCTGTGTACCACCAACAGACGAAGAACGTGCTGGTGAGCTACTCGGCGAAGAAGCTGGGGTTCTTCCAGGGGCTCGAGAAAGGCGCCTGAACTGGGCTTTCCCCCTCAGGCGCCTTTCGCGTAGGGGTACGTACCCATCACCGTGACGGGTCCCCGGGTGCGGGAGGTCATTCTCTCAGCGCCTCTTAAGCTCGTGAAGCGAGCAGGCACTCAGCTGCTGTCACGGCCGGTGTGGGGCACCGCGTACGGTACGTCATCGTCGGGTCCGAACTGCACGACGGTGCTGCGGAGTGCTGCGCGTGGCCCAGCGGACCAGGGGCAGCCGGCCTCCCACTTTCCGGCACCCGGTAGAAAGGGCCTTGTGAACACGTACTTCGACCCATCGGTGCAGCATGCTCTCGACCTCGTCGGGATCTTCGTCTTCGCCATCTCGGGGGCGCTGTTGGGTGTGCGGAAGAACTTCGACGTATTCGGCATGGCCACTCTCGCCGAGGCCACCGGTCTGGGCGGCGGCCTGTTCCGGGACGTGGTGATCGGTTCCGTGCCTCCGGCGGCCTTCGAGGATCTCGGGTACTTTCTGACGCCGTTGCTTGCCACGGCGCTCGTCTTCTTCCTCCACCCGGTGGTGGAGCGGATCAACTACGCGGTGCTGGTCTTCGACGCGGCGGGCCTCGGCCTGTTCTGCGCCACCGGAACCCTCAAAGCGCATCAGTACGGACTGTCCCTCCCCGCCTCGGTCGCGCTCGGCCTGGCCACGGCGGCGGGCGGCGGCATGCTGCGTGACGTGCTGGCCAACGAAGTGCCCCAACTACTGCGCTGGGACAGGGAGATGTACGCCGTGCCGGCAATCGTCGGCGCTAGCACGGTTGCGCTTCTGCTGCGCACCTCCACCCTGAACGCGGCCACCATGTCCGCCGCCGCCCTGCTCGCCTTCGCGCTGCGCATGCTGTCGCTGCGGTACGGCTGGCGCGCACCCCGAGCCTGGCACCGCACCAGCCGCAGAACCGCGGACACCTCTGCCAGCGGGTGACGCTGACCTTGGCGCTGGAGAGGTGATCGTTACGACCAGAGGAACGCTCAAGGCGCTTGCCTTGGAGCCACGCAAGCCGGCTGAGTAGGTGAGTAGCCAGGAATGGTTCACGGCCGGAATGCCCTCCTTCCAGGAATACCCCCTCCGCCAGCGCTGAAGGCCAGAATGCTGGTCACCAGGTGGGGCTCGTGACAGCGCCGTCTTCCCGGTCGGGTATCTGCTAGTTCGAGGTCGTACCGCCGGATCCCTCTGCGGTCGCGGCGGCGCACGGTCACCGAGGCCCTCAGGCGCTGCACGCCCGGGAGGCAGACGTTCACTACTGGGGCTGTGGCGGCGGTGCTGATCGACTCGCCCATTGCCATGCCGCGGTCTCGGCCACAGTCTCAGGTGCCCTGCGCCATGCCGCCGAACGGGATATTCGGAGCCAAGGGTGGCCGCTCGGCAGCGGACGTGAACGCCGTCGTGGTGGTCCCCGCTGCGGCGCGGGAGGGAAGACGCAGGTCAGGCGGTCATGTCACATCCAGGCGAGCTGTGCCGTCATAAGAGTGCAAGCACCGACAACAACAGAGGAGATCACCGTGAGTGCCCGTTTGGACGCCTTCAGCAGCCCGACCGTGGGCAAGGTCTTCAAGCACATCATCGCGGCAGGCAAGGTGCTCGAGGACTCGACACTGCCGGCCGCGACGCAGGAGCTGGTGAAGCTCCGCGCCAGCCAGATCAATGGGTGCGGCTTCTGCACCGACATGCACAGCAAGGACGCCGCCGCGGCCGGTGAGACCCCGGTACGGCTCAACCTGGTCGCGGCCTGGCGGGAGGCCACGGTCTTCACCGAGGCCGAACGGGCCGCGCTGGAGCTGACGGAGCAGGGCACCCGCATCGCCGATGCGGCCGGAGGTGTCACCGACGAGGCCTGGGCGAACGCCGCCAAGCACTACGACGAGGAACAGCTCGCCACCCTGGTATGCGCGATCGCCCTCATCAACGCCTTCAACCGGGCGAACGTCATCATCCAGCAGCCTGCCGGCGACTACCAGCCCGGCCAGTTCGCATAGCGCGCCTGGGCGCCGGCCACGAGTAGTCCGGCGGTCACGGTGTGCCCGCGGGCCGCGGCCCGTCCGGCGCGGCGGCGTATGCAAGGCGCGCGTGTATGCCCGTCCCCGCGCAGACACGGGTGGGGGCCTGGAAATCACCGCTTCCAGGCCCCCGCCCATGCCACCGATTCAGAAGTCCACCCCCCGACACAATCGATGCCGGTGCACTCCGCCAGGAGACCGACGGACGGACGACACATCCACACTGTGCCGCCACGGCGCAGTCAAGTCGCCGGGTCAGCTACAGCGCTCAGAGCGTGTATGCCGGGTGACCGTCATGTGTCCGTGTCTGACGCTGTGTTGCTGAACGTGGCCCGGCCGGCCCTGCCTCGCAACCGCAAGCCGGCTCCTTCCGTCTGGGTGTGAGACGAAGGGGGCGAAATGTTTGCGTGGCTGTTTCTGTGGCTGGTGTTGGGCATCTGGTTGATTGTCGGGGCGTTCGTCTACGCGGCCTGGAAGCGTCGGCGCCACCCCGCACGGCATCAGCGATGGTGGGTGTTGGGGATGAGTACGGGCATCGTGGGGTATTGCCACACACTCGCCTACGGTTTCGCATTGACGCGACCGGCAGAGATATGCGGGCAGCGGACCCTCGACGATGACTATCCGCTGACCCACGTCCGCGTCGACGCGTTCCCCCCACGCCTGGCGTGCTACTGGACGGATTCGGCGACGTACGGCCCCAGCCACCCCACAGCCGCGGGCACATGGCTGCTGTGGTGTGGCGCGGCCCTCCTCGTGGCAGGCACGGTCGCCTGGGCGATAGCTCTCAACTCGCGTACGCCGCGCTGGGCCAGAGCGGGCACGGTCCTCACGCCGGCGGCCGCCGCCACCATCTGGGCTACCGGAGTCGCCCCGCTCATGAGCCTGTCGACCGTTGATCTCCGGAACGAGTGCTTCCGATGGCAGGTGGCACATCTGCACTCCGCGCCCGCCGGCGAGATCACGAAAACCCAGCGCAGCCTTCTGCCCCCGGCTGTCGACTGCATCTTCACCGATGGCACCACCAGTCTCATCGGCATCGAAACCCTTGGACTATCGTGCTGCCTCACCGTGTTCCTCATCTGCTGTGCCGCGCTCAGGCTGCTGAAAACCTCAACATCCCTGTGAAGCCATGAATCACAGTGAGCGGCCGCGTGCAGCTGGGGCAGATAGAGCTGGAGGAGTTCAGCGCCTTGGGCAGGGCTGCCGTCGCCGCACGCCCAGCCCCGCACAGTGATGCCACGACATCGCACACAGCCGCGAAATCCGCGTGAGCTGTACGCCTTGTCCGCGATCACATCGTCGGGGACGTCAGAGCATGGCATACCACCATCCACCGCCCTATGACCTCTGAAGACGGACCCTAGCCGTTGTTAAGGACCCGACCGGATCGTGCAGATCGCGATGGGTGCGGCGACGAGATCGCAAACTGCACGGTCACCCTTGCCGTGGGTTCACGCGGCAGTTCGTATGGAGGTACTGGGCAGTGCCGTGCGTGAAGTCGTAGATCGCGACCGTCTGAGTGTCTTCCAACGGGTCTGCCGGTGGCATCAGGAAATGGGTCTCGCTCACCGGGAGCAGCTCATATCTGATGCGGTCCGGCTTTTGGAGGAACGCTGCCTGCGTCGGGTCGAGGACCAGGGTCAGGTACAGCTTTCCGTCTTCGGCTGACACCTCGTACCGTGCGCCGGGGCGCCCGTACACGCCTTCGTACCTGGACGGGTCGAGTTTCAACGTCGTGGCGGGTGCGGGCAGTTCCGGGATCGTCACCATGTCGAGGTCGGTCAGGATCTCGTTGAATACCGTGTGAAAGAAGGTCTCCCGCGGTCCGCCGTTGGTCAGCATGACAATGGCGGTATTCGAGTCCGGAAGGAGCCGTAGGCGGGCGTTCTGGCCGATCGTACTGCCGTCGGTCGCGTAGACGGTTTCGCCGTGCCAGTCACCTACGATGAGGCCGAGTGCCCATGCCGGCCCGAACATATACGGATCCGGTACGGGCACCCGCGAACACAGCATTTCTCGAATGCTCTCGGCTGAGACGATTCGCTTTCCATTTGGCGCCGTGCCTTTGTTGAGGAACACGTGCGCCATGGCGAGCACTTCCCGGCAGGTGGAGGTGATGTTTCCGCCGGGGCCGAATGCGCGTGGCAGGTAGCGCATCGGTGTGACGATGGGCCCCTCTTCCAGGGAACGGATCAGGTGCCCGGTCGCGGCCCGGGCTTCGTCCACCTGCTCGTGCCAGCTGTTCGTGCTGGTCAGGCCCATGGGTTCGAAGAGGCGGTGCCGCATGATGTCGTCCCAGTGTGCGCCGTCGTGCACCTCCAGGATCCGCGCGAGAATTGCGTAACCCAGCGCCGCGCTGTAGCCGTGGGTGTGGCCCGGCGGGAAGACCTGGGGTGCGTCGGCGATGTTCTCGACCATGTGCGCGTAGACGTCCTCGTCTTCGCCGGGGTCGCCATAGGCTTCCTCAATACCGTTGGTGTGGTACAGCAAGTGACGAGGGGTGACCTTTGCGCTTGCCCCGGGATCGGCCACCGCGAAGCCGGGCAGATACGTCCGCACCGGCTCGTCGAGGTCGACTTTCCCTTCGTCGACGAGTTGCATGAAGGCCAGTGCGGTCCACGTCTTGGTCATGGAGCCACATTGGTAGACGGTCTCTGTCGTCGTGGGTTCCTGCGTTTCCACGTTCTTGACGCCGACCGCGAGTTCGGTGAGCTCTCCGTCGTGGAGCACGCCGATCGCGGCGCTCGGGATTGCGTACTCCGCCAGGAGTTCGGCGACCCGGGCCTGGATCCGTGGTACGTCGAGTGTCATCGCGGGAGACCGACCGCGTTCGCGGCGTCCGCTTCGAAGTACTCCGTCGTGGCGTAGGCACCGACGTATGCCTCGAAGAAGTCCCGGACACCATCGGTGGAGTCGTGGGTGATGAGGTTCACCGCCTTGGCTCCGTCCTGGCTCGCGACCGCCAGCTTCCACGTGGCGCCTTGGGGGAGTTTGGCGTGTGCCTTCTTCAGCCCGCTCCAGAACTTGCCGTCGTCCGAGACTGTCGACAAAACCATCACGTACATCGTGAGCCCTCTCTTTCCGAATGCGGAAAAGCTACGTTGCGTTTTATATAGCGTCAACGAACTTGGCGCCCAAGTACCCGTTACCTGATGGATCGTTGCAACAGAATTGTGAATGAATGCAACTTCCTCAATCGCGTCGTTGCAATGTACTGTCGCTGAACGCAAGGAGAGGAGTTGCCTCGGTGCCAGGAGGCAGACTGACCTACGAGGACCGCCGACGCATCGCGGCGTGGCTGACCGAAGGGCTGGGGTACGCCGAGATCGGCCGACGGCTCGGCCGGCCGACGTCCACGATCAGTCGCGAGGTCGCACTCAACGGCGCGCACGCGCACTATGTGGCCGACCACGCGCAGCAGGTCTCCGGCCACCGTGCCCGCCGGCGCAAGCCGGCCCGGCCAGCGGAGCCGGCGACCGACGAGCAGCCGTCCGAGGCGGAGCGCGGCTTCGTAGACGAGTTCGCGGCGCTACTGGCCGCGACCGGCCTGCCGCGAATGACCTCCCGGGTGTTCGTGTGCCTGCTCACCGCTGATGCCGACGGCCTGACGGCAGCCGACCTGGTGCGCCGGCTACGCGTCAGTCCTGCGTCAGTGTCCAAGTCCATCGGCTACCTCGAGACGATGGAACTGGTGGTGCGGCAACCGGATCCCGGCGGGCGCCGCGAGCGGTACGTCATCGACGACGACGCCTGGCTCCGGGCATGGCAAGCCGACACCGGCGCACACGCCAACATCGCGACTGCCGCACAGCGGGGCATCGAGATCTTCGGCACCGAGTCGACCGCCGGCGCCCGACTCGGCACGATGGGCCAGTTCTTCGCCCGACTCAGTGAGCAGATGAGCGGCAGCGCCCTCACCGAAACCGCCGTGTACGACGCGCTGACCGTGCTCGCCGCCCTCGTGCACGCCGACCGACCGCTCAGCCTGGGCATACTGGCCACCGCGCTCGACTGGCCCCGGGACCGCGCCCGCGCCGCCTTGGACGCGATCCAACGACAACCAGCCCTCGCCGATCCCCTCGCCCTGAGGTCCATCGGGCCCCAGACGTACACCCTCACCACGAGACCGGACCGCCTCAGCCCGGCACAACGCGAAGCACTCGGCCCGTAAGTCGCGCCAACAACGCCTCGATGCCGGTGAGCGGTAAGGGAGGAGCCGGTGAGCCGGTAGAGCACTGGATCTCGAACCTTCTCGCCGGCCTTCCTGCCGAAGACTTCGTCCGCCAGGCACAGTCCCGTTGGCGGATTGAGCATGATTACCAGGAGAGGAAGGCCGCGCCAGGCCTGGACCCTGGACTTTTTCCCACACCTCCTGGCCACCTGAACAGGCACCTGCCCCACCTGCAACCACCCCCCGCCCCATGGCATACATACGAACCGTTTGAAGACGGACCCTGGTGCTGTGACCGGGAACGTTCGTTGGGTTGGTCGGGTTGGGTTGGTCGGGCTGGGACCGGTGCTTGGGCCGAGGTTCACGTTTCGAGGTCGGCGAGGAAGCCTTCCAGCCGCGCCGCAACCTCGGCGGGGGCCTCCAGCGGCAGCAGGTGCCCACAGCCGGGCAGGACGTCCAGGACTGCCTGGGGCAGGTGGGGCAACAGGTGGTCGCGCAGCATGCCGGCCGGCTCGACCCGGTCGTGCTCACCGGCCAGCGCCAGGACGGGAACCTCGACCCGCCGGGCGGCGGCGGTGATGTCCGCGGCGATGCCGTACAGCGGCCACTCCCGGCGTGCCGGATCCTCGGCAGCAAGGCTGTCGCGCACCGCCGCGGCCCGGGCGGAGCCGTCGAGGGGGACGGCGGTCAGCACCTGATCGAGCGACTGCTCGACGGCCTGTGGCGAGTCGTAGGCGTGTGACAGGAACTCCCGATACTCGGCAGTGACGTGCGCCGGGGGCTGCGGTGGGGCCGGGGCCAGCAGCACCAGACCCGCCAGCCCCTGCGGCCGCCGGGAAGCGGCGAGTTGAGCAACCTTGCCGCCCATGGAGTGGCCGACCAGGACGTAACGCTCCAGGCCGGCACCGCGCACCACGTCGAGGAGGTCTTCGGCGAGCCGGTCGAGGTGGTACGGCCCGGACAACGAGCGGGAGGCACCCCACCCGCGCTGGTCGAAGCGGACGGTCGCGCGGTCGGCCGGCAGCCGGTCCACGACCGCCTCCCAGGTTGCCGCCGATCCGCCCCAGTAGTGCACCAGGACAAGGGCCGACCCACGCTGCCCCCGTTGGTGCAGGCGGATCTGCCCTCCCGCGACGGGGACGGCGCCGGTGTAGATTGTGGTTTTGGTCATCTCGGTACTCTCCGTGGATCGAACGCCAGACGTCGCCGCACGGCTTCACAGGTGTCAGAAGACGTGCCGACAAGGGATTTCTGCCGTCGACGCTACGGGCGGCGAGCAGCCGGGGCACGGTGGAAAAGAGCACGGTTCTTGTGGATAGCGGTCAACTGCCCGTCGCGATACGGCAGCTGCGGTACGCCCCGGCTCCCGGCGCGGACCTCGGCGTGGAGGTGCTCGGCTTCGAGCGGCTGCGGCAGATGGACCCCGAGCGCCGCCGGACCCGGCCGCAGCGCCCCGACTTCCACGTCCTTGCCCTGGTCCGGTCCGGGGAGGGTCGGCACGAGGCAGATTTCGCCGACCACCTCCTGCGGCCGGGCAGCGTGGTGTGGATCCGGCCCGGCACGGTGCACCGATGGACCGACGCCGACCACGTCGACGGGCCCCTGATCCTGTTTGAACCGGGCTTCCTGCCCGCACCGGGCCCCGCCGCCCACGCCGCGGCGGACTCCTTCGCGTCCAGCACGTGGCGGCTGGCTGGCCAAGCCCGGGAACTGGCCCTCCTTGCCGCGGACCATCTCACCGCCGAGTACGCTGCCGCCCTCCTCGAACCGGCCGCCTCGCCGCCGCTGCTGGCCCACCTGCTCGCGGCCCTGGTACTGCGGGCACTTCCTGCCGAACCGGCCCCTGCCCCCGTCGGCCAGGGCCGCGACCACGAGGCCTTCCACCGCTACCGCGCGGCGGTGGAACGGGACTTCGCCCGCCACCACCATGTCGACCACTACGCGCAGACCCTCGGCTATGACCGGCGCACCCTCACCCGCGCCACCCGCGCCACCACCGGCCTGGGCGCCAAGCAGTTCCTCGACCGGCGCATCCTGCTGGAGGCCCAGCGGCTGCTCGCCCACACCGACCTGCCCGCTGCCCGCTGCGCCGAGCACGTCGGCTTCACCGACGCCGCGAACTTCACTGCCTTCTTCCAGCGTCAAACCGGCCTGCCGCCCAGCCGCTGGCGCAGCACCCACAGCGACCGCTGATCCCGGCCAGGGCGTGGCCGTTGCGGATCCGAACCGGATCCGCACCAGCGAGCGTTCATCCGACTCGCTTCTGTGGACGACCGCCAGTCCGCCCAGACCTCCGAGAACGATGGCCAGCGGCATAGCCACACATCGCATCGAACGCGATGCGCAAACCGCCGCCGACTCGCACCCGACACACGTCGCCCGTTCACATCCCATGCAATCGGAGGCGCTGGCACATCCGCGTCAGATCGTGCGCCAAGCCTCCTCCCTCCGGAAAGCCACCCCGGGTAGGTCTCGGGCCTGACCTGCCATGTCGGTCACATATCGGGGGCTGTCGGGTGCATGTCGGCGGCTTGTCAACGGGGTCCGGCACCTTTCCAGAGAACCTGCCGGGTGCCCGCCCGGCATGCGTGCGACACACAAGGAATCACCATGACCACTGACGTCACCATCATCGGCGCTGGGCTCGGAGGACTGACCCTGGCCCGCGTCCTGCACGTCCACGGCATCCCGGCCACGGTCTACGAGGCGGAGGCCTCACCGACGGCGCGGGCGCAGGGCGGGATGCTCGACATCCACGACTACAACGGCCAACCGGCCCTTGAGGCGGCAGGCCTGCTCGACGAGTTCCGTAGCCTCATCCTGGAGGGCCGCCAGGCGATACGGATCCTCGACCGGGACGGGACCGTCCTGTTCGACCAACCCGACGACGGTACGGGCGGACGCCCCGAGGTGCAGCGCGGCGAGCTGCGACAGATCCTGCTCGACTCGCTCCCGGCCGGCACCGTCCGGTGGGGCCACAAGGTCAGCAGCACCCGTACCCTCGGCGAGGGCCGCCACGAGGTGACGTTCGCCGACGGCGGCACCGTCGTCACCAGCCTGCTGGTCGGCGCGGACGGCGCGTGGTCACGGGTCCGGCCGCTGCTCTCCACCGCCACCCCCGAGTACACGGGCCGGTCGATCGTCGAGACCTACCTGTTCGACGGCGACGCCCGCCACCCCGCCGCCGCGAAAGCGGTCCGCGGCGGGTCGCTGTTCGCGCTCGCGCCGGGAAAGGGCATACAGGCTCACCGGGAGAGGGGCGGCACCCTGCACACCTATGTGGCGCTCACCGAGCCGCGGGACTGGTTCGCCGCCATCGATTTCACCGATGCCTGCGCGGCCACCGCGCGGATCACGCAGGAATTCGACGGCTGGGCACCGGAACTCACCGCGCTGATCACCGACAGCGACACCAGGCCGGTCCTGCGCCACCTCTACGCCCTGCCCATCGGGCACCGGTGGGACCGGGTGCCGGGCGTGACCCTGCTCGGCGACGCCGCCCACCTCGCAGCCCCGAACGGCGAAGGCGCCAACCTGGCCATGTACGACGGCGCCGAACTCGGCAAGGCTCTTGCCGCGCACCCCGACGACATCGAAGCCGCCCTCACCGAGTACGAGCAGGCCATGTTCCCCCGCGGCACCGAAGCCGCCACCGAAGGCACCCAACTCCACGAGCTCCTCTTCGGCGACGACACACCTCACGGCCTGATCAGCGCGTTCATCGATGACGAGCAGACCCCATGAGCCGCTGGGGTGCGTATCGACTCATGATCAACCCGCGGGGTTCTCCCTCGTAACAAACGCTGATCACGCACCCAACGGGAAGTCGCACTGGATGCGCATGCCGGTCAGCCAGTGGGCAGGCCGATCTGGTCGCGTTCGAGCACGGAGCGCAGCTCCGAGAGGATCTGTACGGCGGTCAGTCCTGAGGGACCGCCGAGGACGTCTGCGGTCAGCTCGGCCAGCGTTTCGGTTCTGCTCGAGCGGCCGTCGCCAGGCGGCGTCCCGACGGCGGTGCCGCCCGTGCGGAGGCACCGGTGCAGTCGACGCGTCTCCCCGCTCAACGTGTGCCGACCGTGTGTGTTCAGCAGGCGTCACCTGGTGACGCCTGCCTGTGTGGCGATCGGTGGCCTGACCTGGGGGCACCCGCGCTTCTTGGTGTCAGCCCTGCTGGGCCGCCCGCTCGTACACCTTCTTGGCCGTGGCTCCCAGCACTTCTCCCTGCATCTCGGTCGGTGTCAAGGAGTCCAGTGAACTGTTGACCGACACCAGGACGCCCTTGCCGGTGGTGGCGTTGAAGTCGGCCAGCCACGGGCCGCCGCTGGAGCCGCCGCTCATGTCGCAGGGGATGGCCTGCAAGCCCCTCTTCTTCTTCGCCGTACCGACGCAGCGGAGGAGTTCCTCGCCGAGCTGCGGGCGGGTGGCGGAGTAGCCGAAGGCGGAAACGGTGCCGCCAACGGGGCGGTTGAAGGCGATGTCCTGGCCGTCCACGACGTCGGTGAGCTTGCGGCCGCTCTTGTCGGTGTCGACGACCAGCGTGGACAGGTCGTCGGCGGAGTCATTCTCCCAGCTGCGCGGGGTCACGGCGGTGCGGACCGCGAACGCGCCGTAGGGCATCTCGCCCTTGCTGTAGCCAGGTACGAACACCATCAAGATGTTGGTGTTGTCGGGAGAGGATCCCCTGCGCACGCAGTGTGCCGCGGTCATCACGGCGGAGCGGTTGGCGCTCTTGACAGCAGTGGCCGTGCACCAGGTATCGGCGCCGTTCGCGTTGACGAAGAAGAGCCGCCCCACCGTCTTCATGGCGGTGCCCTGCCACGGCTTGGCCTTCGGTCCGGTCGGACCGAGGTCCACGGACTTCCCGACGGCCTTCCTACGGGCGGGCGTCCAGTAGGCGAGGGCTTCCTGGCGCTCCTTGGCGGTGTACGTGATGACGGAGACCGGGTCGGCCGAGGCGGCGCGGGTCTGGCCGGCGACGGCCGTCGCCGGGATCGAGGCAGCGAGGACGAGGGCCGTACCGACCACGGCGAGCCCCATGGCCCGGCTACGAAGACGCCGGATCAGGGAAGTGGATGCCTCTGACATAGCGGATGTCTCCTCGAATGGTGCAAGCAGCGGAACTACGGGCTGTCAGCTGCTCTACAAGAGAGGGGAATTCGCCGATTCGGTTGCGTTCTCGATGATTTGTGACACGAGAGCGTGAATACACGACGTGCGGTGCGATCAGGGTCCGGGGCGGCCACGAGATCAGCCGACATCGGGGGGGTTCCGACTCGACGACCCCGCCCTCACGGACGGTGGACCGACCCATGGGGTGACCCCATGACGAGGCACGTCCGGCGGCTGGAGCTTCCTCGGCATCCGCACCGGCTGTTTGCTGCCACTGCCCCGACACAGACCCCCACCCTCCCGACGCAACGCAAGCAACCCCCACCGTCCTGAGCGGAACGACGAGACGAAGTGCGTCCGGCATCTCTCCGGGCTAGCTCGGCGGTGTGGCGGGCTGGGTCCATTTCGGGGTCCAAATGCCGCTGTCGGGACGGCCGGAGTATGCAGAGGTGAGGTGGTCACGCAGGGCGATGAGGGCGGGGTGTGGGTTGTCGGTGCGCCAGATCAGTGAGTGCGGGTAGACCGGGGTCGGGTCGTGCAGGGGGATCCGTCGCAGGTCGTGGCCGGCGGGCCAGACCAGTGGGGTCTGCTCGCTGACGAAGGTCGCAAGCGTCGAGGAGTTGGCGATCGTGTCGAGGAGGGGCTCGATGCCGAAGTTGGGGCCGACCGAGTCGATGGTGAGACCGAACGTGGCGGCGAGTTCGTCATAGTAGGCGGCCCACTCGGTGCCGGGCATGTTGCCGGGCATCCAGATCCGGCGCCCGGCGAGCTGGGCGGGAGCGATCGCGGGGGCGGCGGCGAACTCGTGAGCCGGTCCGGTGAACAGGTGCAGCGGTTCGTCGAAGACCGGGGTGGCCTCGATGCCGTCAGGGAGCTGCCGACCCGGCATGGTCACGGCGCGGAAGGTCGCGTCGATCGTCCCGGACCGGACGGCGGCGATGGCCGTGTCGGAGTCGAACAGGGTGACGACATCGAGGTCGGTCTCGGGATATGCGCGGTGGAAGCCACGCAGCAGACCGGCCAGTGAGAGCCGGCGGCCGATCACGTCGATGCGCAGTGCCCGCCGCCCTGGCCGCACGGAAGCGGCTGCCCGTTCCTCGGCCTGGAGGAGAGCCCGGGCGTAAGGCAGGAACGCCTGCCCGTCGATCGTCAGCCGGGCTCCGCGGGCCGTACGGCTGAACAGCTGCACACCGAGGTCCTTCTCCAGCACGGCGATGCGCTTGGAGACGGCCTGTGGGGTGATCGACAAGTTGGCGGCGGCTTCTTGGAACTGCCCCGCGTCCACGGCGGCGACGAAGGTGCGTACGGCGATGAGGTCCACGCTGAACATCCTAGGTGGACAACCAATCGTTGAGTCTGGTCGGTGAAATAGTTGTTTGATTCCGGTGCGCCACGCTCGCTTTGATGTCTCTGGTCAACATGTGGTTTCGCAAGCAGTACGGCAGGAGGCGGCGTGCAGGCCCGGCAGTCGGGTGGCTTCCGGCCGGGTGGTGACTTCCGGGCCTGGGCTCGGCGGGCGCTTCAAGGGCTCGGGCTGATCGCGTTCACGGGCGGTGCGCCCCATTGGCCGGCCCAGTAACCGCCCTGTCGGCGTGACCGCATCGCGACAGGTCGAACCGTCCAGCCATCTGCCGATGCTGAGACGGTCGGCCACCGACAACGCCTCATCGCGTCTCTGGCCGGGATGAGGCTTCCTACTCACCCCGGAGGCGACCCACACGTGCCGGATTCCTTCGTTCACCTGCACAATCACACCGAATACTCGATGCTGGACGGCGCGCAGAAGCTGAAGCCGATGTTCGCCGAGGTGGCCCGGCAGGAGATGCCCGCCATCGCCATGAGCGATCACGGCAACATGTTCGGGGCCTACGAGTTCGCGCAGGTCGCGAAGGGCTTTGAGGGGATCAGGCCGATCATCGGCATCGAGGCGTACGTGGCTCCTTCCTCTCGGTTCGTCCGCAAGCAGGAGTTCTGGGGGCCGGGAGGCCGTCGCGCCATGGGCGCGGACGGTGAGGGTTCGAAGGATGTCTCCGGTGGCGGCCGCTTCACTCACATGACCATGTGGGCGCGGAACAGCCAGGGCCTGCGGAACCTGTTCTGGCTCAGCACGCAGGCCAGTTATGAGGGTCAGTTCCCTGCCGGAAAGCCGCGCATGGACCGGGAGTTGATCGCCGAGCGGCCGGACGGCGTCATCGCCACCACCGGCTGCCCCTCCGGCGAGATCCAGACCCGCCTGCGGCTGAACCAGTATGACGAGGCGAAGGCTGCTGCCGCGGCCTACCAGGAGATCTTCGGCCGCGAGAACTACTTCCTGGAGCTGATGGACCACGGCCTGGACATCGAACGTGCGGTCCGTGCGGGCCTGTTGCGCCTGGCCGAGGAACTGAACATCCCCCTCCTGGCCACCAATGACGCGCACTACGTCACCGAGGACCAGGCCGACGCCCACGACAGCCTGCTGTGCATCGGCGTCGGCAAGAACAAGGAGGATCCGGGGCGCTTCCGGTTCAACGGCTCCGGCTACTACCTCAAGAGCGCCGCCGCGATGCGCAGCCTGTTCTCGGAGCTTCCGGAAGCCTGCGACAACACCCTGCTGATCGCCGAGCGCATCGAGTCCTACGACGAGGTCTTCGACTACGTCGACGAGATGCCGCAGTTCCCGGACGTGCCCGACGGCGAATCGCAGGAGTCGTGGCTGCGCAAGGAAGTCCTCACGGGTCTGGCGATGCGCTACGGGAACCCGCTCCCCCGGCACATCGTGGACCGCTTCGAGACCGAGATGTCGGTCATCGGCCCGATGGGCTTCAGCTCCTACTTCCTCGTCGTGGCGGACATCTGCCGCCATGCCCGGGAGAACAAGATCCCGCTCGGTCCGGGGCGGGGCTCGGCCACCGGCTCGATCGTCGCCTACGCCACCCGCATCACCGAGTTGTGCCCCCTGGAGCACGGCCTGCTGTTCGAACGGTTCCTGAATCCCGAGCGCATCAACCCGCCGGATGTGGACCTCGACTTCGACGACCGTCAGCGCGACCGGATGGTCCGCTACGTCACCGAGAAGTACGGCGAGGAGTACACCGCCATGGTGAACACGTTCGGCAAGATCAAGGCCAAGAACGCGATCAAGGACTCCTCACGCATCCTCGGCTACCCCTATGCCCACGGCGAGCGGATCACCAAGGCGCTCCCGCCGGACCAGAACGGCAAGTCCGCCCCGCTGGCCGCCGTTTTCGACCCCTCTCACGAGCGATACGCAGAGGCCGGCGAGATCCGGCAGATGTATGGCAACGAGCAGGATGTGAAGCGGGTGATGGATACCGCCCGCGGGGTGGAGGGGCTCACCCGCGGCACCGGCGTGCACGCCGCGGCGGTGATCCTTTCCAAGACGAAACTCACCAACCGCATCCCACTGCACATGCGTGCCTCGGACGGCGTGAAGATCACCGGCTTCGACTACCCGTCCTGCGAAGACATGGGTCTGATCAAGATGGACTTCCTGGGGCTGCGGAACCTGGGTGTCATCGACCAGGCCATCGAGAACATCCGTGAGAACCGGGGCATCAGCCTGGCCACCGTGGATCCCCTGGACGGCGACCCGTCCACCGTCGTGATCCCTCTGGACGACGCCAAGACCTACCGGCTGCTGGCCGAGGGCAACACGTTCGGCGTCTTCCAGCTCGACGGAGGCGGCATGCGCGTGCTGCTGAAGCAGATGGAGCCCACCCGGTTCGAGGACATCGCCGCGGTCAACGCCCTCTACCGGCCCGGCCCCATGGCGGCCAACGCACACACCAACTACGCGCACCGCAAGACCGGCCGCCAGGAGATCACCCCGATCCACCCCGAGCTGCGCGACGCCCTGGAGCCGATCCTCGGCAACACCTTCCATCTGCTCGTCTACCAGGAGCAGATCATGGCCATCGCCCGGGAACTGGCCGGATACACCCTCGGCGGCGCCGACCTGCTGCGCCGTGCGATGGGCAAGAAGAAACCGGAGGTGCTGGCGGCGGAGTGGGACAAGTTCCACGACGGCATGCGGGACAATGGGTACCGCGAGGAAGCCATCAAGTCCCTGTGGGACGTCATGCTCCCGTTCTCCGGCTACGCGTTCAACAAGTCCCACACCGCCGGCTACGGCCTCGTCTCGTACTGGACCGCCTACCTCAAGGCCAACCACCCGGCCGAGTACATGGCCGCCCTGCTCACCTCGGTCGGCGACGACAAGGACAAGGCGGCGATCTACCTCGCCGACGCCCGCAAGAACGGCGTCCGGGTCCTCCAGCCCGATGTGAACGAGTCCGTCGCCGAGTTCACCGCCGCCGGTGACGACGTACGGTTCGGGCTGCGGTCCGTACGCAACGTCGGCGACAACGTCATCGAGGCCGTCGTCGATGCCCGCCGCCGGAAAGGGAAGTTCACTTCCTTCTCCGACTTCCTCGACAAGGCCGATCTGCCCGCCCTGAACAAACGAGCTGTGGAGTCCCTGATCAAGGCCGGCACCTTCGACTCCCTGGACCATTCCCGCAAGGGCCTCACCGCCGTCCACGAGGACGCCATCGACGCGATCATCCCCGTGAAGAAAGCCGCAAGCTGCGGACAAGACGATCTCTTCGCCGACCTGGGCGGCGAAGGAAGCGGCGAACCGGCCTTCGGCCTCGACTTCCCCATCGACGACACGGAGTGGCCTCGCAGACAGCTCCTGGCGACCGAACGGGACATGCTCGGCCTCTACGTCTCCGCCCACCCGCTGGACGGCGCCGAGCACATCCTCTCCGGCGCACGGGACTGCTCCATCGCCGAACTGCTCGCCTCCGGCCGCACCACCGGGGATGTGCAGCTCTCCGGACTGATCACCGGCATCCAGCTCAAGATGACCAAACAGGGCAACGCCTGGGCCATCGTGCACCTCGCGGACCGTGATGCCGGCATCGAGGTCCTCTTCTTCCCCGCCGCCTACCAGCTCGTGCAGCACGCGCTCGCCGAAGACAACGTCATCTCCGTCAAGGGCAAGATCGAAGACCGGGACGGCACCGTGAACGTCTTCGGCAGAGAACTCGCGGTACTGGACGTGTCCTCCGCCGAGCACGGTGGGAAATCCCCCGTACGGCTTGCCCTCCCCGCCCACCGGATCACCCAACAGTCCGTCAGAGAACTCAAGCGCATCCTTGCGGACCACCCGGGCGACAGCCCAGTCCACCTCGGCGTCCGCAGCGCACGCACCACGACCGTGTACGCCCTGCAAGCAAGGGTGGACGCCACCACCATCGCGTCCGACGTGAAGGGCGCGTTCGGAGCTGACGCGTGGGCGGGCCCGGCATGATGCCTGAGCCGGCGAGATTGCCGCTGCCGAACTGCGGCCGTTTCCCCGGGGCGACGCCGCCTTGACCGGGCCGCGAACGAGTTCGGCCTCGACCGACCACGGTCGTCAGCCGGTTCGGTCTCGGTCGTCCCCCCGGCTACATCATCCCCTCGCGGCCGACTACACCGTCCGCGCGTGGGTGGTCAGTGGTCCGTACTCGTCGACCAGCTCAGGCCAGGTCAGATAGTCCGCGTCCCTCTCGTCGTCGCAGGTGGCGGGGTTGAAGCTGAGCATGTACCAGGTTCCGTTGCCGGTGCGTGTCCACGCCTCTCCCTCGCCGTCGACCACTTCGGGCGGCGCCGGAACGGGCTCTTCCTGGTCGTTCGGCGCCCAGGTGATCCGGCCGGGGTGTTGCCTGCGGCGGGCCTCGGCGGTGGCGTGCTGCGCGGTGACCCAGCGGTCCTTCTCCGACGTGACCGTGTCTGCCAGCCGATCAAATGCCTCGGTGACGGTGGCCAGCTCGGCAAGCGGCTGCGGGGCGGTCTCGGTCCTCCCGGTGGTCATCGCGGTGCCCCCTCCCCCATGCGCAAGATCTTCTCCGCCGGGCGCAGCGTCTCGACGGACCGTCACCGTCAGGTCCTGCCCCTGGTCAGGCGATGCGGGTCCCCCGGAACGCGGCCGCGCCAGAACCGAGGAGCAAGGACCGAGGAGCGAGGAGCCAGAAGCAAGGAGCGAGCCTGATATCTCCACGACAAGGAGTAGCCGGTCCTGACCGTCTCTCATCCCTCCGAGCTGACCGGGCCCGCTGAACTCGATCACTGGGTGGAGATCAGTGGGTGGAGATCTTGTGGACGGTGGTGTCGTCGGGGTTCAGCCGTCGACCGTCCGCAGACAGCACTTCCAGTGCGCGGAGGCGATGCCCCTGTCGGCGGTCGACCAACTGTGAGTGTGGTTCGCCGGGGGCGAAGAAGTTCTGTTCGCCCCACTGCCGCAGCGCCACGATGACGGGGAAGAGCGCCTCGCCCTTCGGAGTCAGTACGTACTCGCGGTAGGCGCTGCCGTCCGAGGCAGGGACGGATTCGAGGACACCGCCGGCGACCAAGGTGCGCAGTCGCGCGGTGAGGATGTTCTTCGCCACGCCGAGGCTGCGCTGGAACTCCCCGAAGCGCCGGTTCCCGTCGAAGGCGTCCCGCACGATCAGCAGGGACCACCAGTCGCCGATCGCGTCCACCGACCGGGCGACGGGACATTCGCTGTCGTCGAAGCGTGTCCTGGTCACCATGGCGTCCCTCACTTCCCTCACTCGCACGACGGTTGCAACATGCTACCAAAAGCGATTACGGTCGCCCTCACCATTGGTGGCA
This sequence comes from Streptomyces sp. MCA2, assembly GCF_023544705.1. Taxonomy (NCBI): domain Bacteria; kingdom Bacillati; phylum Actinomycetota; class Actinomycetes; order Kitasatosporales; family Streptomycetaceae; genus Streptomyces; species Streptomyces sp. MCA2. Next base: position 79,280 of record NZ_JAMJFM010000037.1, read on the forward strand.
AGATGAAACCAGATTCGCGGAGGAGTGCCCATGTCCGGCAACGGTGAGGCTGTGTCACGACGGACCGAGGAGCGGAGCGGGGAAGGTTCCGCGTTCGCCCTGGCCCGAGGCGTCGTCATACTGTTCGCCGTCGCGTGCGGGGCCGCGGTGGCCAACGTCTACTTCTCCCAGCCGCTCCTGGTGACCATGGGTCACGATCTCGCCATGAGCCCGGCACTTGTCGGCAGCGTCGTCACCCTCACACATGTCGGATATGGGCTGGGGCTCTTCTTCCTCGTGCCGCTGGGTGACGTGGCCGACCGCAGACTGCTCATCGTGACCCAGTTACTGCTGCTGGTGGTGGCGCTGGCCGTGGTAGCCAGCGCCCACACGGCGGCGATCCTGCTCGCGGGCATGGCCGCGACGGGTCTTCTCGCGGTCGTCACACAGACGCTGGTGGCCTTCGCGGCGTCACTGGCCCCTCCCGCCGGGCGCGGACGGGTCGTCGGTCTGGTCACCAGCGGCGTGGTCATCGGAATCCTGCTCGCCCGCACCGCATCCGGCCTCATGGCCGATCTCGCGGGCTGGCGCTCCGTCTACCTCGCCTCGGCCTCGCTCACCGCGCTGCTCGCCTTGGTCCTGTACCGAGTGCTGCCGCGCCACAGTGACGCTCCGCCGACCACCCTGCGCTACGGGCAGCTCCTGCGCTCCACGATCACCCTGTTCGCACGGGAACGGCTGCTGCGGCTCCGGGCCCTGTTCGGTCTGCTGACCTTCGCCGCCTTCAGCACCCTGTGGAGCAGCGTCGCGCTGCCGCTCAGCGGTGCCCCGTACTTCCTGTCCCACAGCGCGATCGGGGCGCTGGGGCTGATCGGTGTCGCCGGCGCCCTGGCCGCGACCGTGGCGGGCCGCCTCAACGACCGCGGACTCTCCCGACGGACCACCGGCATCGCCCTGGCACTCCTCGCCGCGTCGTGGCTGCCCTTGGCCTTCACCCGCAGCTCGCTCTGGTCGCTGGTCGTCGGGGTGATCCTCCTCGACCTCGCCGTGCAGGCGGTCCATGTCACCAACCAGGCCCTGATCTACGCGCTGCACCCGGACGCGGGCAGCCGGCTGATCGGCGGGTACATGGTCTTCTACTCGATCGGCAGCGCCACCGGCGCCCTTGCCGCGACCTCCCTCTACACGGTGGCGGGCTGGGGCGCCGTATGCACACTGGGTGCCGCGTTCAGCTGCCTCGGGCTCGTGCTGTGGGCGTTCACTCGCCACAGCACCCCGGACCCCGCGGCCAAGGCGACCTCTTACAGCGAAGTCTGAGCGTTCTGGGCAAGCGCGGCATCAGCTTCACTTCGCTCCATGAAGCAGCGGCATGGCTTCACACTTCGCTCCACGAAGTACTCGACGCCACCACGCCGGGCGGCCGACTCGCCGTCCACTTCTTCGCTGCCTCGCGGGCCGCATCCGCGAACTCATCGTCCAGGGCACCAACGAGGGCCTGGACGCCGCTGCCCGCGCCCGCGGCGCCCGCCTCTGCCGCCCGCCGGTCTTGGCAGAGGAACAGGTACGTCACGCCCGGGATCTGCTCGTGCGTCCGGAGAGCGCCGTCACCTCGATCGCGCAGCTGCTCGGCGCCCCCGCAACACCCCTTGCAAGTACGTGCCCGAGCTGAAGGGCAGCCGAAGGGGACGAGTCTTACACCGCCCACGGGTCCGTGCGGTCGAGGAATTCCCTTACCGTTGCGCCCAGTTCAGCCTGGTGCGTGATGTAGAAGTCATGGTGCCCGTCGATCGTCACCACTTCTGTGCCAGGCCGGAGACGGATCATCTCCTCTGCGTGCTGGTGCGGGACGACCGTGCTGCGTCCGCCCCGCACCACCATCAGCGGCTGCTTGGCGGCGGTGAAGTCGTCCCACCAGTCGCCTCGGACGGCGACCTTGGCGGCGTGTATCTCCTCCGGCCGCCACAGGAACCGCCAGCCCTCCGGTTCCTCCACCGCGCTCTCGGTGAAGTGCCGGGGCTCGTCCATGAACGCGAGTGCGTCGAGCATCGCCCGCATGCTCGGGAAGTGCGTCGGCAGTGCGCACAGCTGATCGTCGCCGACCGGTGCCCGGTACTCCGCCGGAAAGTCCACCACGACCACGGCCGAGACCAGTTCCTGTCGCCTTGCGGCCAGTTGGTACGCGGTGATGCCGCCGAGCGAGTGTCCGACGATCGCAACGGGGCCGAGCCCGAGGTGCTCGACGAGCGCCGCCGCGTCGGCGATGTAGCCCTCTCGCCCGTAGTCGTCGGGGTGATCGGAGAGGCCGTGGCCGCGCTGGTCGAGGGCGATGAGCCGGTACTCGGGTCCGAGGCGGTCGGCGAGCCCGAGCATGGAGCGGCCGCGCCCATAGGCGCCGTGCAGTGCGAGGACGGGGCGGCCGGTGCCGCCCAGGTCGAGGTAGGCGAGCCGTATGCCGTCCGGGGTGCGGAAGTACTGCGTGGTTGCCCTCGTTGCCATCGTCATACTTTGACTCTAACAGAGGTATCTCGATTAGAGGTATAGTTTGGGAGCGTGACTACTCTGGACAGTCACGACGACCGCGAAGTACGCACCTCGGAGGCCCGGTGCTCACCCTCTGCATCCTCGGATTTCTCAACGAGGAACCCCTGCACGCGTACGATCTGCGCGCCCGCATCTCCGGCCTCAGTGGCCATGTTCGCCCCGTGAGCGACGGCGCTCTCTACCCCGCCATCAAGCGCCTGGAAGTCGCCGGGCACCTCACCCGCCACACCGAACCCGGCGAACGCGCCACACCCCGCCAGGTCCTCACCCTTACCGAATCCGGCCGCGCCGAACTCATGCGCCGCCTACGCGAGCCCGCCGACCTCGAGATCACCGACCGCAACTCCTTCTTCATCCTGCTCGCCTTCCTCGGCCAGCTGCCTGACCCCGCCGACCAGGCCCGCGTACTGCGCCGCCGCCTCGCCTTCATGGACGAGCCCGGCAGCTACTTCTACGAGGACGGCCGCCCGCTGCGCGTCCGCGACATGACCGACCGCTTCCGCCGCGGCATGCTCCAACTCGCCGACGCCACCAGCAAGGCCGATCGCGCCTGGCTGAAGCGCACCGTCGGGGAGCTGGAAGGTGACTCCTAGCCGACCGCCTCAGCTCCGCCTCGTAGGCATCGTCGTCCCACCAATCCGAACCCCGTGCCCCCACCCCGCCCCCGGGCCCCCCGCCGACGGCGATGATGAGAAGTCGGCTGTCGATAACCGAAGTAGAGGTCGTCGGTGTTGGACGGTGATCGCGCGGGTACCGAGACGGGTTACCACGGTGAGGTCTTCTCGAAGGCGCAGTACTGGTAGGCATCCTTCGGGCAACGAGCGCAGATCAAGTGAGTACGCCTACTCACTCCTTGCCGGGTAGCCGCGCCCATCCGCCGCGCTCCCCCACTGACATACCGTCCCCGTATGCCCGAGGAGACCGCACCAACCAATACCCCCAACACCCCCACCGTCCCGAACGAGTCCGGGTCCTCCTCGTCCGTCCTCAAGACCCTGGGATGTGGCTGCGCCGCGCTCGTCGTCCTCGTTCTGATCGTCCCGCTCGTATGGGCCTCATGGGGGTCGACGGACTTTCCCCGCGCCGCGCCCGAGGACATGGCCGGCCGCGCCTTCCAGCATTCGCAGGAGGCGTATGACCTCGTGGGGTTCAAGCGCGCCGTAAAGCCAGGTGTGAAGGACATCGGCGTCAGCACGGAGAACACGCTCAGCTCTTCTTCCTGCCACGACGGGGGCCTGACGGGGCTGGAGGACAAGACCGTCGACGGTGCCTACCAGATGAGCCACCGATGGGCGCTGGACCACGTCCCCGCGAGCCAGGCCGCATCCGGCCTCCGCCGACTGCACCAGCACCTGAAGGCCGAAGGCTGGGAGATCACGTCCTACCGTGAGGGCGCGAAGGTCAAGGGCAAGGACTGGGACCTGTTCGCCAAGCGGGACGATGGGGAGGGGACCGAGCGCATGTCCTTCACCTGGTTCGCGGAACGGGAGTACTTCCTCGGCGGCGCCACCGCGCCCTGCGCCTACGACCCCGCGTGGAAGAACGGCGACATCGGCCCGTCCGGGGATGACCAGACGCCACCGTCACTCGGCCTGCGCAACGGGACTTAAGAGCGATGCTCAGCCGGCTCGCCAATTCTGCGCCGCATCTCCTCAACCACGGTGTGCGTGTTCGCAGGCGCGACCGTGGACATGGCTGACGTCTCCGTCCTGGTCCGCGCCGACATCGGCCTACGCCACGCGCCCCCGACCGGCGGCAGCTTCCTCGAACGAGGTGACGCAGGCACCAGGGACTTGGTGAACTGACGGCATGACGCCACCTTCGCACCGAGTCCTTCAAGCGCTCGAGCAGTTCAATGCCGCTCACCCCTGGGACCACAATGCCCACTACCACCGGTGGTTACTGCGTCAGCTTCCCCAACGCTTCGACAGTGCCCTGGACATCGGATCCGGCAGCGGCGACCTGGCCCGGCTCTTAGCGACACGCGCAAACGAGGTCCGGGGAATCGACTCCGACCCGACGATCGTCTCCCAGGCACAGAGGCTGACTCCCGCGGCAACCCCAGTGACCTTCACGGTCGCAGACGCACTGACCGGGATCCCTGCCGGTTCCTACGACGTCATCACCTGCGTCGCCACCATCCACCATCTGCCTTTCACCGAAGCTCTCACCGTCTTCCGCCGGCACCTGGCCCCCGGAGGAACCCTGGTGGTCGTCGGCCTCTCCCGGGCGCAGACTGCCGGTGACTATCTGCTCGGCGCCGTCGCCAGCCCGCTCAATGCCGCCACGGGCTGGCTCAAGAACAAGGGCCGCAGGGCACCCCGGCCGGCCTCGATGACCGCCCGGACCCGCCCGGCGGACATGAGCTTTCCCGACATCGTCAGTGAGGCCCAGGACGCCCTGCCCGGCGCACGGCTACGCCGTCGGCTGTTCTGGCGCTACACCCTCGTATGGCATCGTCATTGAGCGGACCCCGGACGGCCCCGGACCGCCCTGCCCGCCGGACAGAGCAAGTCGGGTGTCTCACGGGGCCGCATCGGCGCGGGGGCGCATCGGCGGGTCCGGGCTCCCTGTAGAAGTCCCAGCGGCGGCGCGGTCTGGTCGGTCACGACGCCACGTTCTACAAGGACCACAACACGGTCGAACGCAGCATCAACGAGGTCGATGAGATCGATGAGATCGATGAGTGACGGCCTCCGCCGTGAAGGCGCCCACGGGGGCGTTCGGACGCCATGGCGTGAGCGTGGGTCTCAAGAATCGAGCACGGCGGCGACGGCCTCGATCTCGACGAGCTGATCCTCGTAGCCGAGGACGGTGACGCCCATCAAAGTGCTGGGGACGTCATGGTCAGCGAACGAGTCCCGGACTACCTGCCAGGCAGTCACCAGGTCCTCCCGCCGAGAAGAGGCAACAAGCACCCTCGTGCTGATGACGTCCTGAAGTGACGCACCGGAGGCAGCGAGAGCAACCTGCATGTTCTCGACGGCTTTCCTCGCCTGCCCCGCGTAGTCCCCGATCGCTGCCGTGGAGCCGTCATCGTTCAGCGGACACGCCCCGGCGAGGAATATCAGGCGTGACTCGGCGGGCGCCGTGGCCGCGTAGGCGTACTCGGCGATGTCGGACAGGGATGCGGAGCGGATCAAAGTGATAGCACGAGCCATGGTGTCGTCGAGCCCTTCGCGTCGGGTGCTGAACTCGGACATCCTGCCAACGCCCCACGGCTTCCCGCCCTCCCTTTTCTTCGCCGCCCCGACGGCAGACCGCCATTTCTGCTCGACATGCACGAGATTCTCGAGATACGCGAGATACGCGAGATGCACAAGATGCACGAGATACGCGAGCCGAATGGTCACCAGTTGACTCCGGGCCTCGTCGACAAGCGCTGCTCATCGACAGGTTCAACAACGCAACCGGTCGTCGGCATCGCCACGCGTCCGGGTGCGATGCCGTGATGACTGGACGACGCTGTATCGCATTCTCATCGTTGACGAACAGCGTCCCCTTCGAGCCGGTGAGCCGTCGCATCTGGCCTCACGGGCATAGTGATACATTCCTGCCCGTAACGGACTGGCTAGGCTCCGCCGGGGAGTGCTGCTGTGGCATCTGTCGGAGCGTCGCCGCAACGCGGCTTCGGCTGGAACCGTGCGACAGCGGCACTCGCCCTGCTGTCGTTCGCCATGTTGGTCGTCTCGCTCGACCAGTACATCGTCGTTGTGGCGCTGCCCGACATCGCGCGCGACCTGGGCTATTCCGCGCAGACACTCCAGTCGGTGATCAGTGCCTACGCAGTCGCCTCCGCGGGATTTCTGCTGTTCGGTGGACGCGCCGCAGACCTCATCGGGCGACGCCGGGTCCTGGCCACCGGCCTTGTCCTCTACGCCGGAGCAGCGTTTGCGGGCGGACTGGCGACCGGGCCGGGGATGCTTCTCGCCGCTCGCGCGGTTCAAGGCCTCGGTGGCGCGCTGGTCTTTCCCACCACGCTGGCGCTCATCAACGTCACGTTCGTCGAAGGCCGCGTACGTAACCGCGCGCTGGGAGTCTGGGGCGGCGCCGGGGCGGCCGGGCTGGTGATCGGCGTGCTCCTCGGGGGACTGCTGACACGCGCCTTCGGCTGGGAAGCGGTGTTCCTGGTCAATGTCGCATTGGCAGGTCCTGCCCTGCTCCTCGCATTCGTGCTGATCCCCAAGGACCGACAGCGCGACCGAGGGCGTAAGTTCGACCTGCCCGGTGCGCTCAGCGTCACCCTCGGGGTCACGTTGATCGTGGTCGCACTGGTTCAGGGGCCGGGACTGGGTTGGCTCTCGCCCGGCATCCTCTTCAGCGCGGCGGCGGGGCTCCTGCTGTTGGGAGTTTTCGTCTTCATCGAGCGGAACAGCAGCGACCCGCTCGTACCGCCGCGGCTGCTCGCCAACCGCAGCCTCATCACGAGCCTCGTCATCGCATTCATGTTCATGGCGACGTTCGGCTCCGTGCTGTACTTCCTCTCGGTCTACTTCCAAGAGGTCCTCGGCTACAACGCCTTGGAAACCGGCGCCGGCTTCCTGATCCCGACCGCGATTGTCGTCGCAGGGTCGACAACGGCCGGCCAGATGGTGACGCGGTTTGGTCTCAAGCGCACACTGCTCGGCGCTCTCGCCATCGGTACGGTCGGCGCCGTCCTGCTCGGTTTGGCGATCTCCCCGGACGGTTCGTACACCTCGCTGATCCCGGGGCTCGTCGCGCTGAGCATCGGTGACGGGATCGTGTTCACCAGCATGTTCATCGCCGCCGGAACTGGCGTGTCCGACCGTGAGCAGGGCATCGCCTCAGGGATCGCCTCTACCGGCGCGGGGATGGGTGCCGCCGTGGGCCTCGCCATCCTGGTGCTTGTGGCGACAGCCGGCCTTGGCGATCTGACCGGAGAGCAGTTGCGGGACGAGACGGCACACGGGATCAGCACCACGCTGTTCGTGGTGGCAGCGGGGATCGCGTTGACCTTCCTCGTCGCCCTCTCCCGGCGTGAGACAACAGCCGAAGCGGAACCGGTGCCAGTGCCGGTGCCGGTACCTTGCCAAGGCCGTCGCTGCTGACGACTGTTCGTCCGCCACTGTTCGCCCCCCGCCACTCTGCCCGACCTGGGGCTCGTCGCCGCCAGCGGACCTGCGTATCCGGCTCCGCTCGTGACGGATCGAACATGCCGCCCTGGCCGGATGCCGGAAGGCTCCCTTCCTCTCGGCTCAGCTCGGCTCGGCTCGGCTCGGCTCGGCTCGGCTCGCGGAACCTTGCCTGTCCCGTCCGGCCGGGGCTCTCCCGTTTCCCGCCGCAGGGCCGTGCCGACTGAGGCGTTCAAGGCCGGCACGGTGCCACAGAGTTGTCAGAGTCAGCGGTCAGGCGCGGGCGGCAGGCTCGTACGGGCTGTGCATGGTGAGGAAGGTGATGTCGAGGTCGGATTTCAGGTAGTCCATGCGCTGCTCCCAGAAGGCCTGCATGTGCGGGAGGGCCAGGTGGGCGTCGAGGTCGGCCTGGGAGCGCCATGCCTCGTAGAAGATGAAGACGCCGGGTTCATCGCGGTCCTCATGGAAGTGGTACTCCAGGCAACCGGGCTCCTGCCGGGTGGGCTCGACGAACGAGAGCAGGAGTTGTTTCAGCTCTGCGGCGCGTTCGGGCTTGGGGTGAGCGGTGCCGACGAGGGTGAGCGGCTGAGTCATGGGAGTTCTCTCTCGATGGGTACGATGAGTCTCGTACCTTCACGACGCTAGCGAGTCCGAAGGTACGATACAAGCCATACCTAGGATGGAGGTGCCCCGATGCCCGACGACGAAGGCCATCCGGCCGTCGAGGAGATCGAGCTCGGCTCGGTGCTCGCCGCGCTGGCGGACCCCTTGCGCCGCCGGGTGGTGCGCGTGCTGGCGGCCGAGCCCGACGGCACGGCCCGAACGTGCAGCTCCTTCGCGCTACCGGTCTCCAAGGCGACGGTCACGCACCACTTCCGGACACTGCGCGAAGCCGGGCTGGTCAGGCAGGTCTCCCGAGGCAACAGCCGAATGGCGAGCCTGCGCCGGGCCGACCTCGAGCGGCGGTTTCCCGGATTGCTGGCCATCGTGGCAGCCGAGCCGGAGGAATGACCCCGGGAGCGGGCCGGTTGCCGGTTCGGGCCTGCACCCGTCATCACCGGCAGGAGCGCGGTTGCCGTTGACTCGATCCGGCCCGGCCCGAGGTCGGGAATTCCCCACCCCTGGGCCCTACTGGCGCTTCTCCGCGCTCACCATCACGTATCCCATCTTGTCCCGGCACAGGGTGAGGATGCGTGGATAGATCACGTCGAGCTGGGCCATCGCTTCGCTTCCCACCAGCTCTGCGATCTGATCGCGCCTGGCGGCGAACAGGCTCGGGATCAGGTCGTAGGTGGGTTTGAATTCGCTGGACATATCGCGGGAGTTGCGGATGATGAAGCCGGCCTCCTCGAGCATGTCGGAGTAGCGCGCGGCTTCGACGGGGAGCCGGGAGAGGGCGAACGCGGCGCGGAACAGGCCGAGCTCCTCGTGCGTGAAGGGCACAGCCTCGTAGCAGTCCGCCAGGACGAACCGCCCCCCGGGCCGCAGCACGCGCCACACCTCACGGATCGCGGCGGGCCGGTCGGAGAAGTGGGCGAACGACTCGATCGCCCATACCGCGTCGAACGATTCGGACGGCTGGGCCAGGTCCATGGCATCCGCCCGCGCGAAGGTGACGCGTTCGGACAGACCGGCCCGCATCGCGCGTACGCGCCCCGCCTGTGCCTGGGCGCTGCTGACGGTGACGCCGAGCACGCTGCCGCCCGACCGTTCGGCGATCCGCACGGTGGGCCGGCCAGTGCCGCAGCCGACATCCAGCATCTGCTGCCCCGGGAGCAAACCTACCTCTTCGATGAGGGTGTCGGTCCAGGCGTCCTGGGCCTGCGTCAGCTCCTTCCACATTGCGTCGGCCGTCAGCCCTCCGATGGCTTCACGCATGCCATCGGTCCACATCCCCAGATGCATGCTGTCGCCCATGGTGAGTGCGTATAGGTCCCCGAAGCGGTCGTACCAATCGCCGACATCCTGTGCCGAGGGATCTTGTGTCGAGGGATCGCGTGTCGCGGGGTCGGTCATCTCCAGCTCCTTGCTGTCGTTGGGGGCTGCACGACTGCGGTGGCGATCTCTCAGCAGGCCGGTCAGGCTGCCGATCCCCACGTCGCACCTCCTTTGAACTGGGGCGAACCCAACGCGCTCACAGTCGGACAAGGCGCCGAACGGACGCACCCGGACCGGTACTGCCCAGCCGGCAGCCTCCATCACCTCTGCGGACAGCGCGCTTTGGCGCATTCACCCGCCCATTGAGTGCGCGGCGCACGCCCGCCACAGGTAGCAGCCAGCCACCCCTTCCCAGCCCAGAGGCACCCTCTGCCCATCCGGGGTCGCCGATCGCCACCAGCAAGCAGCCAGCAGCCACGCCATACACCCCCCCTTGGCCACCCGCCCAGCACATCAACCCGGCCCGGCATCGACGCGACCGCAGCCAGCAGCCCGTGTGCCACCCCTCGGGCCGCCACCTTTCGCCCCCTGCTCGGCACCCAACAACGCCGGGCTGGCCCGCCGACGGGCCGACACGCCGACGGCAGCAGGAGGAGCGCGGCCGACGGTGACACCTCCCGCTTCCGGCAGATTCCCCTGGGACCCACCGCCAGTCCGGTGAATGGGTCCAGGTCGTGTGACCGACTCAGTGGCGCAAGTACATTCAGTAATCGATTAGCTACTCTGCGCACACAAGGCGTCGACGTGACGCCCGAGCTCGTCGCTAAGGAGAGAGCTGTGGAACGAGAAGCGCGACACGGAACGGTGACCAGGCCCGAGTCCAGGGCCCAACTCCACCTCGCGGACTGGCAGGCTGCCGGCCTGGAGGCCGGGAAGTTCTTCCCCGCGACGGAATCCGGCCTCACGGACCCCTACGCGCCGGACGACGTCCCCAACTTCGAGCCGCCCCAGGACGGCCGGATCGCCAGCGCCGGGAAGGACTTCGCCGCCAAGCTCGACGAGCCGGACGCGCAGCAGGACTGGCGCAAGCACCCGGTGTCCGCCGGCAAGGCGCTGGACATCACCTGGCACTACCACGCGGAGCACAAGACACGCCGCTGGAACTACTTCCTCACCAAGAGTGGCTGGGACCCGGGAGCGCGCCTGACGCGGACACAGTTCGACCTGGAACCGATCGCCACGTACCAGAACAGCGGCCAGCCGTACTGGAACGCCGAAGACCTCCTCCCGGAGAACCCGACCGTCCACAGCATCACACTGCCCGGTGACCGCCACGGGTACCACGTGCTCCTGTCGGTGTGGGAAGTCGCCGACACCGGCAACGCCTTCTACCAGGTCATCGACCTCAACATCAGCTGACCCGACACGCGTCCGAGGCTGGTACCGGCGCCCCGTCACCTTCATCGGTGACGGGGCGCCGGCATTGACTGATGCGGCTTAGGCCAGGCTCTCGGATGGCATCGGATGGCTCAGACCGCCGCACCACAAAGGTGAGCGACTATCCCTCGATATCGATTGCGAGTCCTGCTCCTCAACCATGGCTGAGGTCAAGCCGGCGGCCACCGGAAACAGCACCACCAGCGCAAGGGACGTCGAGCCGGTGCACACTGGCGTGCTACCCGCCGGCCTGACACCGCACTGCCGTCCTTTCCCCTGAGCAGCAGAAGCCGTCCTCTGGACGGGAGCACGTGGGACTGCCAAAGTGAAGGCGTGTTCTTCCCCCGTGCCTAGGCCGACTACGACCGCGGAGCTCCTACGCCGCCGCGGTCGCAGGCATGCCTACTCACTACAGCGCCCCGATGAAGCGCTCTCTCACGGGAAGAACTTCCGATGGCCTCGTCCTCGTCCCATGCCCCCAGCTATGCCGCCGTACTGCGTGAGCCACACGTGCTGCGCACCTTCGCCCCGGCGCTCGTCGCCCGCTTCTCCTACGGCATCGTCTTCGTCTCACTCGCCGTCGCCCTCACCCAGGCCACCGGGTCCTACGCATGGGCGGGCGGCGCCCTCGCCCTCTTCGGAGCGACTACCGCCTTCCTGGCGCCCCTCCGGGCCCAACTGATCGACCGCCGCGGACCGCGGCGAGTACTCCCCACGATGGCCGCGGTGTACGCGCTTCTGCTGGCAGCCCTCACTGCCGCAACCTGGCAGGCCGGCGCCCCAAGGTGGCTGCTGATGCTCCTCACGGGTACGGCGGGAGCCTGCGCACCGCCGCTCGGGCCCGTCATGCGAGCGGCGTGGAGCACGCTCCTGCCGGACCCTGCGCTGCGCCGGCGGGCCTTCTCGCTGGACACGGTCGCTGAAGAACTCCTCTATGTCAGCGGCCCGTTGGCGGCAGGAGTGTTCATCGCCGTCGGACATCCGGCGATCGGCGTGGGAGTCAGCGCCGGGCTGCTGTTGAGCGGGACGCTGGTCATGGTCGGGTCGCCTGCCATGTGCGCCCCTGACCCGGGCATCGCCGCCGGGGCTCGGCCTACGGGTGTGTCCCGGGGCTGGTGGAAGGGCTTGCGCGGCAACGCCCTGCTGGAGGCCGTCGTGGTGACGGCCGGCGTCGGCATGTGCCTGGGGGCTCTCAGCCTGCTGCTCGTCGCCTTCTCCGAACGGCAGAAGGAGCCGGCCGCTGTCGCGTGGCTCGAGGCCGCACTGGCAGTCGGCAGCGCAGTCGGGGGGCTGGCATACGGGGCACGTGCGTGGCGGGTACCGGGCCGTATCCGGCTGCCGCTCCTCGCGCTGGCACTCGGGCTCGTCCTGTCCGGCGCCGGTATGTCGCCGAACCCGTGGGTGCTCGCGCTCGTGGTGTGCGCCGCCGGGGCGTGTGTGGCGCCCGCGCTGACCACCGCGTACCTCGTCGCTGACGAGTGCGCTGACACCAGCAGCCGCACCCGGGCCGGGGCGTGGGTGAACAGCGCCTTCAACGCCGGGGCGTCGGGAGGCACCGCCCTCGCCGGGCTCACGGTGGATCTGCTGCCGCTCTGGTGCTGCTTCGTCATCGCGACGCTGCCGGCTGTGCTGAGCGGGGTCGCGGTTCTGGCACGTACGCCCCTCCCCCGACCACAGCTGGTGGGTCGACGGGAGCCAGTTGTCTTGCACGACGAAGCGGAAGGGAAGTCCCGGAGCGGCGTCGGCCGTGCGGAACACGACGCTCGAGGAGCGTCGGAAGGAGCCGGTTCTGTGTAGACCTCGCGGACACCCGACTTGTCTCGACTTCCCGACTTGTTCCTTACCGCCCGCGGCCATCTTCCGCCTACGCGGCTGCGGCCTGCTCACCGAGGCGATCCGGATGCCGGCAGACCTTCCTTGTCACCGAACCCGTGGTGCGGGCGGTGATGCGGACTTGGCGGGGTCGCCGGGGGGCGCCGCCCTGCTCATGGATTGCGCGGAAGGTGCAGTAGGCGAGGCGCGGTGGCTGCGTCGGCCGCCACTTGAAGCACACTCCATCACGACTAACCAGAGAAGGGCACAGCATGACGCCACCCATTGACAGGACGACGCTGGAAGGCGAGTTCAGCTCCGACGAATTGCTCACGCTTCCGGAGACGATGGTCGATGGCATCGAGCACGCGGCAAGTGTGGACTTCCTCCGCAACGTAGGGCTCCCCGTCCGCGCCAACCCCTGGTTCGACCTGATCGACACGTCCCGGCGGGACCTCAAGAAGGTGGGCGTCTGCTATGAGGACTTGCGGACGCGATGGACGAACCTCCCTGCCAATGCCGCGGACTGGGTCCTGCTGGGCATGGTGCCCTACGACGACATCGCCTTGGACGTCGCTACGGGGGTGGTCCATTGTCTCCCCGCGGCCGACGAGGAGGGGTACGCGCTCAACAAGGACCTCCATTCCTTCGCTCACTTCCTCTACCTGCTGGAAGTGGAGCGCCCGAACTATGACGAGGAAAGGGCGCAAGTGCTCGATCACGAGGGCGCGGAGCGGCGTCTCAGCGCTCAGATGAGAGAGATTGATCCAGCAGCTCTGAACGTTCAGCATTCACGCTGGCACGAGGTCCTCGAATGGGTTTCCGACCCTGACACCCGGTAATGGGGGAACCCAGCCCTCAGGAGCACCATGACTTGGATGCGCAGGCTGCCTCGGTTCCCTGCACGGACTTGACTGGTCGGCGAGTGGCGGCCGTGGAGAACGAAGCCCGGGAGGCACAGCGCAGCGCCGCCCCAGCTCAGCTCCCGAAAGAGCCGGGAACTGCCTCGGACTCCGGTTCGTCACTAATCTCGTGAGGGATAGTGATCAGCACATCGGCATCGACATCGACACCGAGATCGACATCGCCGAATTCGTGAGTGATCTCGGCAGCACCCTTCATGGATACCCCTACGGCGACCCGTATGTGGCGGTCGCCTGTTGCGTGTACGACCTCGAAGACGACCTCACCAGTGATGCCACGGTCTTCTGACTCCTCGGGGTCGCCGCCCCCGGTCCCTACATGGTCTGGTGTGACAGGCACTCAGATATCGCCCGTGCGAAGAAGGCCCTGAGGACTGCGCTGGCTTCCTTCCGCGATCGTGAGAGCACCTGTGCGCATGACTCCCACCCCTGGGACGGGGACGCGGTCCAGTACCCGGACGATCCTCTCGGCTTCATCGACCTGATTCATGAAGCGGACGAGTGGCAGGACGACCCGGAGGAAGAGGAACCGTACGACACCGGCTTCACCGAACTCTGGCGCTGCCCAGGGCACTTGGCCACGATTGCCCGCGACGCCCTCGACTTCCTGGAGAGCCAAGCCCCCGGGGACGGCGGCCGTCCCGGGCGGTTGCCCGGATGAGCCACGCGAGTCATCGGTCCTTTCATGCGGTGGCTCGGGAGAAGGCCGGCGTGCGCGGCTGAGCCGTACCGCCTGGGTGCCCGATAGAAGCCGTCGCCACGAGTGAGGGGCAGACGCCGTCGGATTCAGATCCAGTACGGTGCGGTGGGGACCGGGCCGGGCCCGGAGGTCGTGAGCGTGGCACCGGTGGTGCGGCCGGTGAGCCAGCCGAGGAGGTCGGCCTGAGTGCCCCTGATGGCCGGCCCTCCAGTGCCCAGTTCATGGGTCAGGCCGGTGTCCGTCGCTTCGATGCGCAGAGGCGGTACGCCTTCGCGCCGGCGCTGTGCGTCGACGAGGTCGTCGATGATCAAGCGGGCGGTCGGCGGCGGCACATCGGCGAATCCGTAGCCGACCGCCAAGTCCACGTGATGGACTTCGAGTTCGCGCAGGCGGGCGGACGCCAGGGCCTCCGGCGTCCGCAGTTCACCTGTGCGCATGCGGACTTCATAGCTCCACGCCGCGTCCGGCAGGGAGCGCACGGCGTCATCGAAGCGCTCGGCGCTCGCCACGACATCGGCCACCAACTCGTGGACCGGGCGCCGGGCACCGGCCTCGATCTCCGCGGCCCGTTCCTCCATGCTGGCGTACTGCGGCGTCTCCACACCCGTCCGGGCCCAGGTCAGCAGCCGACAGAGACTGTCGGCGGCGCGTGCCACATGAGTGATCACATGGCCACGGGTCCATGGCGGCACCAGCGTCTCTCCGCCGACCTCCGTGTCATCGAGCGCCTTGACGGTCTGTACCAGTCGGTCCGTGGACGCGGCGATCGAGACCAGCACCTCGGTCATATGCATCCCAGTCCTCACGTACCTGTTACCTGTCTGGCGCGGCGACTCTCACCAAAAACCGAATCCGCAATATGGAAGTCAACATCCGTATAGCGATAGCATCCTGGATGCTAGACCGCCCCCTCAAGGGCGTCAACCGGCCCCTGAGGTACGCCACATCCCTCAACGTTGCACTTTGAGTGAAGCTTGCTCATGACGCGTCCTGACCAGGGGTCCAGGGTGTCTGGAGTACATGTACATACCTGTGCACCTGTCACCCTTGAGGGGACTCACATGAAACTCCGTGTCACCGCCCTGCTCGTGGTCTCGGCCGTCCTGGCCGGCACCACATCCGTCCCGGCAAGTGCTGTCGCACCGGGAAACGAAGTCACAGGGAGCGTTCCTCAACTCAAGGTGCTCACCACGAACACCATGTTGTTGCCTTCCTTCATCACTGATGGCTGGGCCCAGGATGAGCGAGGTGCGCTCATCGGCTCGGCCCCGTATGTCGCCGGCAAGGACGTTGTCGTATTCCAAGAGCTCTTCGACAACAGCGCTTCCGACATCCTGATGGCGCGTCTGAAGGGCTACCCCTACAGAACTCCTGTGGTGGGCCGGTCGACGGATGGCTGGCATCAGACCCTCGGTGACTACTCGTCCCTGCCGTATGAGGACGGTGGCGTCGCCATCGCCAGCCGGTGGCCCATTACGCGCCAGATCCAGTACATATATGACGACGCCTGCGGCGCGGACTCTTTGTCCGAGAAGGGATTTGCCTACGCCCGGCTGAATGTGAACGGCGCGCCCGTGCATGTGCTGGGTACCCACCTACAGGCAGACGATGACGGGTGCGACGACGGTGAGGCGGCCCGGACACGCACGTCCCAGCTCAAAGAGATGCGCCATTTCGTCGATGGCCTCAAGATTCCCGCAGACGAGCCAGTCATCTTCGCCGGGGATATGAACATCGACCGCTACGGTCGTGAGTACGCCGGACTTCTCAGAAGCCTCGGTGCCGCGACACCACACTATGAGGGCCACCCGTACACGAGCGATCCCGCGACCAACGCGCTGACGAGGGAGAGGTACCCCGACTCTCCGCGGGAATGGCTCGACTATGTCCTCTACGACAACAGGCACGCGCGGCCGACCGCCTGGCGCAACACGGGCCAGGTCGTCTCGTCGCCGCCGTGGGAACTCGACGACACGACCTACACCCGCTACTCGGACCACTACCCGGTACTGGGCT
>NZ_JAMJFM010000038.1:0-93670 GCF_023544705.1 Streptomyces sp. MCA2
TCCGCGAGGAACTCGGCGTAGGTCCGGCGGCCGTCGGCGTGTTCCGGAGTGAGGTTTCCGCCGCGGCGCAGTGCCGCGGCCGCGGCACCCGGCAGCCACAGCGGCAGTACCAGCCGACGCCGCCCGCCCGCCTCCAGCGTGGCCCGTACGAGGTCGCGGGCGTCCAGCACCTCGGGGCCGCCCAGGTCCGTGACCCGCCCGGCCGGCTCCCCGGCCGCCAACTCGGCCAGCCGGGCGGCGACTTCGCGTACCTCGACCGGCTGCACCCGTACGCCCGTCGGCAGCGGGAGCACCGGCGACCGGGCACCCGCCTTGATCACGTCGAGCACCAGATCGTGGAACTGCGTCGTCCGCAGCACCGTCCAGCCGATACCGGAGTCCTCGATCAGGCGCTCCACCGCGAGCTTGGTGCGGTAGTAGCCGATCGGGACCCGGTCCACGCCGACGATCGAGATGTACACCAGGTGCGGGATGCCCGCCGCCTTCGCCGCCTCCACGAGCTGCCCGGCCGCCTCCGTGTCACCGCCGGCCGGTGTCGAGGCACAGTGCACGATCACGTCCACGCCCGCCACCGCCTCGGCCAGGCCCGTGCCGTCGCGCAGATCGACCGCGTACGACCGCGGCTGTGGGCGCGTCATGCCGGTGTGCGGCCGCCGGCTGAGCGAACGGACGTCATGGCCGTCGTCGAGCAGCCGGTCGACGAGGGGCCGCCCGAGTGTGCCCGTGCCGCCGGTCACCAGAATTGTCGCCATCGCGGATCAGTCCTTGAGAGGGTGAGGAGCGGGTTCCTTCCCGCTATGACGAATGACGCGCGCCCGCTGTGACAGGCGGCGCGCCGGGGGTGCTGTGAGGCAGCCCACAGCGCTTCGCCCGCATGGGCGACTACCGGGCGTGGCAGACTGAAGCTGTACTGACATAAGAAGCAGCAGCGCACTCCGGGGTCGGTGTAATTCCGAACCGGCGGTAACAGTCCGCGACCCGTCCGCAGCCAGCGGCCGGTTGAGCAGGTGAAATTCCTGCACCGACGGTGAAAGTCCGGATGGGAGGCAGTGCGCGGCGGGCCAGCTTCGGTACACCGCCGTCGGCGGCGCGTCCGGTTTTTTCCGGGCGGGTCCTCCTTTCCGGTCGCGGTGTTCCCGTGGTGTTGTTCCGCTTTCTGTCGTCCAGACAGCCCCGGAGTCCGTGCCCTGAGAGGCAGGAGGACCCGGTGGCCACCGCAGCCCCCGTAGAGACCGCGGCGATGCGCCGAGCCATTGAGCTCGCCGCGCGCGGCCTCGGGCACACCAGCCCCAACCCCGTGGTCGGCTGTGTCGTCCTGGACTCCGCGGGCCGCACGGTGGGCGAGGGCTGGCATCAGCGGGCCGGCGGGCCGCACGCCGAGGTCCATGCCCTGCGCGACGCGGGCGAGCGGGCCCGGGGCGGCACCGCACTGGTCACCCTCGAACCCTGCAACCACACCGGCCGCACGGGCCCCTGCGCCCAGGCGCTGATCGACGCCGGGATCGTCCGCGTCGTCTACGCCGTCTCCGACCCCAACCCGGCCGCCACCGGCGGCGCCGTCACCCTGGCCGACGCCGGGATCGACGTCGAGGGCGGACTGCTCGCCGACGAGGCCGCCGCCGGCAACGAGGCCTGGCTGACCTCGGTCCTGCGCCGCCGCCCCTTCGTCCTGTGGAAGTACGCCGCCACCCTCGACGGCCGGATCGCCGCCGCCGACGGCACCAGCCGCTGGATCAGCTCGCCGCAGTCGCGTGCCGATGTGCACCGGCTGCGGGCCGCCGCGGACGCCGTCATCGTCGGCTCCGGCACCGCCCGCGCCGACGACCCGCAGCTCGGCGCCCGGATCAGCGGACTGGCCGACGACGAGATCAGCCAGCCGCTGCGGGTCGTCGTCGACTCCGGCGCCACCGCCGTCAAGGCCGGCGCCCGCGTCCTGGACGGCTCCGCGCCCACACTGATCGCGGTCGCCGAGGACGCCGACGCAGCCCACCTCGAAGGCCTCGCCCCGATCGTCCGGCTGCCGCGGGCCGCCGACGGCCGCGGGCTGCACATCCCCGCACTGCTCCAGGCCCTGTACGAGCGCGAGGTGCGCTCGGTCCTGCTCGAAGGCGGTCCCACGCTCGCCGGGGCCTTCCTCGCCGCCCAGGCCGTCGACAAGGTCGTCGGCTATCTCGCCCCGGTGCTGCTCGGCGCCGGACCGGCCGCCGTCGGCGACGCCGGAATCACCACCATCGCCCAGGCGTTGCGGCTCGACGTGACCGACACCGCACGGCTCGGACCCGACCTGCGCATCACCGCCACCCCCATCCGCCACGCCCTCCACGAGGAGAACTGAAGTGTTCACCGGAATCGTCGAAGAACTGGGTGAGGTCGTCGCCGTCGAGAACCTCGGTGACTCCTCCCGCTTCCGGCTGCGCGGCCCCGTCGTCACCGAGGACGCCAAGCACGGTGACTCGATCGCCGTCAACGGCGTCTGTCTGACGGTCGTGGACACCGCCGACGGTGAATTCACCGCCGATGTGATGGCCGAGACCCTGAACCGCTCCAGCCTCGGTGCGCTGGCCGCCGGCTCGCGGGTCAACCTGGAGCGCCCGATGGCGCTCGGCGGGCGGCTGGGCGGACACCTCGTCCAGGGCCATGTCGACGGCACGGGGACCATCGTCGAGCGCATCCCCGGTGAGCACTGGGAGATCGTCAAGGTCGCGCTGCCGGCCGCGCTGTCCCGCTATGTCGTCGAGAAGGGCTCGATCACCGTCGACGGCGTCAGCCTGACCGTGGTCGACGCCGGGGACGACTACTTCACCATCAGCCTCATCCCCACCACCCTCGACCTGACCACCCTGGGCATCAAGAAGGCCGGCGACCCCGTCAACCTTGAGGTCGACGTCCTCGCCAAGTACGTCGAGCGGCTGCTCGGCCGGGGCTCCGCCGATCTCCAGGACCTGGAGGAAATCAAGGAGATGGAACGGTGAGCGTCCTCGATACGCTGAACGGCCAGGCCTTCACGGCCTTCGGGCAGCACGTCATCTGGTCGGACATGATCGGCAACACCATCGGTCTGGCCGCCCTGGCGCTCGGCTGGCGGCGCTCCATCTGGACCTGGCCCGCCCAGTTCCTCTCCGGCGTGATCCTCGTCGCCGCCTACGCCTCCGCCCACCTCAGCGGCGGCGTCGGCAAGCAACTCCTCGTCATCGGCGTGGCGTTGTGGGGCTGGCGGCAGTGGCAGCGCGGCCGGCAGCAGGCGCAGGACGGCTCCATCGCCGTACGCTTCGCCGGCCGGCGCGAGCGGATGCTGCTGCTGGGCGGCACCGCCCTGGGCACCGCGGCCGTCGGCACCCTGTTCACCCTGATCCCGCAGCTGTCCTGGAACCCCTGGCCGGACGCCTACATCTTCGTCGGCACGCTCGCCGCGATGGTCGCCCAGGCCCGTGGTCTGGTCGAGTTCTGGTTCGCCTGGCTGCTGGTCGACGTCGTCGGCGTCCCGCTCGCCTTCAGCAGCGGGCTGGTCTTCTCCGGCCTCGTCTACGTCGTCTATCTCGCCCTCGTCGTGTGGGGCATGCGCGACTGGTGGCTGCGCTCGCGCGCCGCCGACCGCACCGTCCTGGAAGGAGCAGCGGCATGACCGCCCTCAAGAGCTGGTACGACACCGAGAACGCCGACGAGACGGGTTCCCTGGCGCTCGATCCCGTCGAGCAGGCCATCGCCGATATCGCCGCGGGCCGTCCCGTCGTCGTCGTGGACGACGAGAACCGCGAGAACGAGGGCGACCTCGTTCTCGCCGCGGAGAAGGCCACCCCCGAGATCGTCGCCTTCATGATGAGCGAGTGCCGCGGACTGATCTGCGCCCCCATGGAGGGCCCGGAGCTGGACCGGCTGGAACTCCCGCAGATGGTCGAGCACAACACCGAGTCGATGCGGACCGCCTTCACCGTCTCCGTCGACGCCACCGCGGCGCACGGCGTCAGCACCGGTATCTCCGCGGCCGACCGTGCCACCACCCTGCGGCTGCTCGCCTCCGGGGAATCGGCCGCCGGCGACTTCGTCCGGCCCGGCCACATCTTCCCGCTGCGCGCCCGGCCCGGCGGGGTGCTGGTCCGCAACGGCCACACCGAGGCCGGTGTCGACCTCGCCCGGCTGGCCGGACTGCGCCCGGCCGCCGCCATCGTGGAGATCGCGGGCGAGGACGGCACGATGCTGCGGCTGCCGGAGCTGGTGCCGTTCGCCCGCAAGCACGGACTGTCCATCATCTCCATCGAGGACCTGATCGCCTACCGGCAGTCGTCCGAGCCCACCGTCCGCCGCGAGGCCGAGACCCGCCTGCCCACCGCACACGGCGAATTCACCGCGTACGGCTACCGCTCCACCGTCGACGGCGTCGAGCACATCGCGCTGGTCGCCGGCGAGCTCGGCGACGGCGAGGACGTCCTGGTCAGGGTGCACTCCGAGTGCCTGACCGGCGATATCTTCCACTCGCTGCGCTGCGACTGCGGCCCCCAGCTGGAGGCCTCGCTGAAGCAGATCAGCGAAGCCGGCCGGGGCGTGGTGATCTACCTCCGCGGTCACGAGGGCCGCGGCATCGGGCTGCTGTCCAAGCTGCGCGCGTACGAACTCCAGGAGCGCGGCCGCGACACCCTCGACGCCAACCTCGAACTGGGCCTGCCCGCCGATTCCCGCGACTACGCCGCCGGCGCGCAGATGCTCCGGGACCTCGGCGTGCGCTCGCTGCGCCTGATGACCAACAACCCCGAGAAGACCACCGCCCTGGTGCGGCACGGCCTGCGGGTCAGCGGCCGCGAGCCGATGCCCGTCAAGGCCGGTGAACACAATCTGCGGTATCTGCGCACCAAGCGGGACCGGATGGGACACGACCTGCCCTGGCTGGACCCCGCTGCGGGCACCGTTCCCCCCTCGGTACGAGCGGGGGAGGCCCCCGCCACCGGAGCGGCCGACACCGCGCCCCCTGCCGCCACCACCTGCGACAACCAGTAGCCACCCGGCGCCACATCACCACCACGGCACCGAGTCACCACCACCACCCGGCACCACGCCACCACCCGTAAGACCGGCACCATCACCCGTAAGAGGAGAACCATGAGCGGCAAGGGCGCACCCGAACTGACCGTGAAGAACTGCGGCGACCTGCGGGTGGCCGTCATCGCGGCGCAATGGCACGAGCAGGTGATGAACGGCCTCGTGGACGGCGCGCTGCGCGCCCTGACCGAGCTCGGCATCGACGAGCCCACCCTGCTGCGGGTGCCCGGCGCCTTCGAGCTCCCGGTCGTCGCCAAGGTGCTGGCCGGCCGCGGCTATGACGCGGTGGTCGCCCTCGGCGTGGTCATCAAGGGCGGCACCCCGCACTTCGACTACGTCTGCCAGGGCGTCACCCAGGGCCTGACCCAGGTGTCGGTGGACACCGGCGTACCGGTCGGCTTCGGCGTGCTGACCTGCGACACCGAGCAGCAGGCGCTCGACCGGGCCGGCCTCGAAGGATCCACCGAGGACAAGGGCCACGAAGCGGTCACCGCCGCGGTCGCCACCGCCGCGACCCTGCGCACGGTGTCCGAGCCCTGGCGCTGACGGCCCGCCCCTCACCCGTCGGCTCGCTTCGGCCGAGGCGCTGCGCGCCGCGGCCTCATCTCCGCGTAGGGTAGTCACCATCATGTCCAAGAAGACGTTCGAGGAGCTCTTCTCCGAGCTCCAGAAGAAGGCCGCCACGGGCGACCCCGCCACCTCCCGTACCGCCGAGCTGGTGCAGGCCGGTGTCCATACGATCGGCAAGAAGGTCGTCGAGGAGGCCGCCGAGGTGTGGATGGCCGCCGAGTACGAGTCCGACGAGGCCGCCGCCGAGGAGATCTCCCAGCTCCTCTACCACCTCCAGGTCATGATGGTCGCCAAGGGCATCTCGCTCGACGACGTCTACGCCCACCTCTGATCCACCCCCCTGCACCCACCGCAACACCCCTTAGCTGCAAAGGAAATCGCTCTCATGCTGCGCATCGCTGTCCCCAACAAGGGTTCACTGTCCGAGCCTGCGTCGGCGATGCTCCATGAGGCCGGGTACCGCCAGCGCAAGGACCGCAGGGAACTGGTCCTGGTCGACGCCGAGAACGAGGTCGAGTTCTTCTTCCTGCGGCCGCGCGACATCGCGGTCTACGTCGGCTCCGGCAAGCTCGACATCGGCATCACCGGCCGTGACCTGCTGCTGGACTCCGGCTCGCCGGCCGAGGAGATCCTCCAGCTCGGCTTCGCCGGCTCGACGTTCCGCTACGCCACCCGCCCGGGTACCGCCAAGGACGTCACCGAGTTCGGCGGCATGACGATCGCCACCTCGTTCTCCGGCCTGGTCCGGCAGCACCTCGCCGACAACGGCGTGGACGCCTCCGTCGTCCACCTCGACGGCGCCGTGGAGACCGCCATCCAGCTCGGCGTCGCCGAGATCATCGCGGATGTCGTGGAGACCGGCACCACCCTGCGCAACGCCGGGCTGGAGATCATCGGCGAGCCGATCCTGAAGTCCGAGGCCGTGGTCATCCGCGGCACCGGCGCGCCGGACGACGACCCGAAGGTGCGCCAGTTCCTGCGCCGTATGCAGGGCGTCCTGGTGGCCCGCCGGTACGTGATGATGGATTACGACATCCGGGTCGAGCACGTCGAGAAGGCCGTCGGCCTCACTCCGGGCCTGGAGTCGCCGACCGTCTCCCCGCTGCACCACGAGGGCTGGGTCGCGGTCCGCTCGATGGTCCCGTCCAAGGACGCCCAGCGCATCATGGACGAGCTCTACGACCTCGGCGCCCGCGCGATCCTGACCACCGGTATCCACGCCTGCCGGCTGTGACCGGCGGCCGCTGACCACCCGTACCCACCGCTTCACCCCCCGACGGAAGACCCACGACGTGTCCGCGCCCCTGCCCAGCCTCCCGGTGACCTTCCGGCCGACCCGCACCCGGGTCGTCCTGTACACCGTCGGCATCGCCCAGCTCGCCGCCCTCACCGCGATCGCGCTGCTGCTGCCGAAGCTGAGCGGCGGCGAGCGGCTGAGCTTCATCGTCACCGGACTGCTGGTGCTCGCCGTCCTCCTGCTGCTCAGCCGCCCCAGGGTGGTGGCGCGGCAGGAGGGCGTCACGGTGATCAACCTCACCACCAGGCGCGAACTGGCCTGGGCCCAGGTGCTGCGCGTCAACCTCCGCGAAGGCGACCCCTGGGTCCATCTCGACCTCGCCGACGGCACCAGCCTGCCCGCGATGGGCATCCAGCCCGGTATTGCCAAGGACCAGGCCATCCGGGACGCCCGCGCGCTGCGCGACCTCACCGAGAAGCACGGTGCTGTCGACCACACGGCCGGTTGAGCCTGCCCTAATCAGGCTCCCGCTGTTTACTCTGTTCTCCGGGGCGCACCCTGCGCCCTGCCCCTCAGTGGGCCCACCACGACCCGAGGAGTGACTCCCTCCGGCAATGGACGGATCGTCCTGTAGTACCTGCGCCGCCCCTCCCCAACCCCCGCATACCACGGAGGCGGCGGCATGACCGGCCCCCTGCTGCTGCTCGCTGCGGCTCTCGTCCTGATCCTGGCCAACGGTTTCTTCGTCGCCGCCGAGTTCGGACTCGTCACCGTCGAGAAGGCGGATGCCGAACGGGCCGCCGCCGACGGCGACCGCCGCGCCCCCACCGTCGTCTCCGCCCTGCGGGAACTCTCCTTCCAGCTGTCCGGCACCCAACTGGGCATCACGATCACCTCGTTGGTGGTCGGTATGCTCGCCGAGCCCGCGCTGGCCGAGCTGCTGTCCGGCCCGCTGGCCGCCACCGGCCTGCCCGCGGGTGCGGTCCCCGGCACCGCCGTCGTCCTCGGCATGCTGCTGGCCTCCGCGGTCCAGATGGTCGTCGGGGAGCTGGTGCCGAAGAACTGGGCGGTCTCCAAGCCACTGCCCGTCGCCCGTGTCGTCGCCGGCCCCCAGCGGGCCTTCTCCCGGTTCTTCCGCCCGGTGATCACCCTGCTGAACACCGTCGCCAACCGTCTGGTGCGTGCCCTGGGCGTGGAGCCGACCGACGAGCTGGCCTCCGCCCGTACCCCCGGCGAACTGGTCTCGCTCGCCCGGCACTCCGCCCGCGCGGGCGCCCTGGAGCAGGACACCGCGGACCTGTTCGTCCGCACCCTCTCGCTGGGCGACCTGACCGCGGAGAACGTCATGACGCCGCGCGTACGGGTGAGCGCCCTCCAGGCGTCCGCGACCGCCGAGGACGTGGTCAACCTGACCCGCGCCACCGGACTCTCCCGTTTCCCCGTCTACCACACCCGCCTCGACGAGATCGTCGGCATGGTGCACCTCAAGGACGCGCTGGCCGTCCCGGCGCACGACCGGCTGCGCATCCCGGCGGCACGGATCGCGGTGCCGCCGCTGCTGGTGCCCGAGACCCTGCCCGTGCAGCCGCTGCTGGAGCGGCTGCGCAGGGAACAGCCGATAGCGGTGGTCGTCGACGAGTACGGCGGCACGGCCGGTGTGGTCACCCTGGAGGACATCATCGAGGAGCTCGTCGGCGAGGTCCGCGACGAGCACGACGGCGTGGACCTGCCAGAACTCGGCCAGGCCCCGCCCGAGGAGGGCCGCCCCGCCTGGGACGCCGACGGCGGCTGCCGGGTGGACACCCTGCGGCGGATCGGCCTGGACGCCCCGGAAGGACCGTACGAGACGGTGGCAGGACTGGTGGCACACATACTCGGCCGGATCCCGGCCCCCGGCGACATCGCGGAACTCGACGGCTGGCGGCTGCGGGTGCGGCTGGTGTCGCACCACCGCGCCGAGCGGATAAGGCTCGTACGGACCGCCACCGTCATGGCGCCCGCGGTCCCCGAGGCGCCCCGTGAGCCCGTCGTGGTGGGCGCGGAGGTGGCCCGATGACACTGGCCCAGCTGCTCTTCGCGGTGCTGCTCGTGCTCGCCAACGGCTTCTTCGTCGGCGCCGAGTTCGCCCTGGTCTCCGTACGCCGCAGCCAGATCGAACCACTGGCGACCGAAGGCTCCACCCGGGCCCGGCAGGTGCTGCACGGGCTGGAAAACCTCCCGCAGATGATGGCCGCCGCCCAGTTCGGCATCACCGTCTGCTCCCTCACGCTCGGCGCGGTCGCCGAGCCGACCGTCGCGCACCTCCTGGAGCCGGTCTTCGAGGCCGTCCGTCTCCCCGCGGCGCTCGTCCACCCGCTGGGCTATGTCATCGCCCTGGCGGTGGTGGTCTTCCTCCACCTCGTCATCGGCGAGATGGTTCCGAAGAACCTGGCGATGGCGGCGCCCGAGAAGACCGCCCTGTGGTTCAGCCCCGGCCTCGTCGCCTTCGCCCGGCTGTGCCGCCCGGTGACCGCGCTGCTCGGCGCCTGCGCCCGCGGGGTGCTGCGGCTCTTCGGCGTGGAGCCGAAGGACGAGGTGGAGGCGGTCTTCACCAGTGAGCAGCTGACCCATCTCGTCGAGGACTCGGGCCAGGCGGGCCTGCTCGACCCGGCCGAACAGGAACAGCTCTCCGACGTCCTGGAACTGGGCAGCCGGCCCGTCACGGACGTCCTCCTCGACCGGGCGGGACTGGTCACCGTCGAACCGACCGTGACCCCCCGCCAGGTGGAGGAGCTGACCGTACGGACCGGATACTCCCGCTTCCCGGTGTGTGCCCCCGGCGGCGCGTACATGGGCTATCTCCACGTCAAGGACGTCCTCGACCTGGAGGAACGCGACCGCGCGGTGCCCCAGCGCATCTGGCACCCGATGACGACCCTGCGCGCCGAACTACCCCTGGACGACGCCCTCACGGCGATGCGCCGGGCCGCCTCCCATTTGGCGGCGGTCGCCGACGCGACCGGCCGGGTACTCGGCCTGGTCGCACTGGAGGACGTCCTGGAGATGCTGGTCGGCGAGGTCCGCGACCCGGCCCACCGCCGGGCCCCCGCCGCCCGCGACCGCAGAGGCGCGAGCGACCGGGTCAGCGAGCCCCGTGAGGAGGCAACACTGCCGGCCGAGGATCCGGCCATGGCGCGCTGAGGCGGGCGGAGTGGATCCGGTCCGGGCTTTCCGCCGCCGTAGCGGACGGGCCGGAGGCGGTAGGCCGAGTGCGGTAGGCCGGGTGCGGTGTCAGCCACGTTCGTGAACTGCACGCCTGCCGGGGGCGACGGGACTCCGCTGGCCAGGCCGGGGCGGTGTCTTGGGGATCAGCCGGGCCCGGGGTGATCCGCAAGACCCGCCCTAGAGATCCAGCCCCTTGGGCGGCGGCCCCTGGACGTCCGGGCCGCGGCCCGAGAGGACTTCGCCGTAGGCCTGCATCAGGTCGGGCAGCCGGAGGGTGGCGAGGTCGTCGCGGGTGGGGGTGCCGTGCCAGGTGGACAGCCGCAGATCGCGGTAGGCGCAGCTCTTCTCGTAGAGGGTGCGCAGAAAGCGGCCGTTGCCCAGCTCGTCGATCCAGCCCTGGTCGACGACATGGCCGCTGATGCTGCACAGCTCGTCGCGGGACTCCTCGTCCCAGCAGTCGCCGTTCTCGGCAGCCAGTACCTCGCCGATCGCGGTCAGCTCCAGCGGCCGGTAGCTGGGGAAGTCGACGCGGCTGGTGAAGCGGGACGACAGGCCGGGGTTGGTGGCCAGCAGCCGGTCCATGCCCTCGGGGTAGCCGGCCAGGATGACGACGAGGCGGTCGCGGTTGTCCTCGGCGCGCTTGAGCAGCACCTGAAGTGCCTCGTCGCCGTACGCGTCGCCCTTGCTGTAGCCGGAGTTGGACAGGCTGTACGCCTCGTCGACGAACAGCACCCCGCCCAGCGCCGAGTCGATCAGCTCATTGGCCTTGACGGCGGTCTGGCCCAGGAACTCGCCGACCAGATCGGACCGTTGGGCCTCCACGAGATGATCGCCGCCGAGGAGCCCCAGGGCGTAGAAGACTCGCCCCAGTATCCGGGCCACGGTCGTCTTGCCCGTG
Source organism: Streptomyces sp. MCA2 (assembly GCF_023544705.1). Taxonomy (NCBI): domain Bacteria; kingdom Bacillati; phylum Actinomycetota; class Actinomycetes; order Kitasatosporales; family Streptomycetaceae; genus Streptomyces; species Streptomyces sp. MCA2. The sequence continues at coordinate 10,941 of NZ_JAMJFM010000038.1, forward strand.
CCGGACGGGCCGGAGAAGACGAAGTGTCGTTTCGGCGGCTGGACCGGCAGGCCCTGGCTCGCCCGCAGCCGCGCCATCCGCAGCTGGGCCGACAGCGCGCGCACCTGCCGTTTGACCGGCTCCATGCCGACCATTCGCTCCAGCTCCGCCAGGGCCTTCTCCAGCAGCACCGGATCGGCGGGCCCGGCGGGCAGCCGCTCGGCGCCACGCGGCACCGGCGCCGTCGCCTTGACCCGGGCCGCGGCATCGCTCCCGGCCGGGGCGGGGCCCACCTCGTCGTCGGGCCCGTCCGCCTCGCCGGTCACCAGCAGCTCACGTCCGTCGACCGGATCGAGCGGGGCCAGATCGCCGCCGGCCTCCTGGCCGAAGCCGGACGCGGAGACCGTCGCGAGGTCGGCGCCCTCGTCCAGGCCGTCTCCCTCCGCGATGGCGGCGAGCCGTGCCGCGGTGTCCATGAAGGCCGGGTCGACGCGGTGCACCGCGCGGTAGAGGGGGAGTGCCGCGGCGCTGCGGCCGGTGCCCTCATGGGCGCGGGCGAGCCAGTAGCGCAGCTCCTTGCGCTGCGGCTGCTCGCTGCGGCAGCGCATCAACGCGGCCGACAGCAGCGGCTCGGCCTGCCCGTACATCTCCAGCCGCACCCGCGCCATACCGCCGAACAGCCCGGCCTCGATGCCCAGTACCGGATCGGCGAGCAGCGGCTCGGTGTGCCGTACGAGCTGGTCCCAGTCCTTGACGAGATAGGCGCGGCAGGCGTGCAGAAAGCGCACCTGGGGGTCGGTGTCGACCGGTGGGCAGCCGGCCAGCGCCTGGTCCAGCTCGGCGACATGACGGCCGTCGAGCCAGTGGGAGGCGTGGGCGAGCAGCAGATCGCGGCCGGTCTCCAGCACCGGCTGCACCCACCAGCCCAGCCAGTACCAGGAGTTGAGGGTGCGTCGGTGGCGGGCGCGCATCTCACCGAAACGGTCGCGGTGGCGGTGCATCCGCAGCAGCGCTATGGAGGTGTCGGCGCGCAGTGCGTGCAGACCGAGCCAGGCGTCGGCCATCGACGGGTCGAGTCGCACCGCGGCCCGGAACTCCTCCTCCGCCTGCGGATAGGCGCCCACGGTGTAGGCGTCCACCGCGCGCAGCCAGGCGAGCTCGGCCGGGGCGGGCGAACCCTGAGTGCCGACATCCATCCCGTCCCCCCACAAAACGTCCCCCCGAGTACCGCCGGGCGCGTGCCGGCCGCGGCCTCGTGAACCGGCGTACGGCGGGCGGGAGTTGACCGGCTCCGCGCGCATATCGGTCCTGGCCTGCGGTGGCACAGACTCGCATCGTACCCGCGGTATCGGCGCAGGCCGTAGAGGGCGGTACGGGGCAAGAGCGGAAGACGGGGTGCGGCGCGGCGGCGCGAAGAATGCGGTGACCCAGGGTGAGGGAGAGGCGGCGCCGAGCGGCGGCAAGAGGTGATTTAGCACAGAACGAAGCCCCCGATCACGGGGGAACAACCGGGGGCTTCGCATCTGCGGGCGGTCCGTAGAACCGCACATTGAGAACGTAAGTCCTGTACGGCCCCCAGGTCAAGCCGAGTTGGGGCACTCGGCGGGACCCTGTCGGCGCCGTTCGACCACTCGGCCGCTGTCCGTCACAGAGCGTGAAATGCGGGCCCCGTCACGGCGCCGCGGAAGGTCCCACGAGCACCTCGTACCCCTTCTGTTCCTGGTGCACCAGGAAATCGGCATACGGACGCGAAGGGTCCGCCTTGAAGTGCGCGCGCTCCGCCGGAATCCAGCCACTCCAGAAGGCGGAGAGCCCCGGTCCGTCCCGGAGTTGTCCTCTTTCCCAGGAGTGCTCGCTCGCCAGTTCCATCCACAGCAGGCACGCCAGCGAGGGCCGCAGCGCCCGCCGCCCCGCGCCCACACCTTCGACCAGCACCAGCGGCGCGGGCGCCAGCGCACGCTCCTCGGTGAACTCGCCGCGCACCCAGTCGTAGACGCCGTACCGCGCCGTCTCGCCCCGGGACAGCGGACCCAGCACCTGGGCGGCGAACCGCTCGCTCCAGGCGAACAGTTCCTCATGGGTGGCGAGGTCGTCGGTGTGCACCACCGGCGCACCGCCCAGCGCATCGGCCAGCCGACCGGCGAACGTGCTCTTGCCCGACCCCGCGTGCCCGTCCACCGCGATCAGCCGCACCGGCCCACAGGAGGGCGGCAGGGCGCGCAGCCGGGCGGCGAGCGGAGCCAGATCGCGATCCATTGCGCCAGCGTACGCGGGGGTCCCACACCGCCGCGCCCGCCAGTGGTCCACACCAATATTCGTGCGGCGACGCGCGCCGCAGCGCCTTCCGAAGCAGGCCCGGAACCGGAATAGTTGAGCCACTGCCGACCCGCCCGTGCCCGCTCGGGGCCCGGCCCGACCCTCCGCACCCACTCGTACGCATCCGACTGGGGGACCTCCATCATGACCAGCTCCGCGCCCCGGCGCACCGTCCTGGCCGCCGCCCTCGCCGCCGCGGCGGGTGTCGCCGCCCCCTCCGCGCAGGCCGCCGGCACCTCCCGCAGACCCGCCGCGGCCCCGGCCACCGGTACCACCCCGGCCACCGCCACCACTCCCGACGCCGCCGCGCGCCGACCGAAGAGCCTCGTGGACTATCACGCCTGGACCACCGCATCCGACTGGACCAAGGGCCACGCCAAGGGCACCGCCGTCGCACACGGCGCCCGGCCCGGCATCCGCCTGGCGCACCCGGCCGGCACCTCCGACTACAAGGATCCGCACACCGGCAAGACCGCCACCTGGGAGTACGCGACCTGGACCTCTCCGGCCCACCGTCTCAGGGTCCCCGCCACCGAGGTCATCGCCTCGTGGAACGCGCACACTCCGTCCGGCACCTGGATCGCCGTCGAACTGCGCGGCACCTACACCGATGGCGGCCGCACCCCCTGGTACGTCATGGGCCGCTGGACCGCCGGCGACAGCGACGCCGACATCCGGCGTACCTCCGTCGACGGCCAGAAGGACGGCAAGAGCAGCATCTCCACGGACACCTTCGCCATCGACACCCCGGCGAGCGGCCTCCGCCTGACCTCCTACGAGCTCCGCGTCACCCTCTACCGCAAGCCCGGTGGCACCCTCACCCCCACCGTCTGGCGGCTGGGCGCCATGGGTTCGGACGTCCCCGACCGCTTCGAGGTGCCGGCGTCCGCGCCCGGTCTCGTCGGCCGTGAGCTGGTCGTCCCCCGCTACTCGCAGGAGATCCACAAGGGCCAGTACCCGGAGTACGACAACGGCGGCGAGGCATGGTGCAGCCCCACCTCCTCCCAGATGATCATCGAACACTGGGGCCGCAGGCCCACCCAGCAGCAGCTGTCCTGGGTCAACCCCGACTACGCCGACCCCCAGGTCTGCCACGCCGCCCGCTACACCTTCGACTACCAGTACGAAGGCTGCGGCAACTGGCCCTTCAACGCCGCCTATGCCGCCACCTACCGGGACCTCCAGGGCATCGTCACCCGCCTGTCCTCCCTCACGGACGCCGAACGCCTCATCCACGCAGGCATCCCGGTCATCACGTCCCAGTCCTTCCTGAAGCCCGAACTCGACGGCGCGGGCTACGGCACCGCGGGCCACCTGATGACCGTCATCGGCTTCACCAAGGACGGCGACGTCATCGCGAACGACCCGGCCTCGCCCGACAACGCCGCGGTCCGGCACGTCTACAAGCGCCGGCAGTTCGAGAACATCTGGCTGCGGACGAAGCGGAAGAACGCCGAAGGCAAGGTCGTCGGCGGCAGCGGCGGCGTCTGCTACCTCTACTTCCCGGCCAAGCCGGCACCAACTCAGCGCCGGGTTCTGGCGGAGCTGGGAATCCGCTGAGCAGGGGTGCCCTGATGGTGGCCTCGATGCCCTGACGGCAGCGGTCACTGCCGCCGAGGGGGAGGTGGCCGTACCGGTCCACCGTGATCTTGATAGAGCTGTGGCCCATCCAACGCGACACCTCGTGGATGGGCACGCCGTTGCTCAGGGTTACGGTGGCCCATTTGTGTCGGAGGTCGTGAGGGTTGTAATCGGGAAGCCCGAGGCGTTTGAGGGCACGATCCCAGGACTTACGAAAGAGGTCCGGGTAGATCATTCCCCCGGCCTGATTACGTATGGGGAGTCGCTCAATGAGCGGTGCCAGGGTGATGGGCCCAGGTATATTGCGCCACTCGCCCTCTTTCCGGTGCTTCAGGGGAGCGTAGAGAGCAACATATTTACCCGACGCATCCTTGATGCGAACAACTTGTCGTCGGCAACGCAAGGTGCCGTCGAGGATGCCCTCCGGGAAAACTCCCAGTGACTCGCCGATGCGCAATCCGCAACTGGCCATGAGCCATACTGCCGGCTCCAAGCGGACCCCACCCCGTCCGCCGACGCCGGCCGGGACCCGCTGTTCCTGGTGGGCCGGGGTCTCGATTCGTGGGTTGTCCGCGCCCGTGGCGGGTTGGGCGGGGTTGCCCTGGGGGGCGTCCTTGGCGTCTTGGAGGAGGCTGCCGTCGTCCTTGCTGTAGAGGTGGCCGGCGGCGTCCGTGTAGTTCCCCGTGAAGGGGTCCTTCACCGTGTGCGCGGGGAGGGTTACCGTGCCTTCGGGCAGCTTGATTCTGCCGCGCGTGTAGCGCCTTGACGGCCGTGCTGCCACTTGGAGTCGATCAAGTCTGCCGACTCCTCAAGACCGCCGAATTCCCTCACCTATGTCTGCTCGGCTGTTGTGCGATCCGTTGTTGGCAGGCTATGCCTGACGATACGCACGGTCACGGAAGCGTCTCCTTGGTGACGTCCAATCGTCAGCTCCTCATTCCTTATTCAGAGCTTGTCCGTCAGATTTGGGCCCAATCCGTCTTCGTCGGCATCTGGCGCCGCGATGCCGAATTCGGTAGCGACCCCGAAGTAAGTTGGCTCACCGAGTTCTGGTGCGACACCGAGCGTATTATTGAGTCCCCTCAACGCGTCCGCAAGCCGCGGCGCATTCCTGGTCTGCACTTCATGGTGAGGACGGCCAAAAAAGTCGAACGACCCCCAGATGTCATGGTGGACGGAGAGGGTGGCTGTCGGTCCATAGGAGCCAGTTGTCACGGATAGGTCCACCAATCGCGGCTCCTTGCGTGCCTTACCTTCAGCATCAAACCATGTTCCAGAACCAACAATCTGCAAACTATTGAATTTCGAGTCTGGGAAGGAGGCGGGCTGGCTTCCGAGTACCTTATCAGGCAAGGAAGGATCATCCAGTGGAGTGAAGACGGACACCCTACTCATGATGCCGGTGAAGCCAGATCCACGTACGTACCATTTGCACTCCAGGCTGACCGGATTAAGCAGGTCGAATCGATTTAGCACTTCGGCCATCCTGGCAGCAACACGCAAGGCGGATTGAAGTCCTGGAGGAATTACCTCTCCGAGGTCCCAGAACCATGATCCGCATTCCTTCGGGGCGCGCATTAGAGTTGACATTCTTTCCCCTTACGGGTAGATGGAGCCATCAGTCGGAATCTTAATCGCTCCATCCTCGAAGCGCAGGAGGAATGTAACTCCGGATTCCTCTGCTAGCTCCTCCATAGCTCCAAAAACCCGAGGTTTCAAGGTCGATATTGAATGATGAACATCGAGGATGGCAACGCCTTGCCGCATAAACTCATAGTCCAACTGGCCAGCTGAACTCTCTGCATTCTTCAGCACCTTCTTGGCGCTAGATACATTTTTGAGCTGGTACCCGTAATCGATCCCCCCGTTGGCATTTCGGGTGTAGACATCCAGGTCCCACGGTGTCGTAGGATCTCCGAACTCAAATCCAAGACGCGTAAACCCTCGACTCTGTAGTTCGGTCGCATGAGTAAGAGCCATGTAAGCGGCTGGAACCATGCTGCTGAGGGGATCACTCCGACTGGGCCCCTTCTTGCACATCTTTAGAATCCCATCGTAATTCTCCACCCCGCGAAGATGCCCGCGGTTGATGAGTTCAGCAACGCCTGCCCCGTAGGGGTCCTTGCTGAGACTACGCACGACAAGTGCCCGATCTCCCTGATCCAGCTTTGCGTGGCTGAGCTCTGCGAGAAGGTCGGCTTCCTGCTCCGGCCTTAGCGGCCCCGTGTGTGTCTGCGCGACCTCGTTGGGCACCCGGCCGTACCTGCTCGGATCGACGTCCGGCACAATGCTGGCCGCGTCGCTGTGTGCACCGGTTTCTAGGCTGTCGCCCGTATGGGTCGCGTCGTCGGCGCTGTCGCCAAGATCGTCGAGGCCGCCCGCGCCCGGGGTCTCTGGGTGGACGGAGCCGGGTATGGCGTTGTCGGCCGTTGTGCCGCCCGGGATCGCATTGTCGGTCGTGGAGCCGCCAGACACGTCGCGGCCGCCGCCCGTGGACGGCGTCTCCGTGTGGCTGCCGCCGGTCGTGGGGGCGTGGTCGCTGGTGCGGCCTGGTCCGCCTGCCCCGTTGTCCACGTTGTTCGTGGGCATATGGCTGCCCGCGCTGCCGTCCGGGGCGCCGTGGTCGCCGGTGCGGGCCGGGTCGGAGGCTTCCGAGCCGACGCGTGTGAAGTCGTCGCGCCGTCCGCCGACGCCGGCCGGGACCCGCTGTTCCTGGTGGGCCGGGGTCTCGATTCGTGGGTTGTCCGCGCCCGTGGCGGGTTGGGCGGGGTTGCCCTGGGGGGCGTCCTTGGCGTCTTGGAGGAGGCTGCCGTCGTCCTTGCTGTAGAGGTGGCCGGCGGCGTCCGTGTAGTTCCCCGTGAAGGGGTCCTTCACCGTGTGCGCGGGGAGGGTTACCGTGCCTTCGGGCAGCTTGATTCTGCCGCGCGTGTAGCGCCTTGACGGCCGTGCTGCCACTTGGAGTCGATCAAGTCTGCCGACTCCTCAAGACCGCCGAATTCCCTCACCTATGTCTGCTCGGCTGTTGTGCGATCCGTTGTTGGCAGGCTATGCCTGACGATACGCACGGTCACGGAAGCGTCTCCTTGGTGACGTCCAATCGTCAGCTCCTCATTCCTTATTCAGAGCTTGTCCGTCAGATTTGGGCCCAATCCGTCTTCGTCGGCATCTGGCGCCGCGATGCCGAATTCGGTAGCGACCCCGAAGTAAGTTGGCTCACCGAGTTCTGGTGCGACACCGAGCGTATTATTGAGTCCCCTCAACGCGTCCGCAAGCCGCGGCGCATTCCTGGTCTGCACTTCATGGTGAGGACGGCCAAAAAAGTCGAACGACCCCCAGATGTCATGGTGGACGGAGAGGGTGGCTGTCGGTCCATAGGAGCCAGTTGTCACGGATAGGTCCACCAATCGCGGCTCCTTGCGTGCCTTACCTTCAGCATCAAACCATGTTCCAGAACCAACAATCTGCAAACTATTGAATTTCGAGTCTGGGAAGGAGGCGGGCTGGCTTCCGAGTACCTTATCAGGCAAGGAAGGATCATCCAGTGGAGTGAAGACGGACACCCTACTCATGATGCCGGTGAAGCCAGATCCACGTACGTACCATTTGCACTCCAGGCTGACCGGATTAAGCAGGTCGAATCGATTTAGCACTTCGGCCATCCTGGCAGCAACACGCAAGGCGGATTGAAGTCCTGGAGGAATTACCTCTCCGAGGTCCCAGAACCATGATCCGCATTCCTTCGGGGCGCGCATTAGAGTTGACATTCTTTCCCCTTACGGGTAGATGGAGCCATCAGTCGGAATCTTAATCGCTCCATCCTCGAAGCGCAGGAGGAATGTAACTCCGGATTCCTCTGCTAGCTCCTCCATAGCTCCAAAAACCCGAGGTTTCAAGGTCGATATTGAATGATGAACATCGAGGATGGCAACGCCTTGCCGCATAAACTCATAGTCCAACTGGCCAGCTGAACTCTCTGCATTCTTCAGCACCTTCTTGGCGCTAGATACATTTTTGAGCTGGTACCCGTAATCGATCCCCCCGTTGGCATTTCGGGTGTAGACATCCAGGTCCCACGGTGTCGTAGGATCTCCGAACTCAAATCCAAGACGCGTAAACCCTCGACTCTGTAGTTCGGTCGCATGAGTAAGAGCCATGTAAGCGGCTGGAACCATGCTGCTGAGGGGATCACTCCGACTGGGCCCCTTCTTGCACATCTTTAGAATCCCATCGTAATTCTCCACCCCGCGAAGATGCCCGCGGTTGATGAGTTCAGCAACGCCTGCCCCGTAGGGGTCCTTGCTGAGACTACGCACGACAAGTGCCCGATCTCCCTGATCCAGCTTTGCGTGGCTGAGCTCTGCGAGAAGGTCGGCTTCCTGCTCCGGCCTTAGCGGCCCCGTGTGTGTCTGCGCGACCTCGTTGGGCACCCGGCCGTACCTGCTCGGATCGACGTCCGGCACAATGCTGGCCGCGTCGCTGTGTGCACCGGTTTCTAGGCTGTCGCCCGTATGGGTCGCGTCGTCGGCGCTGTCGCCAAGATCGTCGAGGCCGCCCGCGCCCGGGGTCTCTGGGTGGACGGAGCCGGGTATGGCGTTGTCGGCCGTTGTGCCGCCCGGGATCGCATTGTCGGTCGTGGAGCCGCCAGACACGTCGCGGCCGCCGCCCGTGGACGGCGTCTCCGTGTGGCTGCCGCCGGTCGTGGGGGCGTGGTCGCTGGTGCGGCCTGGTCCGCCTGCCCCGTTGTCCACGTTGTTCGTGGGCATATGGCTGCCCGCGCTGCCGTCCGGGGCGCCGTGGTCGCCGGTGCGGGCCGGGTCGGAGGCTTCCGAGCCGACGCGTGTGAAGTCGTCGCGCCGTCCGCCGACGCCGGCCGGGACCCGCTGTTCCTGGTGGGCCGGGGTCTCGATTCGTGGGTTGTCCGCGCCCGTGGCGGGTTGGGCGGGGTTGCCCTGGGGGGCGTCCTTGGCGTCTTGGAGGAGGCTGCCGTCGTCCTTGCTGTAGAGGTGGCCGGCGGCGTCCGTGTAGTTCCCCGTGAAGGGGTCCTTCACCGTGTGCGCGGGGAGGGTTACCGTGCCTTCGGGCAGCTCGATTCTGCCGCCCGGGAGTTTGGTCGCCCCTTCCGGAATGGCGGCGCCGTCGGGCAGCTGGATCGTGCCGTCCGGCATCTTGGTGGCTCCCTCGGGCAGGCTGTAGGCGCCCTCGGAGATCTTCGGGGTCTCGACGTGGCCGAGGCCCTTGAGGTGAGCGATCACGTCGCCGACCTTTGACAGGCCCGCGCCTGCGCCCTTGATGACGTAGGTCATCGGGTCGACGGCGCTGCCCACCTTGCTGACGACGGACAGCCCCTTGGCCAGCGCGCCAGCCTTGCCCGCGCCCTGCACGGCGGCACCGCCACCGCGCGTGAAGACGGCGGTCACGATATTGAAGGTGACTGCGCCGGCGGCACGGGAGCCGTTCGATTCCCACTGGTCCCAGGCCACAAGAGCCTTGCCGGTATCCAGCACCGCGGTACGCGAGTCGCGCAGCCAGGAGGGGAGCATCTTCCCCGGCGCCATCCAGTAGGCGACGTTCAAACCGGGCGTGGTGGTGATCGCCACAGCGGTGGAGAGCTTGGCCAGACCGAGCCACGCCTCGCCGGCGGCGTCCCCGCCGTGCCCGCCGAACAGGGTGTAAATGCCGTCGATGGTGCCCCACACGCCGTCGACGATGAAGCCCTTGCCGAAGTCGTAGGCGTGCTCCCACACCTGCCACCAGGGAACGGACTCCTCGACCGCATCGCCCCAGGGCAGGCTCCTGGATGCCTTGAGGGCTTCGGCGTCGTAGCCGTATCCCTTCTTGTGGGAGGCGTCGATCGTGTGGAGCGCCTTGCCGCCTACCAGCGCGACGATCTTGGCGTGGCAGTCGCGTTCGGCTTCCTGGAACGCGGCCCAGACCTCGGCGATCTTGTTGCGGCGATTGAGGTTCTCGTCGGTCAGGTCGCCGTCCTCGCTCCAGTCGTCTTCGGCGGCCTCGTTGTCGCGGAAATCGGCGGCCTCCTGCTTGAGCTGCTCCAGCCGGTGGATCAGTGGCCTGATCTCACGGGCGTAGGTGCCCAGAGCCCCGGCGATGACATGCATGTCGTCACTCAGGTCGTGTGCCGTGCGCTCCACCGGCTTGGTGACGCCGAACAGTTGCTCCGCCTCGGGCGCCTTGTAGAAGGCAGCCAGACCGCCGAAGGACTTGTGGACGTCCGAGCCGGCGGTTTGGACCTTGGAGCCGCCGTGGGACAGTGCCTTCGTCTTGGCTTCCAGAACGTCCAGATCACCGGTGAAGACCGGTATATCGGCCGGGTCGACCGGTCCGCCGCTCACTTCTTCTTCCCCCCGAAGTCCTTGAGAGCGTCCAGACGCACCCCGTGGGCGGCGTTCTGTGCGTTCTTGGCCGCCTCCAGATCGCCTTGGACGTATTCATTGGTGGCTTTGGCAGCCCCCAGGACGGCGGCCTGGCAGCGATCGGCCATTGCCTTCATGTGCGGCTTGCGTTTCGTCACGTACTCGGACAGGGCCGCGGCGACCGGCCCCGTCGCCGTCTGCGTGAACAGGGAGGTGGCCGCCGGTCCCAACGGCTTGTTCCTCGGCGCCCACGGCCCGGGCGATAGCGGCGTTCGGGCCTGCGTGCCCGGCACGGCCGTACCCGCTGCCTGAGCCGCCTCCTGTATGTCAGAGAGCAGTGTGCTGAGGGCTTTCCCCAGATCTTCGGCATGTGTGCCGACGACCTTCAACTGGCCCTGCACTCCCTGCGGCTGAATGTCCCATGACGCCATGAACGCCCCCCTGCGTACACATTTCTTGCACCGGCGCCGCGACCCGCGCGGCGCCGTCCCCCACGGCCGGCAATCCGTCCGCGCACTCCGAAGGATTGACTTATCTGTCGATGCGCTGAGGCCGGATCAGCCGATGTTGTCGACCGCGGCCTTCGCGCGTGCGAGCGTCTGGTGCGCGGTGCCGTCGTTCTTCTCCAGCGTCGTCTTCAGCAGCTGGATGATGCTCCTGACCTCCTGCGAGGCGCGGTTCCAGCGCAGTTCCTTGCCGTGGTACTCCTCCGCGACACCATCCGCGGCGAAATCCGACATCGCCGCCTTCACCTGCGCGTCACGCGCCGCGATCACCTGCTCCAGGCGCGCGATCACCGCCTGGATGTTGCCTTGCGCCTCCGCGGACGCACCCGAGTCGTACGAACGACGGTCCATGCCAGCAGCCATCACAATCACTCCCCCTGAGATCTGAGTACTTGAGCCGCAATCGGGCTGTCAGCGGCCCGAGAAGCGGGCCGCGTCGAAGTTCGCCGCCGACATCTGCGACCGGGCGTTGTCGGCCTGCTCCTGGTCGCCCGAGCCGAAGGCCGTCTCCATGCCCGACTGTCCGCCCACAATCGCGGCCAGCGCACTGTTCAACTCCGCCGCGATCTCGTCCGAGTGCGACTTGAACGAGTCGAACGCCGCCTTGCCCGACCCGTTGAACTTGCCTTCCAACGGCTGTGCTGCTTGCACGAGCTGACGGATCAACGTCCCCAGCTCCGTGCTCGACCCCTGCGACTTCGACCTCAGGGTCGAGAGCGTCTGCGCCCCCATGTCGAACTTCATCAGGCTCCCCCCGCCAGACTTGACGATCGTATGTACGGTCATGCCTATCAATTGCGAAGTCATTGGTGCAATCCGCAATCCCGATGCTATGCCCAAGGTCTGACAACGGCTCAAAACAGCCTGGAGCCCGCCCACCTGCCCATGCCGGCAGGGTGCTTGGCAGAGAGGTCCACGCGCACGTTCCCCCCTGTGCCAGGCGCTCTCACTCGCCTTTCAGATGCCGCATCAGGCGTTCGAAGTCCTGCCAGCCCGACAGATCCAACGGGTCACCGGGCAGCGGGTAGTACATCGCAGGGCGGGTCTTCGGACCGAGGGAGACAGGCGGCTTGGACAGCGGCGTCTTCCGGGCACGGTCGCCGGGCATCTGGCGGACCTCCTCCGCGCCGAGCACAAAGGCCACTGGGACACCGGGCCCCTCGAAGCGGGGCGGCACCGCCAGATCCCGGCGAGCTTTGCGGATCTGGACGAGCATCGACAGGAGGCGGTGGCGGGTGGCGAGCAGCTCCGCGGCCCTGGGAAGGGAGTCCACCGGCGGCTCCTCGTCGGAGCCGTAGCCGAACATCAGCGTGACGTACTCCTCCACACCCGCCTTCGTCCGGCTGACGCGCACCGTGGCCAATGCCGGCCGGTCAGGGTTGCCGACCACCACGAACCAGGTCGGCTCGGGCGCCCGCTCGTAGGCGAGGTCGGTCATCTGGCGCGGCGACCAGGGGAGGTTGGCGGGCTCGGCGGTTCCCCATCCCGCCGGGGGCTCGCCGGTGAGTTCGCGCCATATCGACTCCAGCGCACCGCCGAGGACCAGACGGTCGTCTGCGGGGTGGACCGTGCGGAAGGTAATGGCCAGCTGCTGTTCGCCGCTGTCCGTGACCTCCTGGTAGGAGGCGGCTACCGGGGTGCGTGGGTCATCGGCGGTCGCGTCGGCTGCCGCTACCGGTTGGAACATGCCGTCCTGCCAGCGCAGGACGGCTCCGGACTGTCCGTCGTAGTAGCCGTCCCGCTCGTCGCGCACGACCCAGCGGGATGGCCAGTTGCTCAGGCTGGCGCGTACGGCCGGGGAGAGCGTGGTTCCTGGCGGGGTGACGACCTGGAGGCCCAGCTCTGCGCCGGCGGCGGACTGGAATGCGTCCTGGAGCCAGGCTGTCATGGCAACCACCGGGCGGTCCTGGATGACGACGGCGACCTTGTCGGTAAGGACGTCGACGGCGGGCTGCGCGGCGGCGGGCGTGGGCGCAACGCTCACACCGTCGGTCTTCACCACCGCCAGGGACTGCGCGGCCTCAGGCGGCCAGGCCGAGCCGTCGGCCAAAGCGGCCAGCCGGGCCGCGAAGGTGCCCGCGAGCCGCTCGGCTTCTTCCACACCGGTGGTCGCGCGGGCCTCTGTCCACCAGTACGGCACCGGTGGCGGGGTGGCTCCGAGCAGTCGCTCGGCCTCGCCTTCGACCTGGACGAGCAGCGGTGCTTCAACGGAGACGAGGGGGCGTCCCTCCTCGTCGCAGAGCCGCACGACGGCACCCTCGCCTGTCGTGTCCATTAGCTTGTCCGGGCCTCCGGAGAGCAGTCCCGCGAGCATGGCCGACGGGTCGGGCATGCGTTGGGTGAGGGCGATGACATCCTTGGTCATGTTGTTCTCGTCCGGTCCTTCGTCGTCTGTGGCAGCGGTGCCGTACGGGTAGTGGCCCGCGTGGGCGGGAGAGCTCTCCTGAATGTCACGCGGAGGAGTACACGGTCTGGATCAGGCGGTTGGCCTGGCCCCTGCGGATGAGGACACCGCGGCCCGGCGGCTGCTGGGAGGCGTAGACGCCGGGGAACAGCTGGCCTTCGCCGCGGTCACCTGCCATGAGGAGCGCGGAGGATCCCGATTCGCGCAGGCCCTGCACCAGAGGCTCGTAGATGCCACGTGAGGCTCCTGCGACGCGGCGGGTGAGGACGAAGTGGAGACCGATGTCCACCGCGGAGGGGATGTACGGCAGGAAGGGGGCGAGTGGTTCCTGGCCGGCAGTGGTCAGGATGTCGTAGTCGTCCACGAGCACCACGATCCGCGGGCCGCCGCCCCAGCTGCCCGGTTCCAGGTCCTCGAGGCCTGCGCCGTCATCGGGTAGCCGCTTGTCCAACTCGGTGCAGACCGCAGCGGCGAGGCTCGCACACAGCTTGGCGTTGTACGCGTAGCCGCCGTTGAACTCCTCGGGGATCGTGCCGCGCAGACCACGCCGGGGGTCCATCACGGCGAAGACCAGTTCGTCCTCGCTGTAGCGCTCCATGAGGCCGCTGGCGATGGTCTTCAGGAGGTTGGTCTTGCCGCATTCGCTGTCGCCCATGATCAGCAGGTGCTGGTCATGCTGGAACAGGTCCAGCAGAACGGGTTCGAGCGCGGTCTGGTCCAGGCCGATGGGCACCCGCTGGGGTTCGGCGACCGGGCCCGGCAGGAGGTGGGGCTCAAGGACGTGCGGCAGTACCCGTACCGGCTGGGCGACCTCGCCGCTCCAGGTGGCACGGATCGTCCGGGCCGCACGCTCCAGAACCGCCCCCATGTCCGCGGTATCAGCGAGCGAGTCCGTACGGGGAAGCGCGACCTGCGCGAAGAGCCTGCCGGCGGTCAGGACGCGGCCGGGCTCGTCGGGCGAAAGCGTCACTGCCAGCTTGCTGTCGATGCTGGACTCGCTGGGATCGTTGAGCCGCAGTTCGACGCGGGTGCCGAAGTTCGACTGGACGGCGATGCGCACGTCGTTCCAGCGGAGCATGCCCGCCACGACGTGGATGCCGTAACCGCCACCGCGCTGCAGGATGTCGGCGACCCCGTCCTCCAGCTCTTCGAAGTCGTCGCGCAGCGCGCCGAAGCCGTCGATGACGAGCACGATCTCGGCGGAGGCCAGCTGGGGCAGTCGGCCCGCCGCATGCAGGTCGCGCAGCTGCTCGACGGAGTCGATGCCGTGCTCGCGGAAGAGGTCCTCCCTGGCAGCGAGCATGTTGCGTACCTCGTCGACGGTGCGGGCCACCCGTTCACGGTCGACGCGACCTGCGACACCACCGACGTGCGGCAGGCCCGACAGGGCCGCCAGGCCGCCGCCGACCAGGTCGAGGCCGTAGACGCCGACTTCCTGTGGGGTGTGGGTCAGCGCGAGGGAGAGGACGAGGGTGCGCAGGAGCGTGGTCTTGCCGGACTGCGGGCCGCCGATGACGGCGGCGTGGCCGCCCGCCACCGTGAGGTCCAGGTACCACTGGCCCTGCCACTGCCTGGCCGGATCGTCGAGCAGGCCGAGCGGTACCTCCAGTGGGCCGCGGCGCCCCGCGAGCTGCATACCGCGCGCACCGACGTTCAGGGGGCCGGCGACCGCGTCCAGGGCGATCGCGTCGGGCAGCGGGGGCAGCCAGATGCGGCGCACCGCACCGGCGGCGTTCGCCAACTGCTCGACCACGACGCCCAGCTCGGTCGGCCCCATCTCGCGGCGCCGCACCGCAGGCTCCTGCGCGTCCGCGTCTTCCTCAGTGGAAAGGGTGTTGAAGGTGTCGTAGGGGAGGGCGAGAGGGCCGGTGTCCTCTTCATCCGCGCGCTGCACGGGGCCGCGGTAGGCGCCCGAGACATAGCTTGCCTTGAAGCGGTCGTAGTGGCTGGTGTCGACCTTGAGGTAGCCGAATCCGGGCAGCGGCGGCAGGTGGAAGGCGTCCGTGGTGTCCAGGACCGTACGGGATTCGTCGGCGGAGAAGGTGCGCAGACCGAGCCGGTACGAGAGATAGGTGTCCAGACCCTTGAGGTTGCCGCCCTCGATGCGCTGGCTGGACAGCAGCAGGTGCACCCCGATGGAGCGGCCGATGCGGCCGATGGACAGGAACAGGTCGATGAAATCCGGTTTGGCGGTGAGCAGTTCACCGAACTCGTCGATGACGACGAACAGGTGCGGCAGCGGCTCCAGGTCGGGCCGGTGGCCGGCGCGCAGTGCGGCGTAGTCACCGATGTCGGCGATGTTGCCCGCGTCCTTGAGGACCTGCTGGCGGCGCGTGACCTCACCGGCGAGCGAGGCGTGGACGCGTTCGACGAGGCCGGCCTGGTTCTCCAGGTTGGTGATGACTCCGGCGACGTGCGGCAGGTTCGCGAACGGGGCGAAGGTCGCACCGCCCTTGTAGTCGACGAGGACCAGGGCGAGGTCCTCCGGCGGGTGTGTGGCCACGAGGGCGAGGACGAGGGTGCGCAGGAGTTCCGACTTCCCGGAGCCGGTGGCGCCGACGCACAGACCGTGCGGGCCCATGCCGAGCTCCGAGGACTCCTTCAGGTCCAGGAGCACCGGCTCGTGGGAGTCGTTGATGCCGATGGGGACGCGCAGGAAGGCGCGTTCGCCGCGCGGCGCCCACAGGCGCGACACGTCGAGTTGCGCCACGTCGTCGATGCCGAGCAGGTCGGCGAAGTCGACGGGCCCGGTCAGGGGGGCGTCGGTGAGCGACTCGGCGGACAGGCGCAGCGGCGCCAGCATCCGGGCCAGGCCCTCGGCGAACGGGATGCCGACCTCGTCCACGGTGCCATGGGCGCTGACCGGCCCCTGCTCACGCAGATCCTCGATGATGACCCGATCGCCGTCGACGGTGATCCGGACGCCGACATGTCCCGGCTCCTGGACCCGCTGTTCGAGCAGGTGCAGGACGGTGACGCCCATCTCCCGCAAGCCGACCGCCTCGTCGGGGCGCGGCAGGTCCACGGCGTCCGCGCCGTGTCCGTCGGCGACGACGAGCAGCCGGGACGTCATGGACAGGGCGTCCTTGCCGGACAGGCCGCGCCGCACCTCGGCCGCGTAGGAGGCCCGTCGGCGCAGTTCGGGGCCGAGCTGCCGGGCGAGTTGGGGCGCTGAGGGGGCGATGCGGCGAGCGGCGACGGGGCCGTCGAACTGCTCGGTGTCGAGTAGATGCGGCATCCATTTTGCCCACTCCCAGTCGGCGAGCCGCTCCCCGGGCACGGCGAGCGCCATCACCACGTCATCGGGAGCGTGCACGGCGGCGGCCTGGACGAGCAGGGCGCGCGCCACGCGCAGGCAGTCCTCGCGGGGGCCGATGACGCTGACGTTGCCGACGCGGTCGAGCGGGACGGTGAGCGGGAGTTCGGTGCCGGTGCGGAAGCGGGCCATCAGTGCCGATGCCTCGTTGAGCATGAAGCGGTCGGGCGGGGTGAGGACCGACGAGCCCTGCTGAGCGATGTGCAAGTCGCGCACGGGCATCTCGCCGGTGCCGACGCGCACATGCAGGAAGTCGCCGTCGACGCGGCGGCGCTCCCACATACGGGCCGGATCGCGCACGATGTCGTAGAGGGCGGGCGGCGGCGGGTTGAGAACGCCGGCGCGCTCGCGCCGCTCGCGCTCCTCGGCGGAGAGCTCCTCGCGCAGATCCTCCAGATAGGCGAGGTACGCCTCACGCTGGGTGCGCCGGGTGCGCTGGGCCTTGCCACGCTGCGAGAAGACGAGCGCGACGGAGCCGATGACGGTGACGACGAGGATGATCGCGCCGAGCCCGGCGAACTGGCTGTTGCGCACGACCGTCATCATCACCACGGACGACATGACACCGGCGACGGGCAGCAGCGACATCGCGATGTTGCCCGCCTTCCCCTCGGGGAGGTTGGGCGGGGCCTCGATGACGCGCGCCTCGGAGGCGGCCGGGGGCCTGGTGGTCCGGGCCGGGCGGTGTATCAGTCGGGTACTCATCGTCGTCCGTCGCTCACGGTCGGGCTCGGCATCTGGGCAGTCACGGTCGGGCTCGGCATCAGGGTCAGTGACGCTTTTGGGCGAGAGAAAGCTGGAAGACGTCCGCGGCAATGCGGGCAGCGGCTTCCCTGGTCGGGTGAGCCAGCAACTCGGTCTGGACTCGCCCACCGGCTGCCAAATGCCGGTCATACGGCAGAACCTGAACGCTTACCCCAGTGGACCTGAGCCTCTGGGCGGCCTCGTCGAGGTCGACTCCCGAGTGCGCTACCAGTTCGGTGAGCACGACGACCGTGCCGGCGATCACATGCGGGGGCAGCCCCTGCATCCACTGGAGCACCGAGAACGTACTGGTGATGCCTTCCGGCGTGGCGGGCGTGGTCAGAACCCGGCCATGGGCGGCGGCCAGCGCGACCCGGGCAACCTCCGTGGGCAATGTCTCGCAATCGATGACCATCACACCGAAATAGCGGCGCAACGCCACCACGGCCCGCTCGTACGACCGGCTGTCCAGCATGACGCCGATCTGTCCCTGGCTTGCGGGCAGCAGCCAGGCGTTGTTGGGGAGCTGGACGAGATAGCCGGTGACATCGAGCAGGGACATGTCCGGCTTGACGATGTCCGCGATATCGCTGGTGGTCCAGCGCAGCGACTCGGCGCCGAGACGCTGCGGCAGCGAGCCGAGCGCCGGGTCGGCCTCCAAGAAGAGGACCGGGTCGTGCCGGTAGTGCGCGTACGCGGTGCCGAGCAACGCGGCGACGGTCGACTTGCCGGACCCGCCCCGGATGGAGGTGACGGCGATCTGCCGGCCGGTGGTCACGGGCTGCTGGAGCACCGCAGCGGTGCGGGTGATCTCGGCGACCTCGCTCGCGGCCGACGAGGAAAGCGTACGGCGCAGGGCACGTGCGGTACGCGCCGCGAAGGACTCGCCGTGCCGCGGCTTGCTGCGTAGCGTGCCGGCCAAGCCCTCGTCCACCACGGGCCGCGCGCCAGGACCGCTCTGGGGCTGGGGCTCCGGACCGCGCGCGGCCGGGGCCTGCTGCTTCTGCCGCTGTTCCTGGTACCCGGCCTGCTGCGGCCAGCCGCCCGGATGACCCGCGTTCTGCTCCTGCCCCTGGTAGGGGTAGCCGGCCTGCGGTGGCGCGCCACCGCCATGGGCGGGGTCCGGCGCCTGCCTGCTCTGCACAGGGCCCGGCGCGGAAGCGCGGTACGTCTGTCCGCCGGGGCCTTGTGCACCTTGCTCGGCGCCGCCCCTCAGGTCACGCAGCACGTCACCCTGCCAGCCCGCTCCGCTCGGCATACCTGTTCCCCCCTCTGCTGCCCCGCCCGCAGCGCCAGCACATCGACTCAGAACTGTCAGAACTGGTTGAGCAGCTGCCCATACACACCGAACACACCAAAGGCGAGCGGGAAGAGCCCCACCATGCCAATGGACTCGACCAGATCGCCCATCCGTCGAAGCCGTACCTGCACATGCTCGGGCACCTGCACCGCCAAAACGACCAACGGCAGCACCGCAGCCACACACAGCACAGCCAGCGGCCCGACACCCCCCGCATGCTCCATCCACCACGTCACCAGGCGCACCACCAGGCACGACGCAGCAGCCAAGAGCGCAACAACCTCAACGACCAACGGGAACGCTCGCGCCCTCGACACCAGCACCACGACAACGAGCGCCGCCAGCACCACGGTCCATACGGTCGGCGTCTCGGCCAGCGTAAGCAGCCACCCGGCGGAGGCTGCCGAAATCGCAGTGACGATCGTCGAGAGGGCAAGGCCGCGGTGCGTCGCCGCCAGCGCGGTACCTACCTGGTGACGGCTGACGGAGACACCGCCCGAGCGGCGGTCATCGAGCGCGGTGAGCCCTGACGCCATCAGCGCAAGCCGCGGCAGCACACCGAGCACCACCAAAGAGAAGACAGCCATCACGGCACCGAGCCGGGCCGGATCACCCTGAACAGCGGCAACCGCCTCCCATGCAACGGCGACAGCGGCAGTGGTCACCGCACCAACGAGCCCACCCTTGCCCAGCGGAGAGAAGTAACCAAGGAACACAAGCGTCACGACCAGCGCACCCGCCACGGCAGCGAGCCGCGCGGTGCCCGGCCAGCCGAACGCATCGGCAGCCGTCCACGCCGTGAGAACACCGAGCCCGCCGGCGGCGAGCAGGAGCGCGGTCGCCAGTCCCCGGTTGCCCCGTCCGATCTTCGCGACGAGCGCACCGGCCGCCAGGAGCACAGGCGCTACAACTGACAGAGCACCGACCAGGGCGCCAAGCGGGAACTCACGGCGGGCGAGCAGCGCGGCGATCACGGCGAAGACGACGGTTGCCACACCCGCACTGGCCCGGCGCGCAGCAGGACGCCAGCGCCAAGACCGCAGATCGAGGTCGTCAGCCACCTGATCGGTAACGTCGTGCACAACGGGAGCCGGCGGCGCGGAATGCGTCGTCACCAGCCGGAGCACGGCGCCGTCGGCTACCCCGGCCGAGGCCAGCGTGCTGTCGTACGGCAGGACAGAGCCGTCGGCTGTAATCAACTGCCGGGCTACCGGCCGCGATGCGGGCCGATCGCCCAGCAACGGCAGGACGTCCGGGATCAGTTGCCCTATCGGTGTATCGGAGAGCAGGACGACATCGGCCCGGCGTCGCTCGCCGACCAATGTCACTCGGCTCAGTTGCGTCCGGGAACTCGCTGCTCTGCTCACCACTTACCGGAACCTATCATCGCGGGGTTGACGAACTCTCTGGCCAAACGGGACATGCTTCCACTCTGACCCTGCGTCAGGGAATCCTTCTCCCGCCACGGGAGCTCTTCGCGCATTCGCTGGGAATGCCGCAAACTCTGTCCGGATCCGATCCGTTGGCTTCTAGGGGGTCGCCGACCTTGTCGGCTGCCCGTACTGCTGCATCTGACGCTGCTGCTTCTCCTGCTCAGCCTTCTGCGTGGCCAGTGTGTGCTGAAGGAATGACCACCCCACGCACCCCGCGCACAGGACAGCCGTGATCGCGATCCCCGCGAAGACCTTCCCCAGCCGCTCGTCCGCCGTGCGACGTCCCCGCTGCGCACCGAACAGCAGAGCGTCCCGCATCCTGCGACGGCGTACTGCCACCGACTCCAGCAGCTGACTGTCGTAATCCCGCGCCATTTCCTCGTCCGTCGCTTCAAGTCGCCTGCTGTACTCGCCATGGTCGATGAACCCTCGGCCATTGGCGGCCATACGCTGGCCGTTACTCCGAGACCCTCATGCATGATGGCGCACTTCTGTGCCTGCCGTCGTCCGGCTGGCTCGTCGAGCACTGTCATGGGCCCGGTCGAAGCGGTGCATGGCGGGCCGACTCCCGGTCTTCAGCGACCAGCCAGCACGTGTCCGCATGACGCACAGGCCCATGCCGGGACCAACCTCGCAGGTGCGGGGAGCAGGAAGTCATCAAGCGCTGCGGCACCGGCGAGGCGGGACCAACCCCGCGGGCGCGGGGACCACGCCGACGCGCGTGATCTCGACTCGGTACGTCTGGGACCCACCCCGCCGGATGGAGACATCACCTGGCCGCTATCCGGACCGGGACTACTCCGAGGGTTCGCGCAGGCGTACCGCGAGGGCGGCGATGTCGTCGTCCAGGCGTCCTCTGCTGTAGCGGAGGAGGTCGCGGTGGAGAGCCATGAGCAGCTCGTGGGGTGGCGTCGGGGGCTGTTGGCGCATCCAGGCCGCCAGCGGGAAGAACCCGCCGTCGCGGGCGCGGGCCTCGGCGACCCCGTCGGTATAGAGAAGCAGCAGGTCACCGGGGGCGAAGTCGAAGGTGTCGATGGTGTAGTGATCGCCGATCAGCTCCGCGAGGTTGAGCAGCGGCGAGGGGGTGGTGGGCTCCAGGGCACGGAGTTCCCCGCCGTTCCGGAGCAGCGGCGGGGGGTGTCCGCAGTTGAGGATCTCGATACGCCCGCCCTCGTGCGGGATCTCGACAAGAAGGGCGGTGGCGAAGCGCTCCATCGGCCCCTCGGGGGGAAAGGCGGCGTTGTAACGAGTGCTGCTGGCGTCCAGCCGGCGCGCGACGCTGACCATGTCTGCCTCGCCGTAGGCCGCCTCCCGGAAGGAGTTGACGATCGCCGCGGCCGCCCCCACTGCCGGCAAGCCCTTGCCCCGCACATCACCGATGAGCAGCCTGACCCCGTATCGCGTGTCGACCACCTCGTAGAAGTCCCCGCCGATACGGGCCTCCGCCGCGGCCGCGAGATACAGCGACTCGATCTCGACGCTCCCGAAGCGGCGCGGCATCGGACTCAGCACCACCTGCTGCGCCGCGTCGGCGACGAGCCGCACCTGAAAGAGGGTCCGCTCCCGCTGGAGCCGGACATGACTTCCGTACGCGGCCGCCACGGTGACCGCGATGATCCCCGCAGCCGTCCACCACGTCCCCAGGCCGGGGAACACGATGCTGAGGCCGATCATGAGAAAGAGGCAGACCGTCCCCAGCAGGACGGTGGGGAGTACCGGCCACATGGCGGCGGCGAGGGCCGGCGCCGCGGGCAGGAGGCGGCTGAAGGCCATTTCCGGGGGAGTGGCGTACGCCAGGCTTGCGATGACGACGGTCAGGATCACCGGCGACAGCCGCACAAACCTCCGCCGGCCGTGGCGACGACGGAGCCGCGGCCGTCCAGACTCGATCACACTTCACAGAATATCTATGCAAACGGAACATAGCGCTCTGGCGGATCGGAGTCGGCCGCCCGCCCCGGACCGGCTCGCCGGCTTTGGTGGTGTCGTGAGTGTCGTGACCTGGAAAATCCTTGGCGGGCAGGCAGGCGGCCGCTCACTCGCACCTGGCCGTCGTCGTCAGGGCGGCTTCGCGTCGGCCGGCGGGTCAGTCCTCCAGGGCTGCCGCGATGCGGTCGAGGTCGGTGAGGAGTGCCGCGACGCGCTGGGGCGGGATCGCCTCGACCATGCGCTGTTCGACGGCGTACACGGAGTCCTGGACCGCGGCGAGACGTGCGTGGCCCTCTTCGGTGAGGCGGGCGGGCCGGGCCCGGCCATGATCGGCGGTGGCGGGGCGGGTGAGCAGTCCCGCCTCCTGTAGGCCCCGCAGGACGACGTTCCCGGACTGCCGGGTGACGAAGGTCGCGCGGGCGAGGTCGGCGTTCGACATGCCGGGGTGCAGGGCCAGCAGTTCGAGAGTGGCGTACTGCGGCACGGTCAGCCCGTGCTCACGCAGAACCTTGTCCATGGCGCCGCGCAGGGCGGCCTGGGCGCGTTTGAGCAGATATCCCACGTGGTGGGTGACGTCGTCCGCAGGGCGGAACGGCTCCGTCGGCGCACTCTCGTTCATGTCAGCATTTTGACATAGCCGATTCCGGCATCCTAATCTCCCCATGTCAAAGTCCTGACATTGAAGAGTGAGGGAAACCCATGCCTGTCGCCATCGACGGTCCCGACTTCGTCGCCTTGCAGGTCCACGACCTGGAAGCCGCGGCGGCCTTCTGCGAGCAGCATCTCGGTCTGCGCCGGGCCGCGGTCTCGCCCCCGCATGCGGTCGTGTTCGACACCGAGCCGACGCCGTTCGCCGTCCGCGCGCTCCTCCCTGGCGTCGATCTCGCCGACGCCCCTCGGCCGGGCCTCGGCGTGGTGCTCTGGTTCCGCACTCCGGACGCTCATCAGCTCCACGACCAGCTCGTCGCCGCCGGTATCAAGATTCTCGCGCCGATGGCGGACAGCCCCTTCGGGCCGATGTTCTCCTTCGAGGGGCCGGAGGGATACACACTCACCGCACACGGAGGCTGAACCAAACCGCCGCCCTTCCCCCGGACGGGTCCCTCGCCTTTCCCACCGGCGCCCGGTTACTGGAGGGAGGGGGAGGGGCAGCGCGCTCGGTTGTGCACGCGGTGTGGTCGGCAGGCTTGCGGATCGACCACCCGGTTTGCAGGCTTTGCCCGGGGGCGGGCGTGCTGGTCGCGGGCGTGTGCCCTCGGGTGTGGGGCGGATGCCAGCAGAAGGAGTGCCAATCATGATCCTGCCGAAGGTCCGGGACCCTCGCTTCGTGACGATCCGACGCGGGGGGACCCTCACTGACTCGGATCACCATCTCCTCGCTCTCTGGGCGGCATCTTGCGCGGAGCACGTTCTTGACCTCTTCGAGTCGGCTCGGCCCGAGGACCCACGGCCGCGTCAAGCGATCGAGCATGCCCGCGCCTGGGTGCGTGGCGAGGTCAACATGACCCGGGCTCGCGCGGCGGGAGGCCATGCCATGGGCGCGGCCCGAGACCTGCGTGGTGCAGCACGGCATGCCGCGTACGCCGCCGGCCAGGCCGGGGTCGTCGCACATGTCGCCGCGCACGAGCTCGGTGCGGCCGCCTACGCGATCAAGGCCGCACGTGCTGCCGCGCCGGAAGGGGAGGATGAGGCCGCAGGGCGACGCGAGTGCCAGTGGCAGCGTGACCAGCTCCCGGAGGAGATTCGCGAGCTCGTACTTGACGACCAGCGATTGCGGAACGACATCTGCTGGTCGGTGTTCGACTGCTGAGTGTGTGTCGGGGCGCTCTCTTGCGGAGTAGGCGTACGGGGACCGTCGTGGCGTGGGCCGGGGGGAGAGGTGGACGGCGCCGACGGGTGGCGATGGCCCTTGCAGGCGAGGTGAATTTTGCTGGTCGGGGTGCTTCGGGAAGGGGCGGCGGGCTGCGAACGTCCGCTTCTCGTCCGGGCGTTGACGGGGAAGCCGCGTCATGTAGCGGTTTGAGTGGTTTACCGTCCTCGTCCGTGTGAATGCACTGGCTCCGCGTCGCTCGTATGCCAAGTGTGATGCCCGATGAGTACACAAGACATGAGCACCCCAGACGTGAGCACCTCAGACGTGAGCACCCCAGTCGTCAGCACCCCAGGTGTCAGCATTCCGAGCACGGGGAACACGGGCGCATCGAGCGAGGAGCAACTCGCTACGGATGCTGCGCGTGCCTCGCATCCCTCGCCTCGCTCGCACGGCGCGCAGCCCTCTCGGCGCTCCGTGGTCACGGCGACCGGTGCCTCGGCGCTCGCTGCCGGGCTCACCGCCGTCTCCGCCGTGCCCGCAACCGCGTTGAGCCCTGCCACCACACCCTCGACGGCGCCGGCCGCGGTGCCTCCCGGCGTCGATCCCAAGGCGTACACCACGGTCGCCCGCGCCATTGCCGTCTACGACGAGCACGACAAGCCCCTCGTCCCGGCCTACTTGAAGGCCGTCAAGAACGGATTGCCCGCCAGCGGGGCGAAGGCAACGAAGCGGGTCCTGATCGTCGGGGCCGGACCGGCCGGCCTGCTCGCCGCCAACCTGCTCAACCGGGCAGGCCACGATGTCGTCGTGATCGAGGCCAACGGCAACCGCGTCGGCGGCCGCATCAAGACGTTCCGTAAGGGCGGCCACGAGAAGGGGGAGCAGCCCTTCGCCGACCCCCGTCAGTACGCCGAAGCCGGGGCCATGCGGCTGCCCGACAGCCACCCGCTCCTCATGGCACTGATCAAGAAACTCGGCCTCGCGCTCCAGGAGTTCTACCTGGTGGACGTGGAGGTCGACGACCCGACGAAGCAGGCCAACCGCACCTGGATCCACGTCAATGGCATCCACATGCGCCGTGCCGACTACGAGAAGAACCCCCAAAAGATCAACGACACCTTCGGTGTCACGGGCCCCAACCGCACGAAGACCGCCGCTGCCATCCTCGCGCACGCCCTCGAACCCGCGCACCGGCTCATCCGGGGCAAGGAGGGGACGGCCCTCGTCAACGGATGGGCCGAGGTTCTCAAGAAGTATGGCCACTGGTCCATGTACCGGTATCTCACCGAAGTCGCCGGACTCGACACCAGGACCATCGACCTCATCGGCACCATCCAGAACCTGACCTCCCGGCTGCATCTCTCCTTCACGCACAGCTTCCTGTCCGCCGCGCTGATCGACCCCAAGACCAAGTTCTGGGAGATCAAGGGCGGCACCGCACTGCTCGCCGACGCGCTGTACGCGCCGGTGAAGGGGAAGGTACGGCTCGACAGGCGCGCCTTACGCATCGAGCACCACGGCGGCAAGGTCAGGGTGCACACCGTTTCCGAGGACTGCCAGACCGGCGAGGGGGGTGTCACGGAGGTCTTCGAGGGTGACGAGGCGATCATCACCGTCCCCTTCTCCGGACTGCGCCACGTGACCTTCGACCCTCCGCTCGCCTACGGCAAGCGCCGGGCCATCACGGAACTGCACTACGACGCCGCGACCAAGGTGCTGCTGGAGTTCTCCCGCCGTTGGTGGGAGTTCACCGAGGCGCAGTGGAAGGAGGCGCTGAACTCCATCGAGGACAAGCTCTACGAGAAGTACCAGGCGGGCGGGGTCAAGCACGGCAAGTACCTCGGCGTGCACAAGTCCGTGAAGAAGCTGGGGGTGACGATCCCCGACGAACTCAAGAAGTGCTTCGCCGTCTTCCGGCCCGTCGTGAGCGGCGAACCGGATGCCGCTCATGTCCGTGGCGGCGGCTCCGTGAGCGACAACGCCAACCGCTTCATGTACTTCGAGCACGCGCACCCTCTGGAGGGCAGCGACGGAGGCATCATGCTCGCCTCCTACAGCTGGTCCGACGACGCCCTCAAATGGGACGCCTTCGCCGACGAGGAGCGGTATCTGCGCGCGCTCGCCGGAGTGCAGGCTGTCTTCGGCCGCCGGTGCGAGGTCTTCTTCACCAACAAGTGCAAGACCCAGTCGTGGATGCGCGATCACTATGCCTACGGTGAGGCTTCCGTGCTCTTCCCCGGACAGCACACGGAACTGTTCCCCGACGTCCCCGCCTCCGAAGGGCCGCTGCATTTCGCGGGGGACCACACGTCCATCAAGCCCGCCTGGATCGAAGGCGCCCTCGAATCCGCCGTCCGGACGGCGTTGAAGGTCCATACGGGGGGCTGACAGGGGTGAGGGGACGCCCCGGTCCGGTGCCCCAGTCACCGGGACACCGGACCGGGCCCCGTCCGCTCAGCCCCCCGCTTTGTACTTTCGCGGTCTGCAAGAGGGCCGCGGACCTACGGTGTCAGCGGGGCGATCGCCGTGCACGGCTCCGTCACGCCGCAGCCACCGGCTGGATGTTGGCGCGGAACCACATGACGTGACCTTGCTCCGAAGATCGTTCTGGTGGAGGCTGAGGTATGCAGAATCTGCCGACATTTGTCTTTGTTCACGGGGCCTTTGCGAATTCGTTCTCGTTTGCGCCGCTCCAGGCCGAGCTCGCCCTGCTCGGGCACCGCTCGGTTGCGGTCGACCTTCCGGGGCACGGGTTCGAGGCGACATTCCCCGCGGCCTACCAGGCGCCTCAGGATCTCCACGCGCTCGCCGCGGAACCGGGGAGCATCAAGGGAGTCACGCTCGCCGACAATGTTGCCCACGTGATCGAAGTCCTCGAACGGGCGAAGCGGAACGGGCCGACCATCCTCGTCGCCCACAGCAGGGGTGGCAGCACGGTCACCGCGGTCGGCAACGCCCGGCCTGCGCTGGTCGACCGGCTTGCTTACGTCTCCGCCTGGTGCCCGGTCGACCTGGACGTCGGCGGCTACTACGCCGGGCCGGAGATGGCGGACGTCGACCCGGGTGCCTTCGCTCCGGCGGTCGTCGGGAATCCGGCCGAACTCGGGCTGCTCCGGACCAACTTCCGAACCGCCGACCCGGTGGTGCTCGCCGCGTTCCGGCAAGCCTTCGCCGCCGACCTCACCGATGATGAGTTCCGTACGTTCCTGAACACCTTCCAGCCCGATGAGAACCTCGATGTCGGTACGTCTGCCGACCGGGCGCAGGCCGCGAGCTGGGGCCGGATTCCCAAGACCTATGTGCGCCTGGCGGACGACGCCAGCATTCCGCTCGCCATGCAGGACCGGATGATCCGCGAAGCCGACGCGCTCACACCCGACAATCCCTTTGAGGTGCGGACCCTCGAAGGGAGCCACCTGCGCTGGCTCGTCCACCCGAAGCCCGCCGCCGAGTTGCTCGCCAACCTCGCCACGCACTGACGCTCCGTCAAGTCGGCTTGGGCTCGTTCGCCGTGAACGAGCCCAGGCAGGGGCATCGTGGGGAGGGTGCGGCGATAGCGCGCCGCCACGGATTCCCGCTGGTCAGAGGGCGGGTGGTTCGGTCCAGCCCAAGGGGTACGCATCGTGACCGGCCGACGGTACGGCCGGTTCGCCGGCCGCCTCGGTGAACGCGGTGAGGGCATCGACCAGCGCCGCGCCCTGTGCGGGGTCCATACGAGCGACGATCGCCGCGACTTCCTTCCGACGGCGGGCCGTGACCTCTTCGACGATGCGGCGCCCGTCCTCCGTCAGCTGGATCAGGGTTTCGCGCCGGTTGCCCGGGTTGGCCTGCCGGTTCGCGAAGCCTGCGCCGGTCAGCCGGTCGATCATGCGCATCGCGGTGGAGGGGTTGACCCCGAGGATTTCGGCCAGCGTGGACAGGTTGGTGGCGCCGTGCACGGACAGTACGACCAGCAGGCGGAACTGGGGCAGCGTGGCCTTGTCCTCGGCTGCGGCCAGTGAGCGTGCGGACACGCTGACCAGCACTCGGGAGGCCGTCAGCACCGCCCGGGTCACCGCATCGACGTCGCCCATGTCCGGCCGTCCCCCCTCGCGCTCGATCATGCTCA
This sequence comes from Streptomyces sp. MCA2, assembly GCF_023544705.1. Classification (NCBI taxonomy): domain Bacteria; kingdom Bacillati; phylum Actinomycetota; class Actinomycetes; order Kitasatosporales; family Streptomycetaceae; genus Streptomyces; species Streptomyces sp. MCA2. The sequence goes on from NZ_JAMJFM010000038.1 coordinate 38,741, forward strand.
TTTCTACCTCGCTCGGGCGCACGCTTGGCAGCCTTTGCGTGGAGCGAAGAGCGGGGGAGGGGGAAATGTGAGGGGGCGGAGGGAGGGGGCCCTGCCGGTTGCATCGTTGAGCCGTTGGCCGTTGGCCGTTGGCCGTTGGGCGTCGGGTGTTGGGGCGTTGAGCAGATGGCGGGGCGGGCCGTTACTTGGGAATGGTGGAGGCGACGTCGTCGAGGGTGGCGTCCGTGACGAGGCCGGTGTCCTCCAGGACGTCCATGTGGTCCTGGACGGTGTTGTTGGTCTGTGTTGCCAGTCGCCTGACCAGGGTGTTCTTGGTGGATGCGCGGACTTCGCCGATGGTGATGAACACCTTGCCGTGGGACGCACGGAGCAGGTCCACGAAGAGCTGGTCGAAGGCGCGGCCCCGGGCTTTCTTCAACTGGTTGACCCAGCCCTGCTGTTCGGCGGTTGCCTCGTCGGGGATGGGCGCGTTCAGCGCCTCGGAGTCCTCGCGGACCAGCTGATCGAGTTTGCTGTGTCCGTCGAGCAGGTGCATGCCTGCCCGTTTGATCGCTTCGCTCGATGCGTGCGTCTGGGCGAGCCGGCCCGCCGGCATCTCCCACAGTCCGGCCTGCCGGACCTTGGTGAGGAAGGTCTTGTCCAACGCGGTGACGGCGCCCGTGTTGGACGACTGCGGTGCTGCCGGACCGGCCTCCGCTGACGGGACATGGGCGGAGGTCGCCTCGTCGGCCGAGCTGTTTCTTTGCGAGAGCCACACGGACACGGTGGCGATGGCCGCCACGAGAGCGACCACACCGGCTATCAGCCGGCCACGACGGGATGAGGGCTGGGCATTCCGTGCGTGAGATTTCATCATGCCTCCTGGAGTGCGTGACGGTGCGCGGACACTGCGGCACCCGGGACTGCTGGGGCACGGGTCACGCTAACGTTTGCACTGGGCAAACGAATCGATTCAGCGATGATGCGCAAAAGGGGGGAGCGGGCAGCCGCCATCGGATACCCTCGCCCGCCTCGCCCGCCTCGCCCGCCTCGCCCGCCTCGCCCGCCTCGCCCGCCTCGCCCGCCTCGCCCGCCTCGCCCGCCTCGCCCGCCTCGCCCGCCTCGCCCGCCTCGCCCGGCCCACGGGGGCGGACCTCGCCAGGGAGACGGCATAGCGGAATCCGGGCAGGGAGGATCAGCGGGCCTGCCCGGAGGGGGGTTCGGGAGTCAGCCCCTTGCGGTGCTTTCCGCGCGGGACAGGGCGACTTCGAGGACGACCAGCAGGGCGTCCCGGACCGAGCCCGTGTGGCGTGCGTCGAAGACGATCAGCGGTACGTGTTCGGAGACGTCCAGCGCCCACCGCACCTCGTCGAGGTCGTGGTGGACCGCACCGTCGAACGCGTTGACGGCGACGGCGAACGGGATGTCCTTGTGCTCGAAGTAGTCGACCGCGGCGTAACAGTCGTCCAGGCGGCGGGTGTCGACGATCACCAGGCCGCCGAGAGCGCCCTCGACCAGGTCGTCCCACATGAACCCGAACCGGTCCTGACCCGGCGTGCCGAACAGATAGAGCTTCAGCGTCGGGTCGATGGTGAGGCAGCCGAAGTCCATGGCGACCGTGGTGGTGGTCTTGCGGGGGGTGTGCGAGAGGTCGTCCACGCCTGCCGCGACCTCGGTGATGGCGGCTTCCGTGGTCAGTGGCCGGATCTCGGAGATCGCCCCCACGGCCGTGGTCTTGCCGACGCCGAAGCCGCCGGCGATGACCAACTTGACCGGTACCGGCGGCTGTTCAACCGCTGTCACGGAGTGCCTCCCGTGAGTCGGGGACGGTACGGAGGCCATCGATAACCCTTCGCAGTACGGAGATGTCCTGGGCTGTGCCGGCGTTCGGGACGTGGACCGCCAGATGTCCGGCGGTGCACAGGTCCTCCGCCAGCACCCGGACCACGTTGAGGTGGAGTCGCAGCCGGGCGGCCAGTTCCGCCACCGATTGCGGCCGTCGGCAGGCGGCGACGATGTCGTGTTGTTCGAAGGCGAGCGAGCCCAGGACGGAGAGCCCGGACGAGGTCGCCACGACCTGGGCCTCGACCGGGAGCGGGGGGCCGGCGCCGCCCCCCGCCACCCGGCCGGCGGTCAGCAGGAAAGGCCGGATCGCGGGAGCGCGGCCGGCGGGTTCCGTCGGATCCGGGGCGCTGCCCTCTCCCAAGCTCTCGGCTCCTCCCCCACTCTCGGCTTCGCTCGAGCGGGGGGACCCCCATGAGCAGGGGGGACCCCCACCCTCGTCCGGTCCTGGTTCACCGGCGGCCATCTTGCTCCTCTTCTCGGCGCCTGCCCCCGCCTCCGCGGTGTCGCAGTGTGGGACCGGTCAGCGGGCCGGTGCGGCGCCTGCGCTCTTCTTCAGTTCCAGCACCAGTTGGGGGGTGAGCGCGCTCCCGGCCCGGTTGGCGAAGAGGGTCATCTCGTAGGCGATGTTGCCGAGCTTCGCCTCCTTCGAGGTCACCACGCCGAGGACGGCACCGCAGCCGATGGAGGACACCAGCACATGGCCGCCCTCCAAATCGATGATGACCTTGTTGAGGCCGCCGAGTCCGTAGTTGCCGGACGCACCGGCGGCCAGACTCGTGATGCCCGACACGATCGCCGCGAGCCGCTCGGAGTCGGCCTGCTCGCGCAGTTGGGAGACCGCGATCAGCAGGCCGTCGGAGGACACCGCGATGGCGTCGACGACGCCGGCGGTCTGGGTGGCGAACCGGTCGAGCAGCCAGGTGAAGTCGGCCGCGGCGGCTGTCAGATCGGTGGGTTCTTCCCGCTCGGAACCGCTCTTACCTGTCGGCGTGGTCACTGCCCGACTCCTTCCGGGGGTGCTGGTGTGGTGAGGGCGCTGGGTCCCTCGGGGCAGCGGCACTTTCTTGCTCTGCCCTGCGTACGGCGGCCTCGAATTCGTCGAGCTCCGTACGGACCGCGTCGGCGTCGACAGGCCGGCGCACGGACTGGGCCCCACGGTCGGCCGTTGGGGTGGTCATGTCGAGCGTCGCTCCCCGTACCCGCCGTCGCAGCGGGCGGCCGGACTGTGCCGGGCGCGGCTCGGGCACGGGAGCTGCCTGGTCCGCGTCCGTACGGTGCGGGAGGCGCCGGGGGAGCTCGCCTTGTGGCGAGGGGGCGGCCGGCCGCCGTTCGAGCGTGGCGGCGGGGGCCCGCACCGGCAGGGGAGTGGCGGAGGCCGGCGCGGCCCCGGGCGCGGGAGCGCGGGGCTCCTGCTCGGGCGTTGCCGGTTGCTCTGGTGCGGACTCAGGTTCGGACCTTGTCTCGGACTCGGACCCTGTCTCGGACTCGGGCTTGGACTCGGACTCGGTTGTGGATGCGTCCTTGATCTTGGCCTCGGACGCGGCCTCGGAGGCGGCCTCGGACTCGGTCTCGGCCACATCCGGGTCCACATCCGGTTCCCTGCCCGCGCCCGCGTCTACGCGCACGTCCGCATCCACGTCCGCGCCCCGGCCCGCGGCAGGCACCGGTGCGGCCGCGGGATGCACGGCCAGCAGCAGCGTGGCGGGCAGCCAGACGGTGCCGGTGACCCCGCCGCCCGGCGTACGGCTCAGGGTGACCCGTATGCCCGAGCGCCGGGCGAGGTTGCCGACCACGAACAGGCCGAGGACCTTGGTCGGTACGAGGTCGAGCCGTTCCCGGCGGACCAGACGGGAGTTCTCCTCGTCGAGGCGTTCCGTGCTCATGCCGAGGCCATGGTCGATGACCTCGATCAGGGCACCACCGTCCGCGGTGATGTCGGTGCCGGGCCGGATGACCACCTCGACGGGTGTGGCGGACGGGGAGAACGAGACGGCGTTCTCCAGCAGTTCGGCGAGCATCAGGGTCAGATCGTCGACGATGTCGGGCGCGACGGTGACCTCCGTCTCGGACCGCAGGGAGACCCGCTGGTACCCCTCGATCTGGCCGAGCCCGGCCCGGATGACGTTGACCAGGGTGGTCGGCCGGGCGTCCACTTCGGGGTCGCGGATTCCGGCGAGCAGCAGCAGGCTGTCGGCGTTGCGCTGGAGACGTACCGCGATGTGGTCGATGCGGTACATCCGCTCCAGGACGTCGGGGTCGGTCTCCTCGCGTTCCACGGCGTCGATCAGCATGAGCTGGCGTGAGGTGAGGTTGCTGACCCGGCGTCCGACGTTGCCGAACATCTCGGCGACGTTGCGGCGGCTGACCACCTGCCGCTCCAGCAGCGCCGCGGCGGTGACCTGCACCTGGTTGAACGCCTCGGCCAGGTCGCCGATCTCGTCGCGGACCGGGACGGGGATCGGCCGCGCCCGCAGCGGGGTGCGATCCGTCGACTCGTCGTCCTCGATCTTGGCGAGTTCCTCGCCCGCCACGTCGACCACCTGCTGGGCGGCGCCGGTCAGGGCCGCCAGGGGACGTACGACCGAGCGCCGGACCAGGACGGAGAAGGTCAGCCAGCAGGCGAAGCCGAGCAGGGCGACGCCGAGCATCGCCAGCGCGTTGTGCAGGGCGCTCCGGGAGAGACCGTCGGCCCGGGTGGCGATCTGCTCGATCAGCGACCTGGTGATGTCGAGGCGGGCCTCGGCCTGCCGGGTTCCGGCGGCGATCGCCTTGCGCAGCTGGTCCGGGGTCTGGCCCTGGAGGGAGCCAGGATCGATCTGGAGTTCCGCGAACCGGGCCTCGATGCCGTTCTCCTCGGATCCCCGCACGATCCCGCCCAGGCGCAGGACCTGTTCCGGGTCGGCGATCCGGCCGAACCGCGCGGCCTGCTCCTCGTAGAGCTTGTGGGCGCCGACCGCGCGGGTGTACTCGGTGAGCGCGTTGGCATCCCGGGTCTGCGCGGAGAACACCCCGCTCTCGTAGGCCGCGTGGGCGGCGTCGGCGCGCAGCACCGTGTCGAGCAGACGGGTGACCGAGGACGACGAGGTGCCGGCGAAGCGGTCCAGGCCGATGCCGTCGATCAGGTAGCCGACGGCGGCCGCGTACGCGGGGTCGATGCTCGCGGCCGGAACCGAGCCCCGTTCGGCCTTGTCGCGCAGCACGGTGAGGCCCCGGATGAACTGGAGGGCCCGCGCCTCGTCCTTCGGCAGCCTCTCCCCGAACGCGGAACGCACGGCGGTGACCTGCTCATCGGTGTCCCGCTGGGTCCGGCGGTAGGCGGTGGTGGACGGCAGGGCGGCACCGGGCCGGGCCGACTCCTGCTCCACGGACAGCAGGAGCGCCTGCCGGTGTTCGGCCTGTACGTCGTTGATCAGCCTCGTGACCTGCTCGCTGTCGCGCACCAGCTCCGCGCTCCGCCCGGCGTCCCGGGCCTTCTCCACCTGGGTGTTGACGCCGATGGCCAGCAGCACGCCGACGACGGCGACGGGTGCGATCACCAGAACGTTGAGCTTGCGCCGGAACGGCCATCGGTCCAGGAGAGCACTCGCCTGCTGATGGAACCGCGGCCTCGACGCTGAACGCCTGGACGGGTCCGGTTCGTGTGGCGGGTCCACTGCGTCCACAGACACCCAGGCCTCCTTACGACTTCTCCTGAGCGGTGACCGAGGTGGTGTTGTTGCCGACCGCCGACGACGGGGGGAATGTGATGCTCGCGAAGTTCACCCCGAATGAGAGCGAAAGGTTTGCGCCACATGCCTGACCGGCCGTGAACATTACCGCTTGTGCACGCACAGGCAACACATGACGACCAATGGCCAAACGGTATTCAACTCTTTGTCATGTTTGGCCCGTTACTCCCTTGTGATGGGCCGTGCAGGCTGAGTGGGCCGATGTGCCGCTGTCCGGAGGGGGGCGGCGCGGCGGCCGAATTGCTTCTCACCGGGCCCGGTGCCGGCGGCGTGGCCGTGCCGGTCGAAGGTGGCTGCCGCTCGGAACATCGCCACCCGTAATCTGTCTCCCCCCACCCCAACCCGTATCCTCATCCTGCCCTGCGAGGAGACCCGTGCACCCCACCCGCAAGGCGGTCGTGACAGCCGCTGCGCTCCTGGTCATGGCCGCCACCGGCTGCGAACCCGGCGCCGGCACCACCGCGTCCCACAGGAACTCCGCCAAGCCCGGCTGCCCTGCCGCCTTCTCCAGAGCCGAACAAGCCGTCAAGAAGGCGGAAGAGGTCAACGCCCCCTGGAGGGGCCCCACCACCGGGCCCGAGGCCGTTCACGGCAAGAGCGTCGTCTACATCGCGCAGACCCTGACCAACCCCGGCGTCGCCGGGGTCGCCCAAGGGGTCCAGGAAGCCGCCAAGATCGTCGGGTGGCGCTCCCGCACCCTCAACGGGCAGGGCACGCCCGCCGGTCTCCGGGCCGCCTTCCGGCAGGCCGTCCGCCTCAAGCCGGACGGCATCGTCATCAGCGGTTTTGATCCCGGGACAGCCCCCGAGGAGGTCAAGAAGGCCCATGCGGCAGGAATCCCGCTGATCGGCTGGCACGCGGCCCCGGCTCCCGGTCCCAGCAAGGATCCGCAGCTCTTCAGCAACATCACCTCCCGGGTCGAGGACGTCGCGAAGATCAGCGCCGACTGGATCATCGCCCGCTCCCACGGGCGCGCGGGCGTCGTCCTGTTCACCGACGCCTCCGTACCCTTCGCGAAGCGCAAGTCCGACCTGATCAAAAAGGAACTCGCCACCTGCTCCGGCACCAAGCTGCTGAGCTACACCAACATGCCCATTCCCCAGGTCAACAGCCGCTCCATCAAGGAAGTCCGCTCCCTGCTGTCCCGCTTCGGCCGCAAGTGGACCTACTCCGCCGCGATCAACGACCTGTACTTCCAGCATGCCGCGCCCGCCCTGCGCGCCGAGGGCAAGGACGGCGCCGGCGCCCCCTTCAACATCGGTGCCGGTGACGGCGATCCGTCGGCCTTCCAGCGCGTCAACGGCAAGGAGTTCCAGGCCGCCACCGTGCCCGAGCCCCTCTCCGAACAGGGCTGGCAGATCATCGACGAGTTCAACCGCGCCTTCACCGGCGCCCCGGACAGCGGGTACGTCGCCCCCGTCCACATCGCCACCGCGGCCAACAGCGGCGGCGCACTGTCCTGGGACTCCGAGGGCTACCGGCAGGCTTACCGCAAGATCTGGGGCGAGTGAGGGGCGCTCGCGTGCCCTCCCGGTCAGGGGTGGCGTGAGCGCCCTCGGATGCGTTCCGTCGTGGAGCGGCTGAGAGGGGCGGTCGGCAGGGCCACCACCTCGATGACGCCGAAGAAGGTCATGGGTACGGCCCGCCGCCCGGTCCGCAGGCAGTGTGTCCTGGGACGGGGCGGGCGGGCCGTTGGCCGGTGAGGTCGGGCCGGGCGCCTACGGAGTGGAGGCCGCCCGCTCCGGTACCGGCGTCTGCGACGGGTTGTTCCGCGGGTGCCGCGGGTTGAGGAACCACTTGCGGGCGGAGACGAGCCACCAGGTGCCGGCGAAGACCAGCACCACGCCCACGGTGATGGGCGCGTAGTTGAACGTTTCGATGGTCACCGGGTTCAGCTGGGGCAGCATGAACAGCACCGTGATGATCACGACCCAGCCGACCGCGATCAGGCCCACGGGCTTGGACCAGCGCCCCAGGTGCCAGGGACCGCGCCGGAAGTTCTCCCCCTGGCGCAGACGCAGCAGGGTGGGCACCACGTACGCGATGTAGAGGCCGATCGTCGCGATGGACGTGACGGCGGCGTACGCGGTGGTGTTGAACAGGTACGGCAGGCCGAGGAGGAAGGCGCCGCCGGCGGCGAGCCACACGGCGTTGGTCGGGGTGCGGGTCCCCGGGTGGAGCTTGTGCCAGACGGAGGAGAACGGCAGCGCCCCGTCGCGCGAGAAGGCGTAGATCATGCGGGAGTTCGCGGTCACGGAAGCCATACCGCAGAACAGCTGCGCGCCGATGATGACGAGCAGCATCAGCTTGCCGGTGCTCGCGCCCAGGGCGTCCAAGAAGATCTGCGCCGGCGGCACACCGGTGTCCGACTCCAGGGCGCCGCTGTAGGACTGGATCGCGAAGGTCAGGCCGAAGAGCAGCACGAATCCGGCCGCCCAGGACACGACGATCGAGCGGACGATCCCCTTCGGCCCCTCGACCGAGGCGTTCTTCGTCTCCTCCGTCATGTGGGCGGACGCGTCATAGCCGGTGAAGGTGTACTGCGCCATCAGGAGACCGATGAGCGCGACGTAGACCGCCGAGCCCCAGCCGGTGTTGTTGACGAACTCGGTGAACACAAAACCAGGGGACTGGTGCTTGTCGGGAATGATCAGCAGGGCGCCGACGATCACCACGACGCCGATCAGATGCCACCACACCGAGATCGTGTTGAAGAAGCCGACGACGCGCACGCGGAAGGTGTTCACCACGGCGTGCAGCAGAAGGATCACACCGAAGAGCGTGATCGTGTGGGCGGGGGTGGCGGCGTAGCTGAACTGAAGGTTCAGGTAGGCGTTGAGGAACGACGCGGCGCCGAAGTCGATGCCCGCGGTGACGGCCACCTGCCCGAGCGTGTTGAACCAGCCGGTGAACCAGGCCCAGGCCGGAGCGGACTTCTGCGGGGCGAGTTTGTGCGCCCAGAAATAGAGGCCGGCGGAGGTCGGATAGGACGAGCAGACCTCGGCCATGGCCAGGCCGACGAACAGGGTCATCAGGCCGACGAGGACCCAGCCCCACATGATCAGGGCCGGCCCGCCGGTGTTCATGCCGAACCCGTACATGGTCAGGCAGCCGGACAGGATGCTGATGATGGTGAACGAGACGGCGAAGTTCTGCCGCCCGGACATCGAGCGGTCCAACGTCTGGGTGATGCCGAGTTCGGCGAGGCGTTCCTCCTCGGTCTGCGTGACGCTTGGCATGTCCAATGGCATGGCTGGGCCTCTCCTAGTGGTGGCGCGGTGCATTGCGGCACAACATCGGTCTGCTCGGCGTCGGGGCGGCGCTACGGTGCGGACCCCTTGACCACCCACTTCCGATGACGGGTGAAGAGCTGCTGAGCGTCTCCGCAGTAGCTCCATGGCACATCCGTGGCGTACGGGCCGATGGCGTCGAACACCTCGGCCGCCGCCCGGTGCTGATTGGCGAAGGACATCGCGTGGACCAGGTAGTTGGCGTCATCGTGGAAGGCGGCGTGCGGCATGGAAGGCGCCCGGTACGTCCACCAGTTCACCCACGCCTGCTGGGTCGACGGGTTGTCCGTCCACGGATGGACCGTCAGGCCGTAGCGGTGGCCCTCCTTCTTCATCCGCGTACGGTGCGACTCGGCGAGCGCGACCAGCGGCAGGACGTGCAGCGGCATCCCCCGGGGGACATGGGCGCACCGTTCCTGCGCCCAGTGGAACATCTCGCCCGCCACGCCGTGCCAGTCGGGGAACATGTAGGTGAGGAGCTCGTGGTGCGCCTCCCTGTTCCACGGGTCGCGTTCCTCGACCTCCTGCCACACGCTCTGCATGGTCTCCCGCCACTGCCGGTCGCGGTCGGGGGAGTGGTAGCGCAGCAGGGCGAGCATGACGACGTACGGTGTCGGATCGGCCGGCAGGGCATCACCGGCGGCATGGCAGCTCTGCCAGGCCTCCTCCATCTCCGAGCCGCTGCCCTGCCCCCGTGGGAGAGCCATCGAGCGCAGGGCCTGGACGGTGGCGAGCAGGGCCAGGGCGTGCGGGGAACGGGGTTCGGCCTGTGCCCAGGTGTCGGCGAAGGTGAGCCGTGCCCCGGTGCGGGCGAGCACCTGGAGACGGAAGATACGGCGGTCCCAGTCGGCACCGGTCGCGGCCAGCAGTTCGCGCGCGCCTTCCCATCTGCCCATCGCGGCGTCCTCCACCACTGCGCGCAACCGGGAGTCGTCCCGCGCCGGATGCCGGTCGAAGGCCGGTTGGCGTCTCACGGCCGTCCCGTCACAGTCTTCTCGGGCGGGGGAAGCAGTACCTCGCCGTGCGCCAGGCGATCCGGTCCGTGCTGTGGTGCCTTCTCGTGCCCAGGCGAAAGCCCGATGCGACCTTGAGGGGCAATCACCGGAATCTCCTGTACGTGGGGATGCATGAGTTGCGCAAGCTGACTATCAACTTCGTTCATGAAGTGCTGACTTGAGAAAGAAGACTATTCACTGACGCACGGTGGCGCACATTCCTTCGCTGATAAAGCTCGTGCGATTGCTTCTTAGGGGGGCGGGTGGGGGGTGTGCGCACTCCCCTCCGGGGCCCGGCCGACCGCGCCGTAGGGTGATTTGACCGCTTTGGGCGTCTTCGTGTCGAGGGGGCGCAGCCGGCGCCGCGGGCGCGGTAACGGGTTCGGCGCGGGGGATGGTGGCCGGGCGCCCCCCGGGGTGGTGTCCCTCGGCCGGCGTACCCGGTGGTCCGTCGAAAGTCGCAGCGGGCGGGTCGCGCCTCGGGACGATCGGGCGGCGGAGTCCGGCCTTTCCGGCGATCCGCCGGGCGGTGCCGCGTTCCTACGGTGCTGGGGACGGAGAAGTCCAGCGCAGTGGTGCGGGAACGGAGTGTGTTCATGAGCGTCGGGATGTTGGAGGCCAGGGGGCTGACCAAACGCTTTGGCGGGAAGCCGGCGGTGGACGAGCTGTCCTTCACCGTGCATGCCGGCCGGGTGACCGGTTTCCTGGGCCCGAACGGGGCGGGCAAGTCCACGACCATGCGGATGTTCCTGGGCCTGGACCGCCCCGGAGCAGGCAGTGCGCTGGTCAACGGCAAGCCCTTCCACCAGCTGCGCCACCCCATGAACGAGGTCGGCGCCGTGCTCGATGCCAAGGCCGTCCATCCCGGCCGCACGGCGTACGGGCATCTGCTGGGCCTTGCGTACAGCAACGGGATCGGCCGCAGGCGGGTGGCGGAGGTCCTGGAGATCGCCGGCCTCGCGAAGGCGGCGCACAAGCGGGTGGGCGGTTTCTCGCTGGGGATGGGACAGCGGCTCGGGATCGCCGCCGCTCTTCTCGGCGATCCGCAGGTGCTGCTCTTCGACGAGCCGGTCAACGGCCTCGATCCCGAGGGCGTGCGCTGGATCCGCAATCTCATGCGGGGGCTCGCCGCGGAGGGCCGCACGGTGTTCGTGTCCAGTCACCTGATGAGCGAGATGGAGGTGACGGCCGACCATCTCGTCGTGATCGGCCGGGGCAGGCTGATTGCCGACACCGCGGTGCGGGATTTCCTCGCGGGCGGTGCACGGGAGATGGTCAAGGTCCGCTCCCCGCAGGCCATTCAGCTGGCCGGAAGACTTCGGGAGGCGGGCGGGGAGGTCACCGCGGACGACGAAGGCGCGCTCCTGGTCACCGGCCTGGATCCGGTGCAGGTATCGGCGGCCGCCGCGGCGTGCGGGGCCGCGCTGCACGAGCTGTCGCGGCAGCGCGTTTCGCTGGAGACGGCGTTCATGCGGCTCACCGAGGACAGCGTGGAGTACCGCGCCGACTCGTTGCCACCGGCCTGAGATTCGCGCCGCAGCCATATCCCGACCCAGGAGGTAGCCCCATGTCCCTGACCATCCCCGCGACCGAGCACCGGTCCGCCCCTTATCCCGGCCCCGTCTTCCCTCAGCTGCTCCGGTCCGAGTGGGCCAAGCTCCGCACCGTCCGTGCCACCGTGTGCTGCCTGCTCGCCACCGCGGCGGTGGCCGTCGGTATCAGCGTCATCATGGCCACGGTCATCGACAAGGAAGGCCCCCAGCCCATCGCCCAGATGGTGATCAACAGTCATATCGGCTTCGGGGTGGGCCAGCTCGCCGTCGTGGTCCTCGCGGTGACGACCATCGGCAGCGAGTACAGCACCGGCACGATCCGCACCTCGCTGACGGCCGTACCGCGGCGCGGGCCGTGGCTGATGGCCAAGGCCCTGGTCACGGCCGCGCTGGTGCTGGTCACCGGAGTGCTGCTGAGCATCGTCTGCTTCGCCGTCGAGTACTCTTCCGCACCCGCTGTCGCCGGCTCGGTCACCGATCCGTCAGTCGTCCGGGCGGTGCTCGGCGGCGGGCTCTACCTGAGTGCGTTGGCCGTGCTCGGGTTGGCGGTCGGCGCCATGCTCCGGAGCACGGTCGGCGGCATCGTCGTGATGTTCACGCTCCTCTTCGTGGTGCCGACGCTCGCGGCCGCCCCGGTGCTCAGCGGCCTCGGGCACTTCCTGCCCGGCAGCCTCGTGCCCGGCAGCGCCGGCTGGGCGATCATGCAGCCCGGTCCGATGCTGGGCGGCCTCGGCCCATGGGCCGGTTTCGGGGTGCTGTGCGCTTGGGCGGCAGCCGCGATGGCGGGCGCCCTGTATCTGCTGGACAAGCGCGACGCCTGACGCCACTCCGCGAGGCGTCGGGCATCGCGGGCAACGCCCCACGCTACGCCGCGAGGAGGCCGGCATCGTGGGCAAGGATCGCGGCCTGGACGCGATTGGTGCACTCGAGCTTGGCGAGAAGCCGGCTCATATGGGTCTTCACGGTGGACTCGCTCATGTGCAGGCGGGCACCGATCTCGGCGTTGGACATGCCCTCGCCGACCAGGCGCAGCACCTCGCCCTCGCGTTCGGTCAGGACGGACGTGCGGCGCCGTGCGTCGTTGGCCCTCGATGTGCCGCGGGCGGAGAAGTTGGAGATCAGCCGGCGGGTCACCGAAGGGGCCAGCATGGCATCCCCGTCGTGGACGGTCCGGACCGCGCGGGCGAGGTCGCGGGGCGGGGTGTTCTTGAGCAGGAACCCCATCGCGCCGGCCTCCAGGGCCGCATGCACATACTCGTCGAGATCGAAGGTGGTGAGGACCACCACCTTGGGCGGGGCGGGCAACCGGTTGATCTCCACGGTCGCGGCCAGCCCGTCCATGACCGGCATACGGATGTCCATCAACACCACATCGGGCCGGTGCAGGCGGGCCAGGTGCACGGCCTCCACCCCGTTGCCGGCCTCGGCCACCATGCTGATGCCGGGGTCGGCCTCCAGGATCATGCTCAAGCCGGACCGGACCAGGTCCTCGTCGTCGGCAAGCAGGACGCGAATGCTCATGGTGCTTCTTCCCTCGTGGGTATCACGGCCGAGACCCGGAACCCGCCGTCCGGTCTCGGGCCGGCCTCGAAGGTCCCGCCCAGGACGGTGACGCGCTCACGGAGGCCGACCAGGCCGTGGCCACCACTGGGCAGACGCGCGGTCGACGGGGCGCTGGGCACCTCATTGTCCACGGTGAGGTGCAGCTCGTCGGGCACGTACCGCAGCCGGACGAGGGTGGCGGCGGTTCCGGCATGTTTGTGTGCGTTGGTCAGCGCTTCCTGGACCAGCCGGTACGCGGTGCGCTCGGCCGTCGCGTCCAGCGGCCGGGAGGGGCCGGACGTGGTCAGTTCGATCCGCATACCCGCGGCGCGCGACTGGTCGACCAGCCTGGACAGGTCGTTCAGGGTCGGCTGCGGGGCGCGGGGCGCCGCCTTCTCGCTCTCGTCGACGCGGAGTACGCCCAGTACCTGACGCAGCTCGTCCAGCGCCTGCCGGCCGATCTCGCCGATGAGCCGGGCCTGGGTGGTGTGATCGCGGTCCGCCGGGGTGACTTCCAGGGCTCCGGAGTGAATGACCATGAGGCTCACCCGGTGGGCGACCACATCGTGCATCTCCCGCGCGATCCGGGCCCGTTCTTCCATGCGGGTCTGCGAGGCCAGCAGGCGCTGCTCGCGTTCCAGCCGTTCGGCCCGCTCGCGCAGGTTCTCCACCACCGTGCGCCGCGCCCTCCCGTACAGGCCGGCCAGGACCGGCACCACCAGCAGAAGGCCCAGGAGCGGTATGCCGGACACCAGGTCCTCGACGGTGAGCGCGCGCTGGTAGGTGAGGAGCAGGTAGGTGCCGGTGGCGACGGTCGCCACCGTGGACACCGCAGCCAGGGTGCGTCGGCTGCGACCGTATTTCGCCAGGGAGTACAGGCAGACGGTGAGCGCCGGGAAGCAGACCTCGGCAGGAAGGGCCAGGATCACGGCCACGCACAGACACGTCGGCCAACGCCGCCGCACCACCACTGCCAGCCCGGTCAGGACCGCCAGCGTGAAGTAGGCCGGCGCGGGAAGCCCGAGCGGGTACTGCCCCTGGACGTCCACGAGGACAGTGGGGAACAGCGCGCAGCCCAGCGCGACCAGGACGTCGAAGACCATGCCCCGGCGGTTCTCCCACCACAGCGGCCGTGCGGGGAGGGGCGTGCGGCGCCACCGGCGCCCGTCGGCGGGCGGGGAGTGGTGTGCGCTCGCGGGCGGGGACGGCGGGGCCGGAGGGGGTCCTGGAACCTGCCGCTCGGCCCGTATGGCGTCGCGAAGTCGCATGGCGGCTCCATCCTCCAGCGGTGTGAGGGGTCTTCACCGGCGGTGGGGGGCCGTGCCCTGCCCGTTTCTGCCTGGTCGCCCGTGCTGATGTTTCTTAATTCAACCAATTGTTCGGTCAGTTGGACCAGCATGCAGCAATCCGGCCATCGAGGCATCGGTCGATCGGCGTACCGGACGGTAGGGCTGCGGTGCGGTACGGAGCCGGTACGGGGAGTGGCGCCTTCGCGCCTCGCCGCCCCGGCGTGAGGTGAAGGCAACCCTGCTGTCGACTGCGGTCGCGCCGCCGAGCCGCCCTTCGCTCCCTTCGCGCACCGTGTCTGGTCCACCCCTTTCGGTCACGACATCATCACAGGTTCTTCACTTCATCTATTTCGATGTTCAATCACTCGCTACTCTCCCGGTTCCAGACACCTTGGGGGGATCGTGATGAATCAGATGAATCAGCAGTATCCGGACCAGCCTGGACAGCAGCCGCCGATGCCGGCCGGCGTGTATGCGCCGCCACCGCCGAAGAAGAAGAGCGCCGCCGCGAAGGTCGGCATCGGATGCGGCGGAGCCTTCGGTGTGCTCGTCCTGATCGGGATCATCGCCGCCGCCGTGGGTGGCGGCGACGCCGAACCCCAGGCCGGCAAGCCCGGCAAGGCCGCCACCGCACCGGCGAAGGGGAAGGCGCACGGCGACGCCGAGCCGGCCGAGGCCGAGCCGAAAGAGAAGCCCAAGGCGGCCCACACGTCACCGGTCGACCAGTTCAAGGCCTTCGTCGCGAAAAACGGAAGCGCCAACGAGAAGGCCGCCATCGGGCACGTCACCAAAGTCCAAGGCGCCGAAGAGCAGAACGACATCCTCGACTCGGTCGACATCTACACCGACTTCACCGGCGGGATGGTGGGCCCCCACCAGAGCGAGGGCAAGCTGATCGCCTCCGTCTTCGCCGACTGGAAGCAATCCAAGAACGGCCTGGTCACCATCTACGACGCCAAGGGCGAGATCCTCTCCAACGGCAACTTCTGAGGGCCTGAAGCGGCAGGGAGCCCCGTCGCGTCCGACGAGCGGCGGGGCCTCGTCGTCCGGCAGGAGATCGGCTTCGCGCTTACCTCTCTTCACGCTCACACCACTTGTCTCTCCGGTCTCAGCCGGGCGGCGGTTCGCGACCGTGGGCAGGGCCATGCACGCAGGGGAGTGTGCAGTCGCAAGGCAGGGGGCCGTATGACGGGAAACCAGGGGTCGACGTCGCCGGAGGACAAGAAGAACGCCAGGCTCGGCTGCGCGGTCATTGCGGTCTTCGTGCTGCTCGTCGGCGGGTGCGTCAACCTGATGAACGGCGACGACGAAACGAAGTCGTCCGCCAGCACGTCCGTCTCCGATGTGTCTGACGGCGAGTCCGACGCGTCCGACAGCGAGTCCGATGCATCCGAGAGCGAATCCGATGCGTCCGACGGTGAGTCCGATGCGTCCGGCAGCGAGGGCGACGCCATCACGGTGCCGGACTACACCGGCCAGAACCTGCAAGAAGCGCAGGACGCGGCACAGCGTGCGGGCATCTACCTGCTCAAGAGCCGGGATCTGTCCATGCGGGAACGCATGCAGGTATGGGACCGCAGTTGGCAGGTCTGCGAACAGGAGCCGGCCGCCGGGTCCGTCATGCAAGAGACCAAAACCCTGACGTTCGCCGTCGTGAAGACCGATGAGAGCTGCGACGATCCTGATGGGGCAGAGGCCACGGGCGATGACGACGGGGCCGAGCCCACGGACGAACCGACCGGGACCGGCAGTTCCGCCACCTCCGGCGGTTCGGGCGTGGGCGAGGGCGACTCCTCCGGCGGTTCCGCTGCGGACGGGAGCGGCTCCTCCGGGAGTTCCAGCTCCTCCGGGGGTTCCAGTTCCTCCGGGAGTTCCGGTTCCTCCGGGAGTGCCAGCTCCTCCGGCGGGACAGGCTCCGAGGGCAGCGGCGGTTCCGCGAGCGGTGGCGAAGAGCAGCCGCAGGCCCCGGCAGGTGCCTCCGCGCGCTGCAACGACGGCACGTACAGCTACAGCGCGCACCGGCGGGGCACATGCAGCCATCACCACGGGGTCGCCGTCTGGCTGAGGAGCCTTCCGGCCTGACCAACCGCCCGGCACGGGACCGGCGGGAAGTGACCCGGCACGGGACCGACAGGAAATAAGGGGTGCCGCGGCACGCGAGGGCACATAGCCGTACAACCTTCAACGGCGTTGGGCGGTCATCACCACACCATCACAGATGTCAGGGGGATTGTTCATGTCGCACCCGCAGCAGCCCGCCCCGTCCGGTCAGCCGCCCCACCCGTTCGCGCCGCCGCAGGCCGCCGAGCCGCCGAAGAAGAATCACGCCGCACTCAAGATCGCGGTGGGTGTGGTGTGCGCGGGCATCGTCTTCGGGCTCGGGGCCGCGGTCGGAAGCGGCGACGACGACGGCAAGAAGACCGCGGCGAAGCCCGGCCCCACTGTCACGGTCACCGTCACCGCCAAGACGGCCAAGGCCAGGGCGGAGAACGCGAAGAGCGGCGCGAAGCCCGTGGAGCGGGCGGAGGCGCCCACGGCTCCGGACGCCACGGTCGGCCAGGGCAGCTACCTCGTGGGGGAGGACATCGTCGCCGGCACCTACCGGACCGGCGGCCCCGCCGCGTCCGATGTCCCGCTGTGCTACTGGGCGCGCGCCAAGGACTCCAGCGGGGAAGTGGACAGCATCATCGCCAACGGCACCCCCCAGGGCCCGGCCCGCGTCACCGTCAACAAGGGGGAGACGTTCGAGACCAATGGCTGCAAGGAGTGGACGAAGGTCCGCTGACCGGCCGCCACGGCCCAGGGCGCGGCCTCCTACGGCCGCGCCCTCAGCCGCCCGTGCCGCTCGGTTCGGCTTGCCGCGTCGGCCGCGCCCCCAGCCGCCGTGCCGCGCCCGGTTCGGCCTGCCCCGTCGGCCGCACGGCCGCACCCTCAGCCCCCGTGCCGCTCCGTTCGGTCTGCCCGTCGGCGGCGCGCCCGGCGGTCAGGTCACCGAGAAACCACCGTCGACGAACACCGTCTGCCCCGTCACATACGCCGCCCCCGGCCCGGCCAGAAACACCGCCGCGCCCGCGAAATCGTCCAGCTCGCCGTTGCGCCCGGTCATCGTCCGGCGCGCCATCGCCTCGGTGCGCCCGGGGTCGGCGAAGACCGCCTCGTTCAGCGGGGTGCGGACGAAGCCGGGGGCGATCGCGTTGACGCTCACCCCGTACCGGGACCAGGCCTCCGCCTGGGAACGGGTGAGCGCGGTGAGCCCGGCCTTGGACACGCCGTACGCGCCGCTGTTGCCGAACGCCCGGACCGACTGCTGCGAGGCGATGTGGATGATCCGCCCCCAGCCGCGGTCGGCCATACCGGGCCCGAAGCGCTGACCGAGCAGAAACGGCGCATCGAGGTTGACGGCCATCGTGCGGTCCCAGTCGGGCGTGGTCAGCTCGTCCATCGGCGGACGGGGGTTGACCCCGGCGGCATGGACGAGGATGTCGGGTTCGCCGTGCCGCTGTGCCATTTCCTCCGCGCCGCGGTGCAGGGCGTCCCGGTCGCCGAGGTCGGCGTCGATCCAGTGAGCGGTCGCACCCGCGGCCCGCAACTCCGCCGCCGCGGACCGCAGTTGGCCCACGTTCCGGGCCAGTAACACGACCTCGGCTCCGGCGCGCCCCAGTGCCCCGGCGACGGCCCGGCCGATACCGGAGCTGCCGCCGGTGACCAGGGCGGTACGCCCGGCGAGGGAGAAGAGTGCGTCGAGGTATGGGGTGGCGGTCACGGTGGGCGGTCCTCCTGGTGTCGGCCGGTGCGCGGCGGCCGGGCCCGTGGGGAGCGGGTGGGGCTGCGGGCGGGCCCGGGGCGTCCGCTGGGACGATCATGCTCCGTGCCGGCGCCCGGCAATCCTGTCGGGCGCCCGCCGGCGGATACCGCGGGTCATGACGTCCGACGGCCACCGGCGGCTGCGAAGCGGACGGCCGTCACCTGCCGCGAGGCCGGCGGATGTCATGCGTCACGAAGCCGCCGGGGGCGAGATCGCGCCGCGGACCGGCTGATACCGGTCGACGGTGCACTGCGGCCCGGCCTGCCACCTGCCCGAAGCGCTCGGAGCAGGCAGGGAGCAGGCCGGAAGCGGATCGGAAGCGGACCGGGGGCGGACCTGGCCCGGAGGGGCCGACCCGCTGGACGGGCAGCCGGATTTCACCGGTGGAAACCGTTCGGAACCGCTTCCTCCGCTTTTGTCGGGGGCGGGGTCCTGTCGAGAGGGAGCCGGTCACGAGATATCTTGATGTCGAGCAATGTTGCAGACGTGGAGCGGAGCACCCGGTGACTGACTCGACCATCATCTACACCCACACTGACGAGGCCCCGGCCCTGGCGACGTATTCGTTCTTGCCTGTGATCCAGGCATACGCGTCGACGGCCGGCGTCAGCGTGGAGACCCGTGACATCTCCCTGGCCGGGCGCATCATCGCGAGCTTCCCCGAGCGCCTGGAGGAGGGCCAGCGCATCGAGGACGCCCTCGCCGAGCTCGGCCAGCTGGCCAAGACGCCCGGCGCGAACATCATCAAGCTGCCGAACATCTCGGCCTCGATCCCGCAGCTCAAGGCCGCGGTCGCCGAGCTTCAGGAGCAGGGCTACGCACTGCCCAACTACCCGGACGACCCGAAGACCGACGAGGAGCGGGACATCCGCGCCCGTTACGACAAGGTCAAGGGCAGCGCCGTCAACCCCGTCCTGCGCGAGGGCAACTCCGACCGCCGGGCGCCGGCGTCGGTGAAGAACTACGCCAAGGCGCACCCGCACCGCATGGGCGCCTGGACGGGCGACTCGAAGACGAACGTCGCCACCATGGGCGTCGACGACTTCCGCTCCACCGAGAAGTCCGCGGTCATCGACCGGGACGGTTCGCTGCGCATCGAGCTGTCGGGCGACGACGGCTCCACCACCGTCCTGCGTGAGTCGGTACCGGTCCTCGCCGGCGAGGTCGTCGACGCCTCCGTGATGCGGGTGGCCGCGCTGCGCGAGTTCCTCACCGCGCAGGTCGCCCGTGCCAAGGCCGAGGGCGTGCTGTTCTCCGTGCACCTGAAGGCCACGATGATGAAGGTCTCCGACCCGATCATCTTCGGCCACGTGGTCCGCGCCTTCTTCCCGAAGACGTTCGCCCAGTACGGCGAGTCCCTCGCGGCGGCCGGCCTGACCCCGAACGACGGCCTCGGGGGCATCTACAAGGGCCTCGAGTCGCTGGCCGACGGCGCCGAGATCAAGGCGTCCTTCGACGCCGAGCTCGCCGAGGGCCCGGAGCTCGCCATGGTCGACTCCGACCGCGGCATCTCCAACCTGCACGTGCCGAGCGATGTCATCGTCGACGCCTCCATGCCGGCCATGATCCGCACCTCCGGCCACATGTGGGGCCCGGACGGCGGGGAGGCCGACACCCTCGCGGTCCTGCCCGACAGCAGCTACGCGGGCATCTACCAGGCGGTCATCGAGGACTGCCGCGCGAACGGCGCCTACGACCCGTCGACGATGGGTTCGGTGCCGAACGTCGGCCTGATGGCGCAGAAGGCCGAGGAGTACGGCAGCCACGACAAGACCTTCGAGATCCCGGTCACGGGCACCGTGCGGGTCCTCGACGAGAGCGGCAACGCCGTGCTGGAGCAGGTCGTCGGCGCCGGTGACATCTTCCGTATGTGCCAGACCAAGGACCTGCCGATCCGCGACTGGGTCAAGCTGGCCGTCACCCGCGCCCGCGCGACCGGCGACCCGGCGGTGTTCTGGCTGGACGAGGGCCGTGCGCACGACGCGCAGCTGATCGAGAAGGTCAAGGCCTACCTCCCCGAGCACGACACCGAGGGCCTCCAGATCGAGATCATGTCGCCGGTCGACGCGATCAAGTTCTCCCTCGACCGCATCCGCCGTGGCGAGGACACCATCTCCGTCACCGGCAACGTGCTGCGTGACTACCTGACCGACCTGTTCCCGATCCTCGAGCTGGGCACCAGCGCGAAGATGCTCTCGGTCGTCCCGCTGATGAACGGCGGCGGGCTGTTCGAGACCGGTGCCGGCGGCTCCGCGCCCAAGCACGTCCAGCAGCTGGTCAAGGAGAACTACCTGCGCTGGGACAGCCTGGGCGAGTTCCTCGCGCTCGCGGTCAGCTTCGAGCACCTGGCGCAGACGACGGGCAACGCGCGCGCCCAGGTGCTCGCCGACACCCTCGACCGCGCCACCGGCACCTTCCTGAACGAGAACAAGTCGCCCAGCCGCAAGCTGGGCGGCATCGACAACCGCGGCAGCCACTTCTACCTCGCGCTCTACTGGGCGCAGGAGCTGGCGAAGCAGACCGAGGACGCCCAGCTCGCGGAGGCGTTCGCGGCACTCGCCAAGACGCTGGCCGAGCTGGAGCAGACCATCGTCGACGAGCTGGTCGCGGTGCAGGGCTCGCCGGCCGACATCGGCGGCTACTTCCAGCCGTCCGTGGCGAAGTCCTCGGCGGTCATGCGGCCGTCGACGACCCTCAACCAGGCCCTCCAGACCCTCAGCTGAGGCGATAGCCGCGGAGTCCTTCCGCCCCGGCCGGCAGCCTGCCGGCCGGGGCGGTTCCGTTTTCGCGGGCAGCGACGGTCCGTGCCGCTGCCCGCGCCCCGCGGCGGGGCTGCTCGCGGACGACTTCGCGACGCTTTGGGCAGTGGGCAGTGGGCAGTGGGCAGCGGGTGGCGGGGCTGGGGGAGGGGCAGAGCCCGGTGAGGGGTAGCGTCGACCCGTAGGCTCACTGTTGATCACTCACGGGGGTATCGATGGAACTCGCCCAAGTCCGCCTGCTCGTCACGGACTTCCGCGGCTGCTACCGCTTCTACCGGGACGTGCTCGGGCTCCAGCCGCAGTTCGAGGCCCCGGACGGTCCGTACGCCAAGTTCAGCTGCGACAGCGGCTCGGCGGGCATCGCGCTACAGGAGCGCGACGGGATGGCCGAGGTCCTCGGCGAGCTGGGGACGGCGCCGGACGGATACCGGTCCCTGGTCGTGCTGCGGGTCGACGACCTCGACGGCTACTGCGCGCAGCTCACCGGGCGCGGCGCCGTCCTGGTGAACGGCCCGGCCCCGATGACGGACCGGATGCGGGTCGCCCACCTCAAGGACCCCGACGGAAACATCGTCGAGCTCCAGCAGTGGCTGGAACTGCGCGGCGCGGTCTGACCCGGCGCGGTCCGGCCCGCGCCCGGACCCCTCAGCCCACGAGGTCCAGTACCGGCCGCAGCCCGGCCGGGCGCCGGTCCACCGGCAGATGGTCCACGTGCAGGAAGGAGCAGCCCACCGCCGTGGCGCCGCCGTCCGCCGTGCGGTCGTCGCCCACCATCAGGACGGCGGCCGGGTCGAGCCCCAACTCCCGGCAGGCGAGGGCGAAGAGCCGCGGATCCGGCTTCTGGAGGCCGTGCTCGTAGGACAGCACACAGATGTCCACGTAGCGCTCCAGGCCGTGGGCGCGCAGCACCGGCCGCAGATCCCAGCCGATGTTGCTCAGTACGCCGATACGGATGCCGCGCCGGTGCAGCCGGGCCAGCACCTCGGCGGCGTCGGGGTAGGGCTGCCAGGCCTCCGCCGTCCTGGAGCGTTCGTAGAGCGCGTCGTACAACTCCGGCTCGGGCAGCGGTACTTGACGGCCCAGGCCGGTGTACAGCGCGCGGTGGTGGCGGGCGTCGCGGTCGCGTATCTCCCACAGACCGGCCAGGTCGGCGGGGATCTCGACGGGCGAGGAGCCGCCGGGCAGCGCGCCGGCCCGTTCCAGCGCGGCCGCCGAGCGGACGATCTCGGCCTCGTCCATGGCCGTGCCGGACGCGGTCAGCGCCGCGCGCAGCCATGACTCGGCGGACTCGATACGCAGCAACGTTCCGGAGAAGTCGAACAGCACACCCTCGACAGCCGTCATGACCGCCCTCCTGCCCGCTGCGCGGTGCCGGGATCCAGCCGGGACACGTACGCGGAGTACGCCGCCGCCGACCCGGTCACCAGGGCCCCGCCCAGCAGCCAGCCGGCGACGACATCCGAGGTCCAGTGCACGCCCAGGTACACCCGGGTGAAGCCGACACCGACGACCGAGACCGCGATCACCGTCCGGGCCGTCCACCGCCACAGCGGGCGCGCCCCGGCCAGTCGCAGCAGCCAGAGGACCAGGACACCCGTGACCAGCGCGGTCAGTGCATGCCCGGAAGGGAACGCGAAGTAGCCCGCGGAGGCCACCGGATCCGGCCAGGCGGGGCGGTCCCTGCCGACCAGGGCCTTCACCGCCTGCTGGAGCACCGTACCGACGAGCGCGGTGGCCACCACCCAGACGGCGAGCCGCCGTTCACCACGCCGTACGAGCACCACGACCGCCGCCGCGAGCAGCACGCGCATCGTCCACGGGTCCCACACCCAGTCCGAGAGCACCCGGTTCAGGCGGGTCCAGCCGGGCGCCGCGACGGCCGTCCGGTGCAGTGCCCCGGAGAGGGCGGTGTCCAGGGACATCAAGGGGCCCCACTGCACCACGACGAGGGTGAGCAGCAGGCCGAAGAGGAGAGTGCACAGCAGCGTGCAGGGGAGGGCGGGGAGAACAGGGGCGGATGCCCGGTGGCTGTCGGCGTCCACGTCGGTGGTGCGGGTGGTGGGGAGCGGCGTCGATGGCATACAACGATCCTCGCCGATACCGGGTGCCCCGGGCGAGGGCGCCGCGCCCTACCTCAGACCGCGCCCTACCTCAGTGCGCTCAGCCCAGGAATGAAGGTGACCAGCAACGGAACGGCCGGCACCAGCGCCGCCATCGCCGTCATCCGCAGCCGGCGGCCGGGGGTGAAGCGAGGGGCGGGGGCCAGCAGCCGGTCCACCCGCTGCGGCACCTGGGCGAGTTGGGCCGGGCAGGGGCCGAACACCCCGCGGTCCTCGTTGAGTTCGACCAGCGCCAGGGCGATCGTCAGCCGGCCGAAGCGGCGCGAGGCCACATCGTCGGCGGCCAGCTCGACCAGCCGGTGCACCTGATCGCGGAACGCCGCGAAGACCGGGACCTGCGGAAAGCCGACGGCCAGCGCCGAGGCGCTGTACAGCAGCAGATCGTGCCGGGCCCGCGCATGGCCCTGCTCGTGGGCGATCAGTGCATCGAGCTGACGCCCCTTCAGTCGCCGCAACGCCGAGGTGGTGATGACCAGTTGGGGCGAGGAGTGCTGGAGCCACCAGGCCTCCGGACGGTCGCCCTCCAGGACGACCAGGCGCTCCCCGAGGGGCTCCTCGCCGGGCAGCAGTGGTGCGCGGCGCAGAAGTTCGGTGCGGCGCTGCCGACGGCGGGCGCGCACCGCCCGTACCTCGCGGGTCAGCGTGAGGGCCGTCCAGGCGCCGCCGCCGGCCAGCAGCAGGGCCAGCACCCCGGCCCACGGCCCGTACCCCTGGAGCGCATACGCCTCGACGACCACCCGGGGGGCGAAGCCGAACACCGGGTTGCGGACGGCCTCCCAGGTGGCGGCCGCGCTCAGCGACATCGCGAGCACACAGCACAGCAGAACACCGGCCACCACGCACTGCCACACCCACAGGGCGAGCACCGGTTCACGGTCGGGCCAGTCGGAACGGGCCATCAGCCGTGGCGCCATTGCCGCGGCCAGCACGCCGAGAATCATCAGCGCGAGAGGGACCATCATGCCGTCAGCCTATGAGCGCACCGCTACTCGGTGGTACGGCCCGGCATCGGATGTGACGTATGCCACCCACGTCACAGTGGTGAACCGCCGTCCCCGCGTGCCGAGGGTGCGAACCCGTACACCACGGCATCGCCGCAGCTCACACCGTCAGCAGCATCGCCAGCATGCCGATGCCCATCGCCACCCGGCAGGCCCGCAGCACCCCGGACGGCCCGGCGTCCCCCGGCTGCTCCGCCCCTGCCCCCTCCGGCACGGACTCCGCCGCCCGCACGCCCGGCACCAGCCGGACCCCGGCGGCGATCACATACACCGTGAAGTAGGCGAGCAACAGGCCCGTCAGCAACGGCACTCCCCCCGGCCCGGCGTGCTCCATCGGACCCATCCCACTCACCGAACTCACCGAACTCGTGGGACTCATCGGACCCGTCGAGCCCGTCGGCCCCGCCGCGCCCACCGAACCCGTCGGGTTCATGTGCGCCGAGGGCACGGCCATCGCGAGCGCCATGTACGCCATGGCGAACGTGCCCACCGCGTGATGCAGATGCCGCCGTACCAGTGCCCAGACGCCCGCCGCCCCGAAGAGCGCGGTGAACAGCCAGGGCGACCACTCCGGCGGTGTCACGGCGGACGCGGGCAGCGCCATCGCCGCCATGCCCAGCGCCATCAGCCCCTCACCGCGGGCATCCTCCCGGTCCCCGGCCGGGCCGGTACGCGCCCGGACGAGGCAGTACACACCGGCCGTGGCACACAGCAGCACCAGCAGCCAGCCGACCAACGGTGGTTCGTGCACGCCGTACCTCCCCGAGCACCGCCTGCCGTACCGATCGGGGGCAGAATGCCCGGCCGCCGCCCGTCACACGGGAGCGCACGGACGCACGGAGGGGGAGCGCGGACGGTGCCGCCGGAACGGCGGACGCGGTGGGGGCGAGTGCCGAGGCCCGGTGGCCGACGGGGACGCCGGAGGCGCCGGACCGGCGACCCCGTAGGCCGGCCGAGGAGCGGCGGCTGTACGGGCGAAGGGCCCTCAGGGCCGGTAGCGCAGGGGATGGTCCGCCGGGACCTGCGTCAGCACGATCCGATGGCCGTCCGGGTCGGCGATCCACATCTCGATGAGCCCCCACGGCTCCTGTACGGGCGGCCGCAGCACCTCCACCCCGTGTGCCAGCAGCTCCTGGTGTGCCGCTGCCGCGTCCGCCACCTGGAGCCACAGCTGGAGGGTCTCCGTGGCCGCCGCGGTGGCCCGGCCGGAGACTTCCAGGAAGCCGCCGCCGAGGAAGTAGACCGTGCCGCGCTCGGGTCCCGTACCGAATTCCCGGTAGATCTCCAGACCCAGCGCCTCGCCGTAGAACGCCCGCGACCGCTCGGGGTCGGACGGCCGCAACAGCACCCTGCTGCTCAGTACGTGCACCATGGCAGGACCCTACGCGGCCGGCTCCGCACCGCCGGAAGGCCGGGCCGGAATGCCGTGCCGAAAGGCCCTGACACGACACACATACCGCTTGTTAGCCTCCTTTCAGCCCTTCGTCCGGCACCGAGAGGACCCCACGCACCATGCCCACCAGCGAGCTGACCTTCCGTACCGCCCACGACGCCGACGTCCCCGGGCTCGTCGAACTCATCGAGTCGGCCTACCGCGGGGACGCGAGCCGGGCCGGCTGGACGACGGAGGCGGACCTGCTGGAGGGACAGCGCACCGACCCCGAGGGCGTCGCCGCCGTGGTGCGGGGCGAGAGCGGCCGGCTGCTGGTCGCCGAGCGGGAGGGCACGCTGATCGCCTGCTGCCAGCTCGAACACCGTGGGGACCATGTGTACTTCGGCATGTTCGCGGTGCGTCCGGAGCTCCAGGGCGGCGGCCTGGGCAAGGTGATCCTCGCGGAGGCCGAGCGGACCGCCCAGGAGACCTGGGGCGCCCGCGAGATGCGGATGACCGTCATCCGGCAGCGCTCGGAGCTGATCGCCTGGTACGAGCGCCGTGGCTACCGGCGTACCGGGCAGCTCACCCCGTTCCCGTACGGCGATGAGCGGTTCGGCATTCCGCAGCGCGCCGACCTGGAATTCGAGCTGCTGGTGAAGCCGCTCGGCTAAGGGGAGGGGTACCCCTTGGACCGGCGGACGGGAGTTCGGCGGCCGGGCCCATGGACGGGCCCGGCCCTCGCTCACAGCCTTCCCGCCTGGATGATCCGCTGGAGGAACTGCCGTGTGCGGTCGTGCTGCGGATCGCCGAAGACCTGCTCGGGGGTGCCGCGCTCCAGCACCACCCCGCCGTCCAGGAAACACACCTGGTCGGCGACCTCCCGCGCGAAGCCCATCTCATGGGTGGCGATGACCATGGTCATGCCGTCCTCCTTGAGATCGCGGACCACGCCGAGCACCTCGCCGACCAGCTCCGGGTCGAGCGCCGCGGTGATCTCGTCGAGCAGCAGCAGCCGGGGCCGCCCGGCCAGCGCGCGGACGATCGCGACCCGCTGCTGCTGGCCGCCGCTGAGCCGGTCGGGGTACTCCCCGGCCCGCCCGCCGAGCCCGAGCCGCTCCAGCAGCTCGTGGGCCCGCGCCTCGGCCTCGGCACGCGGCACCCCGTGCACCCGGCGGGGCGCCAGCGTGATGTTGTCCAGCACGGTCATGTGCGGGAAGAGGTTGTAGGCCTGGAAGACCACCCCGATCCGGCGGCGCACCGCATCCACGTCGGCCCGCGGATCGGTGATCTCCGCGCCGTCCAGGAAGATCGCGCCGTCGTCGATCTCCTCCAGCAGGTTCGCGCAGCGCAGCAGCGTGGACTTGCCCGACCCGGAGGCGCCGATCAGCGTGGTCACGGTGTGCGGCGGGACCGCCAGATCCACCTCCCGCAGGACGACCGTGCCGCGTCCGTACGTCTTGCGCACGGACTCCAGCCGCAGCACCGGGCCGTCGCCGGGCGCCGCTTTCCCGATGGCGCCCGGTGCCGCCTTCCCGACGGTCTCGTCGGCCGGCCGCGCGGTGTCGTCCGTCGTGCTCATACGAGTCCTCCCTGGGCGCGCCTGCGGTCCATGCGGGCCGTGACCCAGTCCGTGCACCGCGTCATGGGGATGGTCAGCGCCACGAAGACGAGCCCGGCCACGACATACGGCGTGAAGTTGAAGTCCTTGCCGGCGATGATCTGCGCCGCGTAGACCGCGTCCACCGCGCCCGCGATGGACACCAGCCCGGTGTCCTTCTGGAGCGAGACCAGATCGTTCAGCAGCGGCGGCACCACCCGCCGTACCGCCTGCGGCAGCACCACGAAGCGCAGCGTCTGTCCGCCGGAGAGCCCCAGCGACCGGGCCGCGGCCCGCTGTGAGGGGTGCACCGATTCGATGC
Source organism: Streptomyces sp. MCA2 (assembly GCF_023544705.1). Lineage (NCBI taxonomy): Bacteria > Bacillati > Actinomycetota > Actinomycetes > Kitasatosporales > Streptomycetaceae > Streptomyces > Streptomyces sp. MCA2. The sequence continues at coordinate 65,941 of NZ_JAMJFM010000038.1, forward strand.
CCGCCCGGAAGACCTCGGCGACATAGGCCGAGTACGTCAGCACCAGCGCGGAGCCGCCGAGCAGCACGGGATCGGTGGTCACGCCCTGGAGTCGCAGCGCGGGCACCCCGAAGACCACCATCAGCAGACAGATGATCAGCGGCAGTCCGCGGAAGAAGTCGGTGTACGCGGTGGCCAGGGCGCGCAGCGGGAAGAACACCGGGCCGCGCAGGGTCCGGGCCACCGCCAGCAGCAGCCCCAGCACCAGCACCGCCGCCCCGCACACCACCAGCAGCCGCAGATTCAGCAGCAGCCCCTCCAGCACCTTCGGCATCGCCTTACGGGCGTATTCGGCGCTGAAGAACGTCTCCTGGGTACGCGGCCAGCCGGGGGAGCCGGTGATGACGAGGTAGAGGACGACGGCGGTGACCAGGGTGCTCAGCGCGGCGACGGCGGTGGCGCGCCGGGCCCTGGCCCGCTTGAAGCGCTCCCGCTCGATCCGCCGGGGCGAGGGCACATAGCCGCCGTCGGCCCCGTCCTGTGCCACCGGGGCCTTCAACACACCTTCTCCGTACGTCACTTGAGCACCGGAACGGCCACGGCGTCGGTCAGCCACTTCTTCTCCAGCGCGGCGAGGGTGCCGTTCTTGCGCAGCGCGTCCACCGCGGCCGTCACACACCCGGTGATCCGGCTCTCCTTGTCCAGCACCAGACCGAACTGCTCCTCGGCGGCGCCGGTGGCCGCGAACTGCCCGACCACCTCGGCGTCCTTCACCTCCGCCGAGGTGATGTAGAAGGCCGTCGGCAGATCGGTGAGGATCGCGTCGACCTGGCCGTTCTTCAGCGCGGACTTGGCGAGGTCGTTCTTCTGGAAGACGGCGGGAGACTGCGACGGCCGGACGGTGTCGTTGACGACGTCCAGGCTGGTGCTGCCGACCTGCGCGCCGAGCTTGAGATGCCGGAGGGCGGCGAGGCTCTTGGCATGCGCGGCCCGGGAGCCCTTGAGCGCGATGACCGCCTGGCGTACGTCGTAGTAGCCGGAGGAGAAGGCGACGGCCCGTTTGCGTTCCGGGCTGATCGAGATCTGGTTGATGTCGAAGTCGAACTTCTTCTCGCCGGGTGCGAAGGCGTTGTTGAACGGCACGGTCTGCCAGCGCACCGCGCCCTTGGCGTAGCCGAGTTGGCGGGCGACCGCGTAGGCGACGGCCGATTCGAAGCCCTTGCCACTGGCCGGGTCGTCGTCTTGGAACCAGGGTGCGTAGGCGGGCTTGTCGGTGCCGACCGTGAGCTTGCCGTCGGCCACGGTGGCCAGCTTGCCGCGGTCACAGCTCTGTTTGCCCGGCCCGGCGGCCCGTGGGCCACCGGGGGACTCGTCCTGCGGGGCACAGCCGACGGCCGCGGTGAGCAGCGCGACGGTGGCGCAAGCGGCAAGGCGGAGAGGGCGGTTGGCGAGGCGCATGGCGGGAGATTGGCAGTGCGCGAGGCCATCTGTCGAGATCAACGGGGAAAACGTCCGGATGGTGGAAGCGGATTGCGCCGCTGTGAACTGCACGTTTCCTGGTTGCGGGGTGGGGCCGGGGGCTCGGCACGCCCCACCCGCTCATCCCGTCGGGCGCCGCCGCACGCCGTGAAAGCGCCGCTTCACGCCGTGAAGCGGACCGCCCGCCGGATCTCCGGCTGGTCGGTCACCACACCGTCCAGGCCGAGCCCGCGGGCGAGGCGGAGCTGATCGTGGGTGTTGACCGTCCAGCCCACGACCTTCAGATGCGCGGCATGCGCGCGCTCGACCAGTTCCAGGGTGAGCCGGCGGATGTTCAGCGAGAGCATCGTCGCGCCGACGGCCTGTGCCCGGTCGACGACATCGGCGCCGTAGCGGCTGCCGACCAGCGCGGTGCGCACGCCGGGCAGCAGGGTCCGGATCGCGGCCAGCGCCTCGTCGTGGAAGGAGATCACATCGACCCGGCCGACCAGATCGCGCGACCGCATCACCTCCGCCAGCGCCTGCGCGGCCGCCACGTCCTTGATCTCGGCCTGGAGCGGTGCCTTGACCGCGTCCACGACCTCCTCGAAGACGGGGATCCGCTCGCCCTGGCCGGCATCGAGTTCGCGGAGCTCGGCGAGGGTGCGCTCCACGATCGGCCCGGCACCGTCGGTGGTCCGGTCCACGTCCGCGTCGTGCATCACCACGAGCGCGCCGTCCTTGCTCAGATGCAGATCCAGTTCGATGACATCGAGGCCCTCGTGCTCGGCGCGCACGAAGGACCGCAGGGTGTTCTCCGGCTCCACGCCCATGATCCCGCGGTGTCCGATGGTGAGAAAGGACAAGGCTGCCTCGCTTCTGTCGGCTCGGTGCTGGTGTCGGCTCGTATCGGTGTCGACCGTCGGCTGGCGGCAACGGCGCTACGAAATGGCGCACAGCCTAACGGGACCGACCGGCGGAAAACGGGCTGCCGGACGGGACCGCGGTGTGTCCAGTACGGGTACCCGCCATATCCGGCTTCAGACCGCCTCACCCTCGCGTGGGCGAGTCCTCGCGGCGCTGACGGTGTACCGGTGCCGACGCCGGGGCGCTGCCGGACCGGGGCCGGTCGGGGCGTCGGCCCCTCACCGGCCCTATGGCATATGCCACACGCTCAGGAGGTTTTCTTGCCTGCGCGGTGCCGGAGGAACCGCCGAAACCCTTGGCAATACTGGCAGGAAGTCTCGCCCAGGCCGTTGCCCGCAGGAAAAACCGGCGTAAGCGTGGGGTGCCGACAGAATAATTTTCACCTGGCGCACTTGAGCGGGCGATCCTCGGCTGGTTACCGTGTTCTGACAACACGATCTACCGCCGGAGGGCAGTCATGACGGAAATTCTTTCGCCTGTGGGTGTCCGGGGGGCCACCGCGACCGCAGAGAGTGTGGTCCAGCACCCGGCGTGGTCCGTACTCAAGGGCGCGGTCGAGACCCTCCGCCCCTGGCAGTCCAAGGACGGCTCCATAGACCTGGAGGCGGCGGGCGCGCCCACCGCCGACGCCGTCCGTGCGGAGGTCGACCGGATGACCTCGGCCGTCGAGGAGCTCGCCCCGCTGCTGCCGCACAACGCCGCCTACCACCAGACGCTCGTCGCCGACCTGCGCCGCTGGGCCGACAGCGGCTTCGGCGTGCCGGACTTCCTGGACTCGCTGCTCGCCTTCCAGCCCGCCCAGCAGCGTGCCGACGGCCTCCAGCACCTCGTGCTGTTCCCCATGTACACCCAGAACGGCAACCCGGACCGCAACTTCGAGGCCGTCGTCCTGCGGATGGTCTGGCCGGACTGGCTCGCCGAGCTGGAGCGCACCCGCTACGACAACGCCCTCTTCTGCGGCATCGCCTTCGAGGACTTCACGGCCGGCTACGACACCCACTCCGCCGTGCTCTTCCCGGAGACCATCGCCGTGCGCGAGGCCCCCGAGCGGTTCAGCTGGGGCGGCATCTTCTGCGACCGCGAGGCCGCCCGCTTCCGCCGGGTCAGCGAGGCCGCCATCGAGACCCTCGGTGTCGAACTCCCCGAGGACATCCGCGAGATGCTCGACGACCAGGAGCGCTGCCAGGAGGCGTTCGTGCTGTGGGACATGGTGCACGACCGCACCCACAGCCACGGTGACCTGCCGTTCGACCCGTTCATGATCAAGCAGCGCCAGCCGTTCTGGATGTACGGCCTGGAGGAGCTGCGCTGCGACCTCACCGCCTTCAAGGAGGCCGTGAAGCTGGAGGCCGAGGGGTACTCCCAGGCCCGCGACGTGCAGTTCGCAGTGATCTTCGACCGGATGTTCCGGTTCCCCGTCACCGGCGGCCGGGTCCGCAACTACGACGGCCTCGGCGGGCAGCTGCTCTTCGCGTACCTGCACAAGCACGACGTCGTACGCTGGACGGACAACACACTGCACATCGACTGGGAGCGGGCGCCCAAGGTCACCAACCAGCTGTGCGGCGAGATCGAAAAGCTCTACCGCGACGGCATCGACCGGCCCAAGCTGGTCCACTGGTTCGCCGCGTACGACCTCGTATCGACCTACCTCGCACCGCACCCGGGCTCGGTCTGGGCCAAGGGCCCCGATGCTCTCGACCTCGACCAGCCGCCGCGCAAACTCGTGGACGACGTGCTCCCCGACGAGTTCCCGCTGAGCATGTTCTACGAGGCGCTCGCCAAGAAGCTGCGTGCTGTGATCGCCTCTACCCAGGGCATCACGGCCCACAGCGACGCATTGGCGGCGGCATGAGGACCGACCGGAACACCCGGCCGACGGCCGTCCAGGAGCAGGACGAGGAGGCGACGAAGATGGTTACTTCGACGGGCGGCCAGGGGCCGCTGGAGGGCGCGGTCATCGCGGTGGCGGGAGCGGCCGGACCGGCAGGCCGCGCGACCCTGCTGCGACTGGCCGAAGCGGGCGCGGTGGTGGTCGGCTCGGACTCCAACCCCGAGCGGCTGGCGGAGGCCGTGGACGCGGCGCGCTATGCACATGGCGGCGCCACGGTGATAGGGGACACCGTCGACCTCCTCGACCTCGACCAGACCCGTGAATGGGCTGCTCGTACGGAGAAGGAATTCGGCCGGATCGACGGCCTGGTGCACCTCGTCGGCGGCTGGCGCGGCTCCTCGACCTTCGCGGAGACCGACCTGGCGGACTGGGACATGCTGCACAAGCTGCTGGTCCGCACCGTCCAGCACACCTCGCTCGCCTTCCACGAAGCGCTCGAACGCAGTGGCAACGGCCGCTTCCTGCTCACCAGCGCGGCCGGCGCCGGCAAGCCCACCGGGGGCAACGCGGCCTACGCCGCCTCCAAGGCCGCCGCCGAGGCCTGGACGCTCGCCATGGCGGACGGCTTCCGCAAGTCGGGGGGTGAGCAGGGTCCGCGCGCCGCGGCTGCCATCCTGATCGTGAAGGCGCTCGTCAACGACCAGATGCGCGCCGAGCGACCGAACGCCAAGTTCGCGGGCTTCACGGATGTCACGGAGCTGGCCGAGGCCATCGCCGGGGTCTGGAGCCGGCCCGCCCAGGAAGTGAATGGACAGCGTCTGTGGCTGACCCCCGAGCCGTGACCGGAGCGAAGACCGACGCCCGGCAGCACCACGACCCCGAGATACGCGGCTTCGCCAGCGACAACTACGCGGGCGCCCATCCGGAGGTACTCGCCGCGATCGCCCTCGCCAACGGCGGCCATCAGGTCGCCTACGGCGAGGACGACTACACCGAGCACCTCCAGCGCGTCTTCCGCAGCCACTTCGGGCAGCGCGCCGAGGCGTTCCCGGTGTTCAACGGCACCGGCGCCAATGTCGTCGCCCTCCAGGCCGTGACGGACCGCTGGGGCGCGGTGATCGCCGCCGAGTCCGCGCACATCCATGTCGACGAGTGCGGTGCGCCCGAGCGGGTCGGCGGGCTCAAGCTGCTGACCGTGCCCACCGAGGACGGCAAGCTCACCCCTGAGCTGATCGACCACCAGGCGTACGGCTGGGACGACGAGCACCGTGCCATGCCACAGGTCGTCTCGATCACCCAGAGCACGGAACTCGGCACGGTCTACACGCCCGACGAGATCCGGGCGATCTGCGAACACGCTCATGAGCGCAACATGGTGGTGCATCTCGACGGCTCGCGGATAGCCAACGCCGCGGCGACGCTCGATGTCCCGATGCGGGCCTTCACCAACGCCGTGGGCGTCGACATCCTCTCCTACGGCGGCACGAAGAACGGTGCGGTCTTCGGCGAGGCCGTGGTCGTGCTCAACCCCGACCGGGTGCGCGCGATGAAGCATCTGCGCAAGATGTCCATGCAGCTGGCCTCCAAGATGCGCTTCGTCTCCGTCCAGTTGGAGGCGCTGCTCGCCAAGGACCTGTGGCTGCGCAACGCCCGGCACGCCAACACCATGGCGCAACGGCTGGCGGCCGGGGTGCGGGAGATCGACGGGGTGGAGATCCTCTACCCCGTGCAGGCCAACGGCGTGTTCGCCCGTCTTCCGCACGACGTCGGTGAGCGGCTCCAGAAGCGCTACCGCTTCTACTTCTGGGACGAGCCGGCCGGTGTGGTGCGCTGGATGTGTGCGTTCGACACCGCCGAGGAGGACGTCGACGGCTTCCTCGCCGCACTCCGCGAGGAGATCAGCCGCTAGGGGGCTTCTCCCCGGCACAGCGAGTCCATCTGCATAGCTATGCGCTCGGTCGAAAAGTCATTGACTCTCGGCCGGGCGCATCGCTACGCTCCCCGGCCATGGAGCTGATCCAGAACACCCCGGAGATCTCTGCCTACTTGGCCGCCGACGAGGCCATCGATCACGAGCATCCGCGCGTCCGAGCCGCCGCCGCCACACTCTCCGTCGACGCCCCCGATGCATATGCATACGCCAAGGCCGCCTTCGAATTCGTCCGCGACACCATCCCGCACAGCCAGGACGCCGACGACGAGCGCAGCGAGATGGGGGTCCCCCCGGCCGAAGGGTGGGGGAGGGTCACCTGGCGCGCCTCGGACGTCCTCGCGCAGCGCACCGGCATCTGCTACGCCAAGGCGCATGCGCTCGTGGCCCTGCTGCGCGCGGAGGGCATTCCCGCCGGTCTCTGCTACCAGAAGCTCGGGGTCCTCCACGGCCTGGTGGCCGTCAAGCTGCCCGGTGAGGAGCGCTGGGCGCGGCAGGATCCGCGGGGCAACAAGCCCGGCGTCGACGCGCAGTTCCGCCTCGACCGTGAGCAGCTCGCCTTTCCCGTGCGACCTGAGTGCAACGAACTGGACTTCCCGGTGCTGTTTGCTGAACCGCATCCGGCCGTGCTCCAATGCCTGCGGGAGGCCGTCGACCGGTCTCACCTCTGGCAGACGCTCCCCACCGACCTCTGAGGAACGCCCCCGATGCCCAGCTCTTCGCCCGTCTCCGGTCCGACCCGTCAGCTGTATGTCTCCGACGAGGTGCGCGCCCTGGCGCCCGGCTTCGGCTACCTCACCGTCGAAGCCCACGGTCTGACCAACGGCCCCAGCGACGAGGCCGGTGCGGCGCTCCTGGACGAGGCCACCCGCCGCCTCGCCGGGCGTCTCGACGGACGTGCCCCGCAGGACGACCCGCACCTCGCCGCCTGGCGCGCCGCGTACACGGCATTCGGCAGCAAGCCGTCGCGCACCCGCAACTCCGCCGAGGCGCTGGCCAGGCGTGCGCTCGCGGACGGCGGTCTGCCGCGCATCAACCGCCTCGTCGACCTCTACAACGCCATCAGCGTCGCCCACCTCATTCCCGTGGGCGGCGAGGACCTGGACCGTATCCAGGGCGGTATGCGGCTCGTACGGGCCACCGGCGACGAGCCGTTCGTGACCGCGGCCGGCGGCGCCGAGGTCATCGAGCACCCCGACGCGGGCGAAGTGGTCTGGTGTGACGACGAGGGCGTCACCTGCCGCCGCTGGAACTGGCGCCAGGGCGTACGCACCCGCCTCACCGAGGACTCGGTCAGCGCCCTGTTCCTGCTGGAGCGGATGGCACCCATGACGCTCGACGAGCTGACGGCCGCGGGCGCCGAGCTGGCCGAGGCGCTGCACACGGCCTGCCCGGACGCCAGGATCGAGATCGGCGACATCCGGACCCCGTGAGCAGGGCCGCCGGATCGGCCGTCGCGGGCGCGCCGCTGCCGGGGCGGCGGCGCGCTCCGGCCTCCGGTCCCGTCAGCCGACGGTCCCGGGCGCGGCGGGCGCGGTGCCGCCGAGGTGGGCCGGGATCCACCAGGTGTCCTCGGGGCCCTTGGGGCGTACGGGGTAGGCACGCTGGGCCGCCTCCAGCAGATCCTGCACCCGGGACCGCAGCCGGTCGGTGATCTTCTCGGCCTGCTCGGCCGGGTCGGCCTCCAGCGGCTCGCCCACCCGGATCGTTATCGGGAAGTGGTTACGGCCCAGATCGCGCTTGTGGCCCTTGGTCCACAGCCGCTGGGTGCCCCACAGCGCCACCGGCAGCAGCGGCACCCCGGCCTCCTGGGCCAGCCGCGCCGCACCCGACTTGAAGGTCTTCAGGGTGAAGGACTCGGAGATCGTCGCCTCGGGGAAGACCCCGATGATTTCACCCGAACGCAGTGCGGTCAGCGCGTGCTTGTAGGCGTGCATCCCCTGGCCGCGGTCCACGGGGATGTGCTTCATCGCGCGCATCAGCGGCCCCGACACCTTGTGCCGGAAGACCGATTCCTTCGCCATGAAGCGCACCAGCCGCTTGGCCGGCCGCGCCGTCAGCCCGGCGAAGACGAAGTCCAGGTACCCGATGTGATTGCTCACCAGAACCGCTCCGCCGCGGCGCGGAATGTGATCCGTCCCGTCGATGTCGAATTTCAGATCGAGCGCCTTGAAGAGCGTGCGGGCGGCGCCGATCACCGGCGGATAGACGAGCTCTGCCATTGTCCGGAGGACCCCTTTTCCACGCCTGGGGAGGGTTCTCCCGGCGGAAACCTACGCAGTCGTAACTGCGGCTTTCGGGAGATCGTGCCCGATGTCGGCCGTGGCGGCCAGCACGTGGGCCGCCGGGGCCGCGAGATTCTTGTCACGTGAGACCGTCTCAGCCGGCCGCTCTCCGCACCAGAAGGTACATCTCGCACCCCAGGCAGTACCCGAACACGGCATTGAGAAAGGCCGCGGCGAGGGCGCAGCCGGTGGCCGCGAGCCCCAGCCACTGCGGCCCCACGAAGTAGCCGGCCAGCCCCACCACCGCGAAGAACAGCCCGACGCCCTGGGCGAAGCGCGGCGGGCGGGCGTCCTCGAACTCGGCCGGCGGGGACAGCCGCGGGCGCACCGCCACCTTGAACAGCCAGGCGTAGGGCGAGCGCCGGACACCCGCCAGCGCCCCGACGGCGAAGACCAGCGTCTGGCAGGCCAGCAGGGGACCGCTCCCGGTGATCAGCACGGCCGCCAGGACGACGGCCGTCAGCGCCGCCGCGAACCTCGGGCCCCGTACATCAATACTGTCGACAGGCATGCCCCCACCCTCCCGCAGACCGGGCCGCACCGGGCCACGGGAATCTTTGCGGTCCCGTGAACGCTGCATCCCTCGATGACTGGACTCATGGTGTGCCTCGCGGTGCTCGTGGCGACGAGCGCCTTCGGCGTGTGGCACCAACGCCGAAAGGGAAGGCCGACGGTGCACAAGCGGGACGACGGGGCGCGGCTGGGTGCCGCCGAGATCGGTGCCGATCTGGGGGAGCGGGCCACCCTGCTCCAGTTCTCCAGCGCCTTCTGCCAGCCCTGCCGGGCCACCCGGCGCACCCTCACCGAGGTTGCCGGCATGGTCGAAGGCGTGGCGCATGTCGAGATCGACGCGGAGGACCATCTGGAGCTCGTACGGCAGCTCCATGTGCTGCGCACCCCCACGGTGCTGGTGCTCGACGCGGACGGCGCGATCGTGCGCCGTGCCTCCGGGCAGCCCAGGAAGGCCGATGTCATCGCTGCGCTGGGCGCGGCCGTCCGTGATTGATCTCCCAGATGTCAGACGCCCCTTGACGCTGTGGGTCACGAATCGTCACTCTGACGTGATGCGGCCAGGAATCCTTCTCTACGGACGCGCCCACGTCGACCTTCTGCGGACTGCCAGCGCCCGCTGTCCGGGCGCGTGAGCAGCGACGACACCTTTGCCGCCGACCGCCAAACGGTCACCGGCGGCTCCGCCCGGGCTCGTACACCACAGCAGAAGGACAACTCCATGACGGCCTCGCCCGGCCTCGGCACGCCCCTCACCGCCTCCCCCGAGCTGCTGCGCTCGGTCTTCCGGCAGCATGCCGCCGGCGTCGCGGTGATCACCGCGCAGGGCTCCCGCCCCGTCGGCTTCACCGCCACCTCCCTCACCTCCGTCGCCGCCGACCCGCCGCTGCTCTCGTTCGGCATCGGCACCGGCGCGTCCAGCTGGCCTGCCGTCTCGGAGGCGGAGCACATCGGCGTCCACATACTCGGCGAGCACCAGCAGGAACTGGCCGCCACCTTCGCGCGCAGCGGCGCCGACCGCTTCGGCCCCGCCACCTCCTGGCGCACCGGCCCCGAGGGCGTGCCGCTCCTGGACGGCGTGCTGGCCTGGCTGGTGTGCAAGGTCGTGGCCCGGGTGCCGGCCGGTGACCACCGCATCGTGCTCGCCGAGCCCGTCGTCGGCGACCCCGCGCGGCCCGGCCGGCCGCTGCTCTATCACCAGGGCGGCTTCAACGCGTTGCGGGACTGACGGGTTCCCGCCCGGCTTCGCCGATCCCCTGTCAGGGCCGTTGTCAAGGTCACATTTCAGCGGCCTTGCTTCGGGGCACGAGAGTAGATGTACTGGCGAGTAATATGGCGGTCGGCGTGGGGAACCGCATCCGACCGGGAGCCGCCCCGACAGGCGCCTATGCTGCCAGCACAAGGCAGTTCTGAAGAGTCGAAGCAGGTAGGAGAGCCGGCGTGAGCCTGAGGATCGTTGTCTGTGTGAAGTACGTGCCCGACGCCACCGGCGACCGGCACTTCGCCGAGGACCTGACCGTCGACCGTGACGACGTGGACGGTCTGCTCTCGGAGCTCGACGAGTACGCCGTCGAGCAGGCCTTGCAGATCAAGGAAGCCGCCGACGACGCGGAGATCACGATTCTCACCGTCGGCCCCGAGGACGCCAACGACGCGCTGCGCAAGGCGCTGTCGATGGGCGCCGACAAGGCCGTCCACGTCGAGGACGACGACCTGCACGGCACCGACGCGCTCGGTACCTCGCTCGTGCTCGCCAAGGCCATCGAGAAGACCGGCTACGACCTCGTCGTGTGCGGTATGGCCTCCACCGACGGCACGATGGGCGTGCTGCCCGCGCTGCTCGCCGAGCGTCTGAGCGTCCCTCAGGTCACCCAGCTCTCCGAGGTGTCCGTCGCCGACGGCAAGGTCACCGGCCGCCGGGACGGCGACACCGCCAGCGAGCAGCTGGAGGCCGCGCTGCCGGCCGTCGTGTCCGTCACCGACCAGTCGGGCGAGGCGCGTTACCCCTCCTTCAAGGGCATCATGGCCGCCAAGAAGAAGCCGGTGGAGTCCCTGGACCTGGAGGACCTGGAGATCGAGGCGGACGAGGTCGGCCTCGAGGGCGCCTGGACCAAGGTCGACGACGCCACCGAGCGTCCGGCCCGCACCGCGGGCACGATCGTCAAGGACGAGGGCGAGGGCGGCAAGCAGCTCGCCGAGTTCCTCGCGGGCCAGAAGTTCATCTGAGCCGCAGTCCTTTCCACCGCCCTCATTCTTCCCGCAGGAGAGCAATCCCATGGCTGAAGTCCTTGTCTACGTCGACCACGTGGACGGTGCCGTCCGCAAGCCCACCCTCGAACTGCTCACCCTCGCCCGCCGCATCGGCGAGCCGGTAGCCGTGCACCTCGGCGCGAACGCCGAGGCCGCCGCGAAGCTCCTCGGTGAGTACGGCGCCGTCAAGGTGCTGGCCGCCGACGCGCCCGAGTTCGCCGAGTACCTCGTCGCTCCCAAGGTCGACGCGCTCCAGGCCGCCTACGACGCGGTCTCCCCGGCCGCCGTGCTGCTGCCGTCCTCCGCGGAGGGCAAGGAGATCGGTGCCCGCCTCGCGCTGCGCATCGGCTCCGGCATCATCACCGACGCCGTCGACGTCGAGGCCGGCGACGAGGGCCCGGTGGCCACGCAGTCCGTCTTCGCGGCCTCGTACACCACCAAGTCCCGCATCACCAAGGGCACCCCGGTCATCACCGTCAAGCCCAACTCCGCCGCCCCGGAGGCCGCTCCGGCCGCCGGCGCCGTCGAGCAGCTCGCGGTGACCGTGGCCGACTCCTCCAAGGGCACCAAGATCGTCTCGCGCACCCCGCGCGAGTCGACCGGCCGTCCGGAGCTGACCGAGGCCGCGATCGTGGTCTCCGGTGGCCGTGGCGTCAACGGCGCCGAGAACTTCCCGGTCATCGAGGCGCTCGCCGACTCGCTCGGCGCGGCCGTCGGCGCCTCGCGTGCCGCGGTGGACGCCGGCTGGTACCCGCACACCAACCAGGTCGGCCAGACCGGTAAGTCGGTCTCGCCGCAGCTGTACATCGCGGCGGGCATCTCCGGTGCGATCCAGCACCGCGCCGGTATGCAGACCTCGAAGACGATCGTCGCCATCAACAAGGACGAAGAGGCACCCATCTTCGACCTGGTCGACTACGGCGTGGTCGGCGACCTCTTCGACGTCGTCCCGGCCCTCACCGACGAGGTCAAGACCCGCAAGGGCTGACCGCCGTCCTGCCGGGGCGCGGCTCCGGCCCTCGCACGAGGCCCCGTACGCGCGGTGCGTACGGGGCCTCGTGCTGTGGCGGTGCCGGTGCGCAGTCGCCGCGCCGTCAGCTGCCCGTGACCCCGTCGATCCGCTCGCGCAGCAGGTCCGCGTGGCCGTTGTGCCGGGCGTACTCCTCGATCATGTGGACGTAGATCCAGCGCAGGCTCAGGGTGCGCCCCGGGCGTGGGGAGAAGGTCTCGTCCAGCCCGCGGTCCGCCACGGCCTTGTCGCAGGCCGCTATCTCGGCGCGGAAGGCCGCGAAATCCCGCTCGGCGCCGGCCGGGTCGGCGTCCTGGAAATCGGCGTCCGGGTTGTCCTCGGTGGCGTAGAGATCGCCGATCCGTTGGCCGAGGAAGCGCACCCGGAACCAGACGCGTTCGACGTATGCCATATGGCGCACCAGGCCGAGCAGCGTGAGGGTGGACGGTGCGGCGCTCGCCTCGACGAGCTGGTCGGGCGCCAGCCCGGCGCACTTGGCGAGCAGGGTGTCACGGTGGAAGTCGAGCCAGCCTTGCAGCATCTCCCGTTCGCCGGCCACGGTCGGGAGTTCTCTGCGTTCTACAGGGGGTGCGATCCAAGTCATGAGGGTGAGTCTGGCGGTGCCGTGAGGGGCCCGCCACGGAGTTTCCCGAAGTCCGGCCGAGGACCCGTGACCTGCGCCGGCTCGGGGGAGGGTGTTGACCTCGGCAAACCGACGCAGTTAACTTCGCTATACGGATTGTTGATTCCGTGAAGCGGAAAACGCTCGATCGGCGGGCGTGCGCACCGGGAGGGTATCGAATGGGGCAGCAGGAGAGCGTGGCGACGAGCCTCGCGGACACCGTACGCGAGGGAATCGGAGCCGCTCTCGCCCAGGTGGACGCGGATCTGGCGCGGCGCTACCCGGGCGACCCCGGCACCCGCCAGCCGGTCCACACCGTCTACGTCCCCGGCGATGTCTTCGCCGCCGACACCGTGCGCTCCTGGGGGGACCAGGCGCTCGCCGCCCTCGACGAGCACGCCCCCGACGCCGCCGCGCTCGCCGCCGTCCTCGGCATCCCCGACGCACTCGCCGCCGATGTCCACGACCGGGTCCGCGCCAAGCTGACCCGCGAGCCCGTCGAGGACCTGCGCATCGACTTCGAGGACGGCTACGGCCCCCGCCCGGACGCCGAGGAGGACGAGGCAGCGGCCCGCGCCGCCGCCCTGGTCGCCGCCGCCTGCCGTGGGGGCACCGCCCGTCCGGAGGCCGGGGGAGGCACCGTCGCCCCCTACATGGGTATCCGGATGAAGTGCATGGAAGCCGCCGTCCGCGACCGCGGAATCCGCACCCTCGACATCTTCCTCACCGGCCTCATGGAAGCCGGCGGCCTGCCCGACGGCCTGGTGCTGACGCTCCCCAAGGTGACCTACGCGGAACAGGTCACCGCCATGGTCCGGCTGCTGGAGGCGTTCGAGAAGGCGCGCGGACTGGAGAGCGGCCGGATCGGTTTCGAGATCCAGATCGAGACGACCCAGTCGATCCTGGGCGCCGACGGCCGTGCCACCGTCGCCCGCATGATCGAGGCCGCCGAGGGCCGGGCCACCTCCCTGCACTACGGCACCTTCGACTACAGCGCCTCCTGTGGCGTCAGCGCCGCCCACCAGTCCCTCGACCACCCGGTGGCCGACCACGCCAAGGCCGTGATGCAGGTCGCCGCCGCGGGCACCGGCGTACGCCTCTCCGACGGCTCGACGAACGTCCTGCCGGTCGGCCCGACGGAGCGGGTGCACGACGCCTGGCGGCTGCACCACGGCCTGGTCCGCCGTTCGCTGGCCCGCGCCTACTACCAGGGCTGGGACATGCACCCGGGCCACCTGCCCACCCGTTATGCGGCGGTCTACGCCTTCTACCGCGAGGGCCTGGAGCAGGCCGCGGCCCGGCTCGTTGCGTATGTCGCCAAGGCCGGCGGCGCGGTGATGGACGAGCCCGCCACCGCCAAGGCGCTCAGCGGCTATCTGCTGCGCGGGCTGGACTGCGGCGCCGTGGACACCGCCGAGGTCGCCCGGCTGACCGGGCTCACCCGCGCCGACCTGGACGCACTCGCGGGCCGCACGGTCGCCACGGGCTGACAGCGCAGCGGCCCGTTCGGTACAACGCGCCCCGCAGCACAGGAAGTTGGCCGCCGTGACCGCTTGCCGGTCGGGTAGGCCCCATGAGGCCCCCGCCGATCCGGCGGGGGCTTCGTACTTCAGTCCGCGGCCGGACCGAGATCGTCGATATGGGCACGCAGGACCGTGGCGCAGGTCTGTGCGTCCAGGGCGTCGGGCCGCAGTACGGCGGTGAAGGCGAGACCGTCCAGGAGGGAGGTCAGCCGCTCGGTCTCAGTGTCGAGGGTGAGCTCCGGCCGCAGCCCGCCCGCGGTGTCGAGGCGGGTGAGGATGCGGCGGACGAGGGTCCGGGTGCCGGTGGCGGTCTCCTGGGCGAGGTCGTCGATCGCGGGATGGGTCCGGGCGGCGGTGGAGAAGTCGACGAGGACGGTGACCTCGGCACGCCGGCTGTCGTCCAGGGGCAGCAGCTCGGAGAGCAGCTCGACCGCGCAGCGGCGGATCTGCGCCGCGGGAAGTCCGTCCAGATCGCCCAACTCGTCGACGCGGCGCTGGAGTCGGTCGCCGACCCGGTCGAGCATCGACCGCATCGCAAAGCGCATCAGCTCTTCCTGGCCGGCGAAGTAGTGCCGGACCGAACCGATGTTGAGCCGGGCCTCGTCGGCGACGGCGCGCAGGGAGGCGCGCTGGAGGCCGTCTCGTACGGCGACGCGGAAGAGGGCGTCGACGACGTCGCGGCGTCGGGCTTCTCGGTCCACCTGCTTAGGCATGGCCCCTTTGTATCACGGCTGTGATAAATTGTTTTGTATCACACTTGTGATACAACGATTGGAGGGGTGATCGTGGAGCATGTCCTGAACCTTCTTCTCATCCGGTTCGGCGTGATCGCGGGCGGCCTGGTGGTGCTGGCCCTGCTGGTCTTCGCCGTGGCGCTCGTCCTCAAGCGCCGGGGGAAGCTCGGTGCGGCGCGGCGGTATGCGGCACCCACCGCTCATGCCGTGAGCCGCTATCTGGACGACCGGGGCGCCGCGCGGGGCCGTGGTGGGGCGTCCCGGGGACGCGGGTCGGTGGCCGGTGCGGTGGTGCGGGCCGCGGCCCGGCACCTGGACGACGACGGGCGCGGGCAGCGGCAGCGCGAACGGGAGCCGGGGCGGGGTGGGGCCCGATGACCGGCGGCGGTCCGACGGCCGGCAACGGCCCGACGTATGAGGTCCTCGCCCGAGGCGGAGGCGGGGGTGGAGGCGACGGGAGCGACGAGTCGGACCTCGTCCAGCACCTGCTGGCCGACGCCGCGATCAAGGGTGTCATCGTGATCGTCGCGCTGATCGTGCTCGTGCTGGGGATGGTGCTCATCTGGAAGAAGGCCGGCCGCGCCCCGCATCGCGACGACCGGTGATCACTCCGCCCGGAACTCCCCGGAGCCGCGCCGGCCCGGGGGTCTCCGGCGTCTCCGGGGGGAGTTCAGCTCTCCGAAGGGGGGATCTCGCCCGAGCCGCGGGCGATCAGACGGGTGGGGATCTCCCTGCGCTGCGGCGGATCCTCGATGCCCTCCAGGCGGCGGAAGAGCAGCCCGGCGGCCGTCCGGCCCATGTGTGCCGGGTCCTGGGCGACGACCGTGATCGCGGGCCGGACGAGATCGGCGAGTTCGAAGTCGTCGAAGCCCACCAGCGCGACCGGGCGCGGGCGTTCGCCGAGGACGCGTACGGCGGTGACGGTGACCCGGTTGTTGCCCGCGAAGAGCGCGGTGACCGGCTCGGGGGCGTCCAGCATGGCGGTGGCGGCGGTACGTACCCGGTCGGGGGCGGTGGAGCCCAGCGACACCCAGGAGTCGTCGACGGGCAGGCCCGCGGCGGCCATTGCCGTGCGGTAGCCGCGCAGCCGCTCGCGCGCGGTGTGGATGCCCGGCTGGTCACCGATGAAGCCGATCCGGCGATGGCCGTGCGCGATGAGGTGGGCCACCGCGTCGTGGGCGCCGCCGAAGTTGTCGGAGACCACGACGTCCGCGTCGATCCGGCCGGGCGGGCGGTCCACGAAGACGGTGGCTATCCCGGCCGCGATCTCCGGCTCCAGATAGCGGTGGTCGTCGGCGGCCGGGATGATGACCAGCCCGTCCACCCGCCGTGCGCACAGCGCGAGCACCAACTCCTGTTCGCGGTCCGGGTCCTCGGCGCTGGAGCCGTTGATCAGCAGCGCGCCGTGGTCGCGGGCGACTTCCTCGACAGCGCGGTTGAGCGGGCCGTAGAAGGGATCGGCGAGATCCTCCAGCACCAGACCGATGCTGGCCGTACGCCCCTTGCGCAGGATCCGGGCGGAGTCGTTACGGCGGAACCCCAGGGCGGTGATGGCTTCCTGGACGCGTCGTTCGGTGTCCGGGGTGACCCCTGGTTCGCCGTTGACCACGCGGGAGACCGTCTTGAGGCCGACCCCGGCGCGCGCCGCGACATCCTTCATCGTGGGCCGGGTGCCATAGCGGCGGGAGGTGCCCCGCGCGGTGTCGGTCACGGTGTGCGGTCCTGATTCTGTCGGCGTCAGGTGTGGCGTCGAGCATAGCCTCTAGACAACGTTGTCAATCGACGCAAGACTGGCGTTCTCACGCCGGGCCGGTACGCTCGGCCCCCGGGCCCACCAGGAGATTCCACACTGATGCAGACGGACCTCAGCGCAGCGCTGGACATTGGCGGCACCAAGATCGCCGGCGCTCTGGTGGACGCCCGCGGCAGGCTGGTCGCACGGGCCTCCCGGCCCACCCCCGCCGACAAGGACGGGGCGACGGTGATGCGTGCGGTGGCCGAGGTGGTCGCCGAGCTGGCCGCGGGCCCGGACTGGGCGCGGGTGGCGGCCGTCGGCATCGGCAGCGCAGGTCCGGTGGACGCCTCGTCCGGCACGGTCAGCCCGGTCAACATCCCCGGCTGGCGCAACTTCCCGCTCGTCGCCGGGGTGCGGGCGCTCGTCGGAGAGCTCCCCGTCGTGCTGGTCGGTGACGGTGTCGCGATGACCGCGGCCGAGCACTGGCAGGGTGCCGCGCGCGGTCACGCCAACGCGCTGTGCATGGTGGTCTCCACCGGCGTCGGCGGCGGACTCGTCCTCAACGGCAGGCTGCACCCCGGCCCCACGGGCAACGCCGGGCACATCGGCCACATCAGCGTCGATGTCGACGGTGACCCCTGCCCGTGCGGGGCCCGCGGCTGTGTCGAGCGGATCGCCAGCGGCCCCAACATCGCCCGCCGGGCGCTGGCCAACGGCTGGCTGCCCGGCCCCGACGGCGACACCAGCGCGGCCGCCGTCGCCGCCGCCGCGCACGCCGGTGACCCGGTCGCCCTGCGCTCCTTCGAGCGGGCCGCGCAGGCGCTGGCCGCCGGAATCGCCGCCACCGCCACCCTCGTGGAGATCGATATCGCGGTCATCGGCGGGGGAGTCGCGGGCGCGGGAGATGTCCTCTTCACCCCCTTGCGGGCGGCCCTGAGGGACTATGCGACGCTGTCGTTCGTCTCGGGCCTGACGGTCGTACCCGCCCAAATGGGCACGGACGCCGGGGTGGTGGGCGCCGCCGCTGCCGCCGGGCAACGGTCCCGCCTCGATGCCTTCGCCCCCATGCCCTGACGAGCCCACGGGCCCCCGTGCGCCCCTTAGTCTGTTGCCGACCGCGACGTACACCACGACGTACACGGCGTATGGGCAGAGCTACGGGTATCGAGGGGATCGGTGACGGTGACACCGGGGGAGCGTGAGCAGGGCGGAGCGGACGAGGAGCGTGCGGCGGGTGGTGTGAGCGGTCCCGGCGAGACGGGTGATACCCCGCCGCGGAACGCCCCCGGCGGTGCGGGCCACGGAGTTCCGGCTGCCGCCGCCGCGAGTGGGCCCCAGCGGGGCAACGACGCCGATCTGACGGGGCGGCTGCTGGGCGGCAGGTACCGCGTGACCGGCCGGATCGGGCGCGGTGGCATGGGCGTGGTCTGCCGCGCCGTCGACGAAGTGCTGGGCCGCGAGGTCGCGGTCAAGGTCCTCCGTGCCTACACCGATGCCTCCGCCCCGGAGCTGGCCGACCTGCGCACCCGTATGCAGCGCGAGGCGCGGGCCGCGGCCCGTATCCGGCACTCCGGTGTGGTCACCGTCCATGACGTCATCGACGAGGACGGCCGCCCCGTCATCGTCATGGAGCTGGTGGACGGCCCCTCGCTGGACGACGCCATCGACCAGCGGGGCCCCCTCGACCCGAGGGAGATCGCCCGGATCGGCGCCCAGGTGATGGACGCGCTGGACGCCGCGCACCAAGTGGGTGTGCTGCACCGCGATGTGAAGCCCGGCAATGTGCTGCTGGACGGCTGGGGGCACCGCCCAGGCCGTTCAGGCACGGGGGGAGGGCGGGTGGTGCTCACCGACTTCGGTATCGCGAGCATCGAGGCCCCTGGCGACGGCGCGACCACCCACATCACCCGCAGTGGCGAACTGGTCGGCTCGCTCGACTACTTGCCGCCCGAGCGGGCACAGGGCCAGGACCCCACGCCGGCCTCGGACATCTGGTCCCTCGGGATGACCCTGTACGCGGCCGTCGAGGGCGGCGGTACGCCGTTCCGCCGTACGTCGGTGTGGTCGACGCTCACCGCCATCGTCACCGAGCCGCTCCCCGAGCCCCGGCGCGCCGGGCCGCTCACCCCCGTCCTACAGGCCCTGATGGCCAAGAACCCGGCCGACCGGCCCTCCGCCGCCCACGCCCGGAGTCTGCTGGAAGCGGTGGCCGAGGGGCGCGAGCCCGCGCAGCTCCCGGTGCCCGGTGCGTCCTATCTGCCCACGGCGACGGACGTACGGGCGATCGTCCCGCCGTCCGCGCCACAGGAGCCCGGCCCGGCGACGGCCGACGGTGCGCAGGGCGAGCCGGGCGGGGTGGGAGAGCCGGGTGGGGCGGCGGCCGGTACCGGTGGCACCGCCGGGGGGTCGGGCAACGCGGCGGCCCCGCCGTCCAGTTGGCTCTCCGGCCATGGGGCTGAGGGCGCGCCGGTGACCCAGCCCGCGCCGTCGCCGCCATCGCCATCGTCGCCTTCGTCGCCGTCGCCGACACCGGCAACGGCACCCACACCGACGCCGCACCCGGGCCCCTCCCCGTACCCCACGCCCCCGGCGCAGCACCAGGCGCCGCAGCATCAGCAGGGCGTCACCGGAAACCAGGAACCCGGGTTCACGTTCCCGTCGCCCGGCCCCGTCTGCGACCCGCCCGGTGTGATGGCCGGTCCGCCCGTGGGCAGTACGGGCGCCCATCCGTACCCGGGGAGCCCGCACTCGGGAAGCCCGGGGGCGCGGGACACCGAACGGCTGCCGGTCCGCGCGCGGCGTCGCGTGCTGCTGGCCGCGGCAGCGGTGCTCGCCGTGCTCGCGGCCGGCGGCGGTGTGACCTATGCGCTGGTCGGCGGGGGGCCGAGCGGGGCGGTCGCGGACCGCGGGCAGCCGTCGGCTCAGCCGGCCGGGCCGGGCGCACCGAGCGCGGCCGCCGACAAGGACGGCGCCAAGGCGGACGGGAAGAGCGACGGTAAGGACAAGGGCAAGAGCAAGGGGCAGGACCAGGACGGCGGGAAGAGCGCGGGGCCGTCGGATGCGGACCGGCCCTCGGGCGAGGGTGCGTCCGAGAAGCCCAAGCCCGGTGGTGCGGGCGGCAGTTCGGGCGGAGACGGGGGCGCGCAGGGCGGCACCGACGGCGGGAGTGGCGCGGGCGGTGCCCAGGGCGGTGCGTCCGGCGGGGGCAGTGGTGGCGGTGGAGACCCGACCCAGGAGCCGTCGTGTGCGTCGATCGGCGGCGGTAAGGCCAACTGTGAGGTGTGGCGCGCCGCGAGCTCGTACACCTCGTCGTTCCAGCAGGTCGGCACCCTCAAGTCGGGCACCAACTACTTCTACTGCCAGGCGAAGCTGGGCCGCCGGGAGACGTACGGGAAGTGGACCAACGTCTGGTGGGCCAAGACCGATGACGACAGCGGCAATTCCGGTGTCTATGTCAGCGTGGTCTACCTCAAGGGCGGGGCGAACGATCAGCCCGTCCCCGGGCTGCCCACCTGCTGACCGCCCTCCTGTGTGCAGGTGCAGGTGCTGGTGCGTGTCCAGACGCAGGCCGTTGGCGCCGGGCGGACCGAGTGGCCCGCCCGGCGCCGTCATCAACTCGTCCTAAGGGACGGGTCGTTGCGGCTTCAGCACTGGAACGCGGCGTCGGCCCAGTCGGCGTGGTCGTAGTCGATACCGTCCCCGCCGTCGGTCACCACGAGCCGTACGGTCTGCGCTCCGGCGACCGAGGCGCTGACCGCCTTGGCGGCATCCGCTCCGGTCACCGTGGAGCTCGCGGCGACCTTTTTGCCGTCGGCCCACACCTCGAAGCCCACCGACCCCCGGTCGCCGGACTCGTCGTCGATGCCGACCTGGGCACGGAACGCCGAGCATCGCCCGCCGGTGTAGAAGCTCACCTCGCTGGGTGCGTGCACCCCGAGGCCCTTGGCGAAGCCGGTGCCGCCGATGCCGATCGGCCTGCCGTCCCCAGTCTCGCTCTCCCCGACACTGGTGTTCTTCTCGACCGGGCCCCAGCCGTTGGCGGCGGTGAGCCAGGGGAGTGCGGAGGCGTAGGAGGTCCCGGACGGCGGTGGCACCACGACATGGGCGGTGCCGGGCAGGGTGGAGGTGATCCGCTCCCCGCGCGGTGAGCGGTAGTCGGCGGTCAGCGGCAGGTCGTAGGCGCCGGGCGCGGTGCCGG
This sequence comes from Streptomyces sp. MCA2, assembly GCF_023544705.1. Classification (NCBI taxonomy): domain Bacteria; kingdom Bacillati; phylum Actinomycetota; class Actinomycetes; order Kitasatosporales; family Streptomycetaceae; genus Streptomyces; species Streptomyces sp. MCA2. Next base: position 86,935 of record NZ_JAMJFM010000038.1, read on the forward strand.
CCGGCGCGCTGACTTTCCAGCCGGTGGTGAGGGTGCTGCCGCCGGGCAGTGCGCGTGCGGTCGCCGGGGAGGTGGCCCTGACCTGCCAGCCCCGCGGGGCCTTCAGCGTGACGCTGAGGTTCTTGGCGGGGGTGCCGCCCAGGTTGCGGACGGTGGAGCGGAGGCCGGCGGGGGTGCCGGCCTCCACCAGCGGCGTACGGTCGGTGCCGGTCTCGACGGCCGGTGGATAGGTGGCCCAGCGGCCGTCGGCGGAGACGCGGTAGACGACGGTGCCATGTGCCGGGACGGTCGCGGAGACGGTGCCCGTGGTGTGGGTGTCCTGGTGCCGCCACAGGTCGCGCAGCCGGTAGCCGTCGGCCTGCGGGAGGCCCAGGTCCTTGGCGGTGGTGGAGATCCGCTGCGGCTGTCCGGTCTCGTTGAACAGCGCCACCGCGCGGTCGCCGTCGGCCAGTTGTCTGACCAGCGTCCAGCGGCCGGACTCGGACTTCAGCACCGTGGCCTGCTTGCCCAGCGGGTCCTGGTCGATGGCGATGAGGTCCTTGTTGGCCAGGATCTCGAACGTCTCCGGGCCGGCCTTGCGCAGATCGGAGCCGATCAGCAGCGGGGCGGCCATCATCGACCACAGGGAGAAGTGGCTGCGGTACTCGGTGTCGGTCATACCGCCGTTGCCGACCTCCAGCATGTCCGGGTCGTTCCAGCGCCCGGGGCCGGCATGCGGGGCGAGCGGCAGATTCTGCTTCGCGATCCCGAGCATGCTCGACCACGAGTCACTGATGTCACCGGTCGTGCGCCACAGGTGCCCTACGTCCGACGCCCACTCCCAGGGCTTGTTCTCGCCCCACTCGCAGATGCTGTAGACGATGGGCCGCCCGGTGGCCTTGAGTGCGTCCCGCATCGTGCGGTACCGCTGCTTGGCGTCCACGCCGAGGTTATTGCAGTTGTCGTACTTGAGGTAGTCCACACCCCAGTCGGCGAACTGCTGGGCGTCGGACTTCTCATGGCCCAGGCCGCCGGGGAATCCGGCCGGGTTGCAGGTCTTGATACCGGCGCTCGTGTAGATGCCGAATTTCAGGCCCTTGGAGTGGACGTAATCGGCCACCGCCTTGATGCCGTGCGGGAAGCGCTGCGGATCCGGTACGAGCTTGCCGTTGCCGTCGCGGGCGGGCAGCGCCCAGCAGTCGTCGAGATTGACGTACTGATAACCGGCGTCCTTGAGGCCCTTGGCGACGAAGAGATCGGCGATGCCCTTGACCATCTCCTCGTTGAACTCCGCCCGGCAGTGGGTGGAGTTCCAGTTGTTGAAGCCCATCGGGGGTGCCTTGGCCAGCCCGTCGGGGAGCCGGGGGGCGGGGCCGGGGCGAGCGGTGGGGGCGGGGCCGGATGCCGGGGAACCGGGCGTACGGGCCGCGGCGGGCAGGGCGGTCACCCCTGCCGTACACAGCAGCGCGGCGGACAGCGCTCCGACGATTCTTCGCCGGCCTCGCCGGTGGGTGGTGCGGATATGAACGCGCATGGTTCGCGTCCTCCGTCTTCGCGAGAGGTGTGGTGGGGTCGTGTACCGGTCGCGTGCGAGTGTTTACGGTAGGGCTTGTTGGAGTCTGTTGGAAGAGGAGCGGTAACGGTTCCTGTTTCGCCTGACAAAACCCTTGACTCGACCTGCCGTTCGGAGTGAGATCCCACCACTCGCGTTCGGTTCTGTTTGGTTCCACCCCTGAGGAGGGGGACATGGTCCAGTCAACGTTCAGCGGCTCGGATACGTACGGGGAAGCGGCAGGACGTCGGATGTCCCGCCGGACGCTGCTGAGGGGCGCGGCGCTCGGCGCGGGGGCCGTGGCCCTCCCGTCCCTGCTCGCCGCCTGTAGCAGCGGCCCGAACGGCATCACGATGGGGTCGAATGCTTCGGACGCCGTACCGAAGAAGGCGTTCGCCGAGGCATTCCAGGCCTACGAGAAGAAGTCGAAGAAGAAGGTGACGGTCAACACCGTCAATCACGAGAACTTCCAGGAGAACATCAACCGTTACCTCCAGGGCAGCCCGGACGATGTCTTCATGTGGTTCGCCGGAAACCGTATGCAGTACTTCGCGCAGAAGGGCCTGCTCTCCGACATCAGTGATCTGTGGCGGGGCTTCGACGGGTTCTCCGACGCGCTGAAGAAGCAGTCGACGGGGCTGGACGGCAAGCAGTACCTGGTGCCGTACTACTACTATCCGTGGGCCGTTTTCCACCGGAAGAGCGTGTTCCAGGAGAAAGGGTACGACGTCCCCAAGACCTTCGACCAGTACCGGGCGCTCGCCAAGCAGATGCAGAAGGACGGCCTGGTGCCGTTCGCCTTCGGCGACAAGGACGGCTGGCCGGCGATGGGCACCTTCGACTATCTCAATATGCGCGCCAACGGCTACGACTTCCATATCGCGCTGATGAGCGGCCAGAAGGCCTGGAACAGTCCGCAGGTCAAGCAGGTCTTCGACCTCTGGCGCGGGCTGATGCCCTATCACCAGAAGGGCGCCAACGGCCGCACCTGGCAGGAGGCCGCCCAGAGCCTCGCACAGAAGAAAGCCGGTATGACCGTGCTCGGACTGCCGCACCCCGGTCAGCAGTTCAGCGCCGCCGACCGGGAGGATCTCGACTTCTTCCCGTTCCCGGAAATCGATCCGGCCCATGGCCAGGACGCGGTCGAGGCGCCGATCGACGGATTTCTGATGTCGAAGAAGGCCAAGGACAAGGAGGGGGCGAAGGATCTGCTGACGTTCCTCGCCACACCCAAGGCGGAGGACCTCTACCTCAGGTCCGACCCCAACAATGTCGCGGTCAACAGCGGTGCGGACACCGCCGCCTACACCCCGCTCCAGAAGAAGGCCGTCCAGCTCGTCTCCGGCGCCAAGCAGATATCGCAGTTCATGGACCGCGACACCCGGCCCGATTTCGCCTCGACCGTGATGATCCAGGCGATCCAGCAGTTCCTCAGCACACCGGATGACATCGACGGTCTGGTCAACGACATCGAACGCCAGAAGAAGCAGATCTTTTCCGCCAAGTGAGCGCCGTCAAAAGGCCGCTGTGAAAGACGGGGAGCAAACCGCCGTGCCGAACACCCGCGCACGGCGCGCCGGACGACCGGGCCCACGGCGCCACACCCGCCGTGACCTCGTCGTCCTCGGCGTGCTGCTGGGCATACCCATCCTGCTCGACCTCGCCCTGATCTGGGGCCCGACGCTCGCCTCCGTCGGACTGTCCTTCACCACCTGGGACGGCATCGGCGATATCCAGTGGGCCGGTCTGAAGAATTACGACAACCTCTTCACCAACTACCCGCAGTTCTGGCCGGCGGTCCGCCACAACCTCCTGTGGCTGGTCTTCCTCGGGCTGCTCGCCGCCCCGTTCGGACTGCTGCTCGCCGTCCTCATCGACCGCGGTGTCCGCTTCAGCCGCTTCTACCAGTCGACGCTCTATATGCCGGTCGTGCTCTCGCTCGCCGTCGTCGGCTTTATCGCCCAGCTGATCCTCTCCCGGGACCAGGGCGCAGTGAACGCCGTGATCGGCGGCCGGAATCCCACCGACTGGCTGGGAAATCCCGGACTCAATATCTGGATGGTGCTGCTGGCCGCCTGCTGGCGGCACACCGGCTATGTCATGATCCTCTATCTCGCCGGCCTGAAATCCGTCGATAGCGGCCTCAAAGAGGCCGCCGCCCTCGACGGCGCCAGCGAACGGCAGACCTTCTTCCGTGTCGTGCTGCCCACCCTGCGCCCGGTGAATGTGATCGTCGGCGTCATCACCGTCATCGAATCGCTGCGCGCCTTCGACATCGTCTACGCCATCAACAAGGGCCGCAACGGCCTGGAGCTGCTGTCCGTGCTGGTCACCGACAACATCATCGGGGAGGCGAGCCGGATCGGATTCGGCTCGGCCATCGCCGTCGTCCTGCTGCTGGTCTCCCTGGGGTTCATCGTGACCTATCTCGTCCAGGAACTCCGAGGGGAGCGGCAGTGATGACCGCATCTGCCACCACCGCGCCGCCCGCCCTGCGGCCGGCACCCGCCACCCCGGCCCCGGCCCGCCGCCGCGGCCGATTCGGCGTCCACCTCTTCCTGTTCGCCGTCTCCATCGCCTTCCTCGCCCCGCTGCTGCTGGCCGTCTATGCCTCATTGCGCCCTTACGAAGAGACCGCGAAGTACGGCTATTTCTCCCTCCCGCGCCATCTCTCCTTCGACTACTACCAACAGGCCTTCGCCGACTCCGGGATGAGCAAGTACTTTCTCAACTCGCTCCTCATCGCCGTGCCAGGTGTCCTGCTCACCCTTTTCCTGGCCTCGTTCGTGGCCTTCGCCGTTTCCCGGGTACGGATCCGCGGCGGCATCGTCCTCCTGATGCTCTTCACCGCCGGCAACCTGCTGCCCCAGCAGGTGATCGTCACCCCGCTCTATGTGCTGTTCAACAAGATTCCGCTGCCGTACTGGATGTCCGACTCCCTGACGATGTACGACTCCTTGTGGGCCGTCATCTCCGTACAGGTCGCCTTCCAACTCGGCTTCTGCGTCTTCGTGCTGGCCAATTTCATGCGCACCCTGCCGCGGGAAATCCTGGAGGCCGCGATTGTCGACGGCGCGGGCCTCTGGGCGCAGTACTGGCGGGTCACCCTCCCCTTGTGCCGTCCCGCGCTCGCCGCCCTGGGCACCCTGCAATTCACCTGGATGTACAACGATTTCCTCTGGGGCCTGGTCTTCCTCTCCGACGGTGACAAACTCCCCGTCACCTCGGCCCTCAACAATCTGCGCGGCCAGTTTTTCACCGACTACAACCTTCTCGCCGCGGGCTCCGTCCTCGTCGCGCTGCCCACGATTGTGGTCTTCCTGCTCCTTCAGCGGCATTTCATCGCCGGACTGACCCTCGGCGCGAGCAAGGGCTGAGGGCCGCCGCGCGGAACCGGCCGCCGCCGGCACGATGGGCCGCCGTCATATGCGCCGCCCGCCGGGCCGACGGCGGCCCGGAACCCGGTATGCGGGTGAGGGTTTCGGTACTGGAGGGGCGGGGGAGCGCTTGTTTGCCGGGGGCTTCGCGGCGGCGGATACGTTGACCGGTCATCCTCCGCGCGAGGCAATTCGCGACCGGCGCGGCCGTGGGAGTGGGAAACCTCCCTGGCCGCGCCGATGGTCGAATGCGCAACGTTCCCCGGTCGTGCGCGCGGCCCGTGACCCCGAGCGTTCCGTGGCAGGGTGTGGCGGGCAACTCACCTGGGTCTAGGGAAGAGGGGAAACCGTGATCGTCTGGCTGAACGGCACGTTCGGTGCGGGCAAGACCACTACGGCTCATGAATTGCTCGACCTGCTTCCCGGAAGCACGCTCTACGACCCCGAACTCCTCGGCAGCGGACTGCGGTTGATGCTGCCGGCCAAGCGGTTCGAGGAGATCGACGACTACCAGGACCTGCCGGCCTGGCGGCGCATGGTCGTCGACACCGCAGCGGCACTGCTCACCGAAGTCCCGGGCCCCCTGGTGACGCCGATGACGCTGCTGCGCCAGGAGTACCGCGACGAGATCTTCGGCTCCCTCGCCGCCCGCCGGATCCCCGTACGGCATGTCCTGCTGCACGCGGAGGAAACGATCCTGCGAGCCCGGATATCGGAGCGGGAGGACGCCTCCGGGGACGCCGGGGTCACCACGTCGACGCGCCGGTGGAGCCTGGAACACCTGGGGCCGTACGCCGACGCACTGCCCTGGCTCCAAGGCGACGCCCATGTCGTCGACACCACCCGGCTCACCGCCCGGCAGACCGCCGAGCAGGTCGCCGAGGCCATCCGCACCGGTGCCGGCGCCTGCGACATCGTGCAAACCCCCGAACCGACCGCCGAGACGCTCGCCGCCGGCGTACTGCTCTTCGACGACCAGGACCGGGTGCTGCTCGTCGACCCGACCTACAAGGCCGGCTGGGAGTTCCCCGGCGGCATCGTGGAACGCGGCGAGGCGCCCGCCCACGCCGGCGTACGGGAGGTCGCCGAGGAACTGGGCATCGAACTGTCCCGCGCCCCCCGACTGCTGGTCCTGGACTGGGAAGCTCCCAAACCGCCCGGCTACGGCGGCCTCCGCCTGCTTTACGACGGCGGCACCCTGACCGACGAGCGGATCAGCAAACTCCTGCTCCCCGGCGCCGAACTGCGGGGGTGGCGTTTCGCCACCGAGGCCGAGGCCGAGAAAATGCTCCCACCGGTCCGCTGGAACCGCCTACGGTGGGCGCTTCGCGCCCGTGAACGGGGTTGTCCGCTTCACCTGGAGGCGGGTGTTCCCGTGGGGTAGCCCCACGTTTTTGGCTTTGCCCACGTTGTCGGCTTTCCCGCCGTGGTTCGTCTCGCCGTTGCGCCTGCGGCGGGCCGGTTCGCTGCGCTTTGCCTTGCGCCCCACGTTTTTGTCTTTCCCGCCGTGGTTGGTTGTTCGCCGTTGCGCCTGCGGCGGGCGGGGTCGCTGCGCGGGGCTGTTGGGTGCGGTGCCGCTCCTCCGGACTTCGTCCTGCGGCGCGTCCCCTCCCGTGGGGGAATGGGGGAAGGCCGGTGGGGGTGCTCGTAGGTGGTCCGGTACTGCTTGTGGATCACATGGAGACGTGTACGTCGTTGGCTCGCCCCCACCCACTTTTACTTTCTCCACTCACGGGAGGGGACGGGCCGGAGGGGCCGGTGTGTGGGACGTAAAGCGAAGCAGTCCCACACACCGGCCCCCGAGGTCCGTCACCGCACCCACAGCCCC